>CAYSTX010000007.1:0-31778 GCA_964434035.1 uncultured Acetobacteraceae bacterium
GCGCGGCGGGAGGCGTTCCGTTTCCATCACGTCTCGACCGACGAGGTGTTCGTCGCCCTCGAGCCGAATGATCCGCCGTTCGCGGAGACCACGCCCTACGACCCGCGCAGCCCCTATTCGGCCAGCAAGGCGGCGTCTGACCATTTAGTGCGCGCCTGGCACCACACGTACGGTCTGCCAACGATCGTCAGCAACACGGTCAACAATTACGGGCCGTGGCAATTCCCCGAAAAACTCATTCCGCTCGTGACCCTCAATGCGCTCGAGGGGAAGACGCTGCCTGTCTACGGTGACGGCTCGAACAAGCGGGACTGGCTGTTCGTCGAAGATCACGCCGCGGCCCTCGTTCGCGTTCTGCAGCGTGGTCAGGCGGGCGCGACCTACGCGATCGGTGCCCGGCAACCGCGCTCGAACCTCGAAGTCGTCCACGCGATCTGTGCCGCACTCGACGCCCGCCTGCCGGATCCGGCCGGCCCACGCACCCGCCTCATCACCTTCGTGACCGATCGCCCTGGCCACGATTTCCGCTACGAGATCGATCCGTCCCGGAGCGAGGCCGCCCTCGACTGGCGCGCGCCGCATGATTTCGAGGCGGGGCTTGGCCGCACAATCGATTGGTATCTCGCGAACCGGGACTGGTGGCAGGGGTTGCGCGCCGCGCGCTACGCCGGGCAGCGACTGGGAACGTCGACGAGATCGACAGCAACCGAGACAGCAGGAGCCCAGACGTGAAAGGCATCATTCTCGCCGGCGGGTCCGGCACACGGCTCCATCCGATGACGCTGGCGGCGTCGAAGCAGCTGCTGCCCGTCTATGACAAGCCGATGGTGTACTACCCGCTGTCGACGCTGATGCTCGCCGGCATCCGCGACCTGCTGCTGATCTCGACGCCCGAGGATCTGCCGCAGTTCCGCCGCCTGCTTGGTGACGGTGCGCGCTTCGGAGTGCGCTTCACCTATGCCGAGCAGCCGCGCCCCGAGGGCATCGCGCAGGCGTTCCTGATCGGCCGCGACTGGTTGGAAGGTGAGGCGTGCGCGCTGGCGCTCGGCGACAATCTGATCCACGGCGACCATTTGTCCGCCACCCTCCGCAACGCCGCTGCGCGGCCGGACGGCGCGACCGTCTTCGCGTACCAGGTGCGCGATCCCGAGCGGTATGGTGTCGTTTCGTTCGATAGGACCGGCCGCGCCGACGAGATCGTCGAGAAGCCGACGCAGCCGAAATCGAACTGGGCCGTCACCGGCCTCTATTTCTACGACCACCACGTGACCGACATCGCCGCCAGCATCCGCCCCTCGGCGCGCGGGGAGCTGGAGATCACCGACCTCAACCGCGTCTATCTCGAATCCGGCACGCTACAGGTCGAACGTCTTTCGCGCGGCTACGCATGGCTCGACGCCGGCACGCCCGACAGCTTGTTGCAGGCTGCAACCTTCGTGCAGACGATCCAATCGCGTCAGGGAATGCTGGTCGGCTGCCCCGAGGAAGTCGCCTTCCGCATGGGCTTCATTGCGGCCGCGCAGCTCGCGACACAGGCGCGCGGCCTCGGCAAGACCGAGCTTGGCCGCCTCCTGCTCGAACTCGCCGAAGGGCATCACGCATGAAGGCTGAACGGCAAGCGATTCCCGAGGTCATCCTCGTCACGCCCGCCCGCTTCGGCGACTCGCGCGGCTTCTTCTCCGAGACGTGGCAGGAGGGCCGCTATGCCGAGGCCGGCATCGAAGGTCGTTTCATTCAGGACAATCACAGCCTGTCCGCCACCGTCGGCACCATCCGCGGCCTGCATTGCCAGATCGCGCCGAGCGTGCAGGGCAAGCTGGTCCGCGTCGTGCGCGGCGCGATCTGGGACGTCGCGGTAGATCTCCGTCGCGGCTCGCCGACATACAAGCAGCATGTCGGCGTCACGCTGTCGGTCGAGAACTGGCAGCAGCTCTGGATACCCGGCGGCTTCCTGCACGGTTTCTGCACGCTCGAGCCGAATACCGAAGTGATTTACAAAGTCACCGGCCCATACGACCGCGCGGCGGAGCGCGGCGTGATCTGGAACGACCCCGATCTCGCGCTCCCCTGGCCCGTAGCTCCGGATCAGGCGGTGCTGTCGGACAAGGATCGCGTCCTGCCGCGCCTCGCCGAATGTGAGGCTTGGTTCGAGCGATGATCCTGATTATCGGCAGTGCGGGCGGACAGCTTGCCTCGTCGCTCGAGGCCGCCGCCGCCGCGCGCGGGATGGCGGCACGGCGCGTCGGGCGTCCGGATGCGGATTTCGACCACCCTGATACGATCCGCTACGTCTTCGACGCCGCCGCGCCGAGCCTCGTCATCAACGCCGCCGCCTATACCGCCGTCGATCGCGCCGAAACGGAGCCAGAGGCGGCGATGCGTGCGAACCGCGACGGCCCGGCGCTGCTCGCGCGCCTCTGCGCCGATACGGGGGTTGGTTTCATCCACGTCTCGACCGACTACGTCTTCGACGGCGACAAGGGCGCGCCCTATGTCGAGACCGACAAGACCAACCCGACCGGTGTCTACGGCGCGACGAAGCTCGCGGGTGAGCACGCCGTACTTGAGGCATTGCCGTCGGCAGTCGTGCTGCGCACGTCGTGGGTGTACGCGGCGACCGGCAAAAATTTCGTCCGCACGATGCTGAATGCCGCCGCGCGCGGTGTCGCGCTCCGCGTCGTTGCCGATCAGCGCGGCTGCCCGACCAACGCCGGCGATCTTGCCGACGCGATCCTGACGCTGGCGGCGCGCCCCGCGCTGATCCCGGGCGGCATTTATCACGCGGCCGGATCGGGGGACACGACGTGGCATGGCCTCGCCTCCGCCGCGATCGGCCACGCCGCCGCAAAGAGGGGCGAAACGCCGCCCGAGATCGCGGCCATCCGGACCGAGGATTGGCCAACCCCGGCCCGCCGCCCTGCCGACAGCCGGCTTGACTGCGCCAAACTCGCTGCCGCCGCCGACGGCCTTCGCCTGCCGGACTGGCGACCTAGCCTCGCGCGCACCGTCGATGCGATCCTCGCTGCCGGATAGCCCACCCCGCGTCGCGATCCTGCTGTCCACGTACGACGGCGCGCGGTTCCTGCCCGAACAACTCGCCAGTTTCGACGCGCAGGATTACCGCGCGTGGCTTCTGTTTTGGCGCGATGACGGCTCGATCGACGAGACGCCCGCGGTTATGGCGCGGTGGAGTGTGGGTCGCGACGACGTGCGGACGCTCGCCGACACCGGCACGCGACGCGGCGTGCTTGACAGTTTCCTCACGCTCCTCCGCACCGCCGTCGCCGACCCGGCCTCCGACCTCTTCGCCTTCGCCGATCAGGACGATGTCTGGTTGCCGCAGAAACTGTCGCGCGCGGTCGCCGCGATTGGCGATTCCCAGGTGCCGACACTATACTTCGCGCGTCAGACCCTGGTGGACGGCGCGCTCCGCCCGATCGCCACATCTGCGCCGGTGCGCGTCCCACCCGGATTTCCGACCGCACTCACCCAGAACCTTGCGACCGGCTGCACCGTCGTGATGAACCGCGCCGCGGCCGCCCTCGTCGCCAACAGCGCGCCGCCCGAGACGGTGCACGATTGGTGGAGTTATCTCCTCGTCGCCGCTGCCGGCGGACGGATCATCGCGGACCCGGAACCGGTTGTTCTCTACCGGCAGCACGCGGCGAACGTGATCGGCGCGCCGTCCTCGCGCATCATTCGGGCACTTGCCGCCGCGCGTCGCGGCCCGGGCGCTTTCATGCGCATCTTTCGCGCGCATCTCGACGCGCTGTCCGCCGTCGCCGATCACCTGACGCCCGAGGCGCGCGCCGATGTTGCAGCATTCTCGCGCGCGCTCGCCGGCCCGCGCCGCAACCGGCTGGTCGCACTCTTCCATCGTGGTCTCCGCCGTCAGACGCCGACGGAAACGCTCATCTTTCGCCTCTGGTTCATGCTGGGCTGAAACCGCAACGCCGCAGCGCGTCCAGCATATGCGCGGGCGGCGGCGCGGTCGCCGCCACCGGCGGGTCGAGCGGCAGCGCGATTGCACGCGCAAGCAACTGCAGCGGCCCGCCACCCGCGCCATAGACCGCGTCGCCGATGATCGGGTGGCCGATCGACGCGCAATGCGCCCGCACCTGATGCGTCCGCCCCGTGCGCGGATGCAACGCGAGCCAGGCGATGCCATCGGCCGCACCCAGCACGGTCCAATTTGTGACGGCACGCTGCCCGCGCGCGTCGGTCACCATGCGCCAGCCGGCCTTCGTGTTCTGTTTCAGGAGCGGCGCGTCGATCCGTCCGCCTGACGCCGCGGGCACGCCGCTGACGATCGCCCAATACGTCTTCTCCGCACGTCCCTCGGCAAACGCTGCCTGCGCCGCGATCAGCGCCGCGCGACGCAGGGCGACAACGAGGCACCCGGCCGTATCGGCATCGAGCCGATGGGCGAGCCACGGTCCGTCTTTCCGCCGCGACAGTGTCCCGAAGCAATCCTCAATGCTCGGCCCGCCGCGCGGTCCCGGATGCACCGGCAACCCCGCCGGCTTATTGAGCACGACAAAGCGCGCGTCCTCGAACAAACGCGGGATGGGCTGCATCCCGCCATCGTCTCATGCCGGCGCCATCACCGCCAGAACCTGCCCGGACTGCACCAGCGTCCCTTGCTGACAGGCGACGCGCGCGATGCGCCCGGCCTCGGGTGCGGCGACGGCGAATTCCATCTTCATCGCCTCGATCACCGCGACCGTCTCGCCCGCCGTCACGTCCTGCCCGGGCTCGACCAGCATCTTCCAGACATTGCCCGCAATGGTCGAACAGACGGCACGCTCATCCGGCCGGACCGCGACCGCCTCGCCGTCGCCCGCGCCCTCGCTTGCGCCGTTCGTGGCGACCCATTCCGGCTCGGCGTGCCAGCGGGCCACCTCGGCATCGAACGCCGACTTCTGCTTGGCGCGGAACTGTGCGAGGTCCGGCCCGATCGCGTCGAGGAAGCGAAGATGCTCGCCGAGATCGAAAATCTCCTCCGTGATTTCGAGCCGCGCACGCCCCTGCCGGAACGCCTCTCGTTCCTCCGTCAGCTCCGCCTCCGTCACCGGATAGAACCGCACCTGATCGAAGAAACGCAGCAGCCAGGGCAGCCCGTCGGCGAAATCCGAGTTGCGAACGAATCTGTTCCAGATCGGCAAGGTCCGGCCGACGAGCTGATAGCCGCCCGGGCTCTCCATGCCATAGATGCACATGTAAACACCGCCGATGCCGACCGCGCCCTCCGGCGTGAAGGTGCGGGCCGGATTATATTTGGACGTGACCAGTCGGTGGCGCGGATCGACCGGTACTGCACACGGCGCGCCGAGATAAACATCGCCGAGGCCGAGCACCATGTAGCTCGCCGAGAAGATGATATCCCGCACCTCCTCGACGCTATCGAGCCCGTTGATCCGGCGGATGAACTCGGCATTGCGCGGCAGCCATGGCGCGGTGTCGCGCACCGATTGCCGATACTTCGCAACGGCGGCGACTATCGCCTCGTCCTCGAACGCCATCGGCAGCCGTACGATACGCGTCGGCACCCGCATCGCGCCGATCGGCGGCAGCGCCCGCTCCGCCGCGAGCAGCGCGTCCATCAGCGCGCCTTGCGTGATGATCCGGCTGTCGTAATTGACCTGCAAAGACCGCACGCCGGGCGACAGCTCGATGATCCCGGGAACAGGGTTCGCGTTCAGGAATTCCGTAAGCGCGTGCACGCGGAACCGGAAGCGCAGATCGAGCACGTTCGGCCCGTATTCGATCAGGATGTATTTGTCGCCCGCCTGCCGATAGGCGACCGCCACCTGATCGCCGGCTTCCGGGATCGTGTGCAGAATCGGCCCGGTCGGGGCGTGCGGTGTCGCTGGCGCAGGGGCGGGCGGTGCCGACAGCGATGCGATCATCGCATCCTGCGCCCGCTCGCGCGCCAGCGCGTCGGTGAAGTCGGTGCGGCGGAACCGGATGCGGTCGCCGGGCTTCGCCTGCCCGATCTTCCACAGCTCACTCGTGATAATCGTCGCGGGGCAGACGAAGCCGCCGAGGCTCGGCCCGTCGCAGGTCAGAACGATGGGCATGTCGCCCGTGAAGTTCACACTGCCGACCGCGTATTCGCAGTCGTGGATATTTGAGGGATGCAGCCCCGCCTCACCGCCATCCCGCCGCGCCCAGGTCGGCTTTGGCCCGATCAGCCGCATGCCGAGCCGGTTCGAGTTGTAATGCACCTCCCACGCCGTGCCGAAGAACATCTCAATCGCGTCGTCGGTGAAGAAATCGGGCGCGCCATGCGGGCCGTACAGCACGCCGACCTCCCACTCATGGCCGTACGCGGGAACAAGGTCGGCGGGCAGGGGAGCGGGCACGGGCGCGGCGTCATTGATCGCGCCGATCTCCAGCAAGTCGCCCGGCCGCAACGGCCGTCCTCCCTGACCGCCGAACTGCCCGAGCGCGAAGGTCGCGCGGCTGCCGAGATAGATGGGCACGTCGATCCCGCCGCGGAACGCAACATAGGCGCGCGCCCCCGGCCCGGTTGACGCCTCCATCCGCAACACGGACCCCGCCCGCACCGCGACGGGCGCCCAGCGCGGGATCGGTGTTCCATCGACCGTCGCCCGCATGTCGGCGCCGGTCAGCGCGACTGTCATGTCCGTCTCGAACCGCAGGACCGGGCCGATCAGCGTGACCTCCAGCGCCGCCGCGTCCGGCGTGTTACCGGCAATCCGGTTGGCGAGGCGAAATGCGAGCGTATCCATCGGCCCCGATGGCGGCACACCGACGCGCCAATAGCCGACGCGGCCAGGATAGTCCTGCACGGTCGTGTAGGTCCCCGGCTCCAGCACGCGAACCACGTTCGGCGTGAACGGCAGCCCGTCGAGGAACCGCGTCGTCGGGATCCCGGCGGTGAAACCCGGCGTCTCCGCGATCGTCCGCAGGTAACTCAGGTTGGTCGAAATGCCGGCGAGCCGCGTGCCGTCCAGCGCCGTCCGCATCGCCGCGACCGCCGCGTCGCGGTCCGCCCCGTGCACAATCAGTTTCACGAGTACCGGGTCGTAATAGGGCGACACCTCCGTCCCCGTCTCAACCCAGCCATCGGCGCGCACGCGGTCCGGCAGCCGCACCTCGGTCAGAATCCCGGTGCCCGGCTTGAAACCGTCGCCCGGATCTTCCGCATAGACGCGCATCTGGATCGCGTGGCCGTTCGGCGGCGGGGCGGGCGTGAAGCCGCCGAGCGGCGGCGGGTCGCCGGCGGCGGTTCGCACCATCCACTCGACGAGGTCGATGCCCAGCACGGCTTCGGTCACGCCATGCTCGACCTGCAGCCGCGTGTTGACCTCCAGGAACGCGAACGCGCCCGTTTCGCTGTCGAAAATGAACTCGACCGTGCCGGCCGAGCGGTACCCGACCGACTGACCAAGCAGCCGCGCCGCGTCATGCAGCGCGGTCCGCGTCGCCTGCGTTACGCCCGGCGCGGGCGCTTCTTCGACGACTTTCTGGTTGCGCCGCTGGATCGAACAATCACGCTCACCGAGTGCGGCGACCGTCCCTTGACCGTCCCCGAAAATCTGCACCTCGACGTGGCGCGCGCGTGGAATGTAGCGCTCGAGGAACACGCCGCCCTCGGCGAAGAAGCTCTGCCCGAGCGAGCGCACCCGGTCGAACTCGGCGATCAGCGTCGCCTCGTCCGGACAGACGCGAAGCCCGATCCCGCCGCCACCCGCCGTGCTTTTCAGCATCACCGGATACCCGAGCGAAGAAGCCGCCGCGCGCGCTTCCCCGATCGATTCGAGCAGCCCGCTGCCGCCCAGCAGCGGCACTCCGGCCTCGGCAGCCAGCGCGCGCGCCTCGTGCTTCAGGCCGAAGCGGCGGATCTGGTCCGGAGTCGGCCCGATGAAGGGGATGCCGCGCGCCTCACACGCCTCGGCGAACGCCGCGTTCTCGCTGAGAAAGCCATAGCCGGGATGGATTGCCTCGGCGCCCGTCGCCGCCGCCGCGTCCAGGATCGCGTTGACGTTGAGGTAGCTTTCCGCCGCCGCCGGCGGCCCGATCCGCACCGCCTGCGTCGCCATCCGCACGTGAAGCGCATCCGCATCCGCGTCCGAGAACACGGCGACCGAATTGACGCCCATCCGGTCGAGCGTTCGGATCACTCGGCAGGCGATCGCGCCACGATTGGCGATCAGTACGGATTGAAACACGGGCAGCTTCTCCCCCATGGGCGGCGTGTGGCCACGTTCGGGGCGGTGGCTGCAACGTTCGTGCCAGCCCGGGCGGCCGGCGGGGCTGTGACAATCGGGCGGCCGCTGCTAAGCGCTCACGCGCATGAGCGCGGAGCCGGACGTCATTTGTGGGCTGAATGCCGTCGCGGCGCTGATGGAGCGCCGGCCCAACGACGCGCTCCGCCTGTTCTATACCGATGCGCGAAAGGTCGATGCGGGTCCGTTCGCATCCCTGTTCGCCCGCGCCCACCGCCCGTACCGGCTGGTCGAGCCGGACGCGCTCGAAACGATCGCCGGCACTGCGCACCATGGCGGAATCGCCGTCGTTGCGAAGCCACGGGCGGTTCCCATCTGGCGCTTCGACGTGCCGCACCCGCCCGGGCCGGTGCTGCTCGTGCTCGACGGCATCGGCAACCCGCACAATCTCGGTGCCATCGTGCGCTCGGCCGCGTTTTTTGGCGTTCGCGCCCTGCTGCTGGGCGAGGGCGCCGGCAACGCCATGCCGTCGAACGCCGCCTATCGCGTCGCCGAGGGCGGGTTCGAATATCTCGATCTGTACCGCAGCCGAGACCTGCCGGCGGCGCTGGTCGCCATGACACCGCACCGCCGTACCGTCGCGGCGACCCTCGCGCCTGATGCCGCGCCGGTCGAGGCGCTGCCGCAGGACCGCCCGATTGCGCTCGTGCTCGGGAACGAGGAACGCGGCGTCTCCCAACCCGTGCGGGCCGCGTGCCGGCGCGCCGTGCGGATCGAGGGATCGGGCGCGGTCCAGAGCCTCAACGTTGCCCAGGCCGCCGCGATTCTGCTTCACCGCCTCGCCGGCCCACGCCTCCCGTCATCTCCGCCCCGCTGAAAGGACCATTCGATGCGCGTGCACATTCAAAACGAGGAAGACGACCAGATCGCCATCACCCACGCCGACTGGGACGCGGCACTCGCCCGCGCAGGCGAGGACCCGGCGCGATATGTGGTCAGCATCGGGGACACGAAGGCGGCGCTCGCGGACGGGCTGCGCGATGCCGAAGTACTGATCACCGCCAAGGCCGCGCTTTTCGGAGGGTTGCCCGTGCCGGCGCCCCGCCTCGGCGTCATCTTCGCCACCTCGGCCGGTCTCGAAGGGTTGGCGCCGTACGACTGGCTGCCGGACGGCTGCGTGCTGCTCAACAACCGCGGGACCCATGCCGATAAGGCAGGCGAGTTCGCGCTGATGGCGACGCTGATGCTGATCAACCGCGTCCCGCAATTCGTCACCGCGCAACGCGCGGGCGTGTGGGAGAAGCGCTGGGGCACGGTCGCGGCCGGGCGGCGAATAACGATCGTCGGCCTCGGCACCTTGGGCGAGGCGGCGGCGCAGCGGCTCCGCCCCCTCGGCATGCGCATCGCCGGCGTCCGCGCCAACCCGGCGCCGCATCCGCTCTGTGACGTCGTGGTCGGCCTCGACGGCCTCGACGCGCTCCTACCGGAGACGGACGTGCTGCTGCTCGCATGTCCGCTGACGGCGGCGACGCGGGGCCTGCTGAACGCGCGGCGGATCGGCCTGCTCGGGACGGAGGCGGGCGTGATCAACATCGGCCGCGGCCCGTTGATCGAGGAGGCAGCGCTGTGCGACGCGCTCGATGCGGGCCGGCTTCGCGGCGCCGTGCTCGACGTCTTCGACCCGGAGCCGCCGCCGCCCGGCAGCCGGATCTGGACGACCCGCGACCTCATCGTCTCCCCACACACCTCGGCCGACGACCCGGAAACCTATAACGCCAACAGTCTCGATATTTTCTTTAGCAACCTCGCCGACAGCCGCGCCGGGCGGCCGATGGCGAACCGGTTTGACGTTGTGCGGGGATACTAGACGGGCCACACGGAACGAAGGTGATTCTCGACCGCGACTGACGGGAAAGCGGCGACGTGACGGCGATGCTTGCCACATGTCGCCGTCAGACCCCGTTCTTGTTTCTGTCCACCATCGAGCGCAGGCTTCGTCCGTCCAGAACGTGGGCGGACCCGAATTGAGTTGAGGCTCAACCGCATCGAAAAGATCCATATTCGGTTGCCAAGTCGAGGCGGGACGATCGAGAAATAACAATGAGAGTTAGGCCGCTCTCACGCGCCTTTTTCACGTCTTACGTGCTGCCAATGGCGACCGGTGCGTTGGCGGTCGGCATCTTCGTCCTTGACGTTCTCACTGGCGCCGCGATCGACGCTGGCGTTCTCTACGTTGCCGTTGTTTTGCTGTCCGCCCGCTTTTGCGATCCGCGCGGCATCCTCATGGCGGGCTTGGGAACCACCGCCCTGTCGATCCTGGGCTTTTTGGTGTCGCCGGGTGACCCCTGGGAATACGCAGGTATCAGCAACCGCATTTTTGGTATCGGGGCGATCGGCGTAACGACATTCATAACCCTTCAGACACAGCGAGCACGAAGCGAGCTTGAGCAGGCTCAGGCAGAACTCACGCGCGTCGACCGCCTAACCACCTTGGGCGAACTCGCCGCCACGATTGCGCATGAGGTGAGCCAGCCGCTGACCGCGGTGGTAACCAGTGGCAATGCGTGTCTGCGCTGGCTCGCCAAAGACCCGCCAAATCTCGAGGAGGCGCGTGGATGCGTTGGACGCATCGTCAAGGACGGCAGCCGGGCCGGCGAAGTCATCGGCCGGATACGCGCCATGGTCACGAAGTCTCCGTCGAAAACGGATCGGTTGAGCATCAACGATGTCATCAGAGAGGTCGTCACGTTGATCAGCGTCGAGATGCAGCGCAACGGCGTCTTGCTCCGGACCGAACTCTCAAGCGATCTGTCTCCGATCATGGGGGATCGGGTCCAACTGCAACAGGTGATCCTGAACCTGATGATGAATGCCATCGACGCCATGAGGCAGACGGGTCAGCCGCATCGAGAGTTAGTGGTCACCTCGGCGATGGATGGGACGGATGCTGTGCGGGTCACGGTGCGCGATTCTGGGCCGGGGTTGGACAAGACGGCGCTCGAACGCCTGTTCGACGCCTTCTACACGACCAAACCGGATGGCATGGGAATGGGGCTCGCGATCACTCGACGAATCATCAAGGCCCATGGTGGGCAGATTTGGGCGGCGCCCAATACTCCGCGGGGCGCCAAATTCGAATTTCGGCTGCCAACTGACACGCCAGAGTTGCAATCATAGAAGCGATCGCCACGCCGCGGGGTGCGTCAAGAGCCGGGTGCCGTCATAGCGGCAAGCGTGGCCCGCATATGCGAGCTCGAGAATGCAACGAAGTATGGATGGCTGAGGCCGACTATGACATAAATTGCCAAGCTTAACGAGATCGCTCCAAGGACAATCCCAACTAGCGATAAGGCATTGCGCGGCGCTGCCAGTCCAATCGACACGAAGATCACCATGAGCCAGAACACAAGGATAAAAAAGAAAGGCCCTGAGATCGGCGAGCGATCATCCTCAATGGCAGCCCGGCGCGTGGACATCACATCACCAAAGGTTGCGAGGCAGTCGTCGCGTACGCCGATTTGAAAGGAATTGACGGGCTCCAGGTGCCGCAGCGCCAGATAAACTTGATTCAGTTCGCTGCCCAAGGTTTGATTTGGCCCGACGCGAGCAATGCCGGTTATGTCCGGTCGGTGTGTCATCGCAGGCGGCGCCTCGAACGTCCAAGTACTCGCGATTAGTGTCCCGGTGTAGTCGATGAGGATGGACCGCGCCGCCTCGGTGCCTGGGCCATAGTTGCGCATACACTGATCGAGCTGTTTGAGCTGGAGCGCATATTCTTGGAGATGCTGGCCGGCATTATCATAGGCCGTCTTCACGGAAGCGGTCAGTAGACCGAGTACCAGTGCCGTGAATGTCACTAGCATCCCGATCATGAGCTGCATTGCCTCGACGGTCTCGTGCGCCCTGTGGTGTTCCGGAAGCCGTGGGCGGACAAAACGGGCGAGGCCGGCGCTTACGCAAAGCAGCGCGAAGACGATCAAGGCCGACCAGGGTGCCGCAACCATGTGTGATCTCATTCGCCAGTGGAGGCGGCGCCATAATGCAGGGGTAATTAGGCCGGACGCGAATCGGTGATCGACGAGCCATCCAATGCCGCGCGACAGGGACGGGAGCCGAATTCAAGACTTTCGCACCGCTTCACGACCCCAATCCGATCAGTGGCTTAGCTGATGCAAAAGTCCGGGACGACTGGCAGCGATGGTGGCGAAAAACCCGGTTGAACGGAGACCGTGACGTTTGAGGCGGCGGTGTCGACGCTTTCTCACCGGAACTCGCCAGCGAGTGCGGGGGATTCGCCCGGCGCACTACGGCCCGGTGACGGCTCGGACACCTTGCGGAAAATCTTTGCGCCCGCCTTGGCTGCCATCACGCTCATATTGAAAACTGGTGGGTGCAGTAGGATTCGAACCTACGACCCGCTGATTAAGAGTCAGCTGCTCTACCAACTGAGCTATGCACCCGCGGGGGGTGGCCTACCGCACCCCCCACCTCGGGCGCAAGCCCGCGCGCATCAGACATGCTTGCGGGTTGGCCCAGAGCGTGTTCGTCTCAAGCTACGGCCGGGTTCCGAATCCTGAGACCCGGGGACGAAGGGACGGAGACGCCGATTGGCCTACGCACTGCAGCAGCTCGTGAACGGCGTCACGCTCGGCATGATCTACGGCCTGATCGCCGTCGGTTACACCATGGTTTACGGCATTATCGGCATGATCAACTTCGCCCACGGCGACGTTTTCATGATCGGGGCCTTCCTGTCCCTCATCGCGCTGCTCGGTTTGTCGGCATTCGGCATCACCTCCGTGCCGATCGCACTGGCACTGACGCTGATCTTCGCCGCCGCCATCGCCGCCCTCTATGGCTGGACGATCGAGCGCGTGGCCTATCGCCCGCTGCGCGGCTCGTTCCGCCTCGCCCCGCTCATCAGCGCCATCGGCATGTCGATCGCCCTGCAGAACTTTGCGCAAGTGAGCCAGGGCGCGCGCGTGAAGCCGATGGCGCCGCTTATTCCGGGCGGCGTCGATTTGATGCAAGTCCAAGGCTTCACGGTCGAGCTGTCCTGGATGCAGATCGCGATCGTCATCACAACGCTGATCGTACTGACCGGCTTCACCTACCTCGTCACCCGCACGCCGCTCGGCCGCTCCATGCGCGCCTGTGAGCAGGATCTGCGGATGGCTGGCCTGCTCGGTATCGACACCGACCGGACGATCAGCCTGACCTTCGTGATCGGCGCGGCGCTCGCCGCTGTCGCGGGGCTGATGTTCCTGCTCTATTACGGCGTCATCGACTTCTTCATCGGCTTCGTCGCCGGGGTGAAGGCGTTCACGGCGGCCGTTCTCGGCGGCATCGGCTCGCTGCCCGGCGCCGTGCTCGGCGGGCTGCTGATCGGGCTGATCGAGACGTTCTGGTCGGCCTATTTCAGCGTCCAGTATAAGGACGTCGCCGCATTCTCGATCCTCATCATCGCGCTGATCTTCATGCCGACGGGCATCCTCGGCCGCGCCGACGTGGAGAAGGTCTGACATGGCCGCCGCGCTGACGCGTCCTTCGGCCGCCGGCGGGGCTTTGCGGGATGCGGGGCTGTCGGCGCTGGTGGCGCTCGGCCTGTTCGGCCCGATGGTCGGGCTTGTCACGTCGCCAAGCGACACGGGCCTTGTTCTCGTCGGCCGACCTCGTGCGGTCGCGATCGTGGTCGGCCTTGTCTTCGTCGGCCGGCTCCTCGTCGCCGCGTGGCGGGGTCAGTCGCGCGCCGCCGCCCGTCGCTCCAACCGCGCATTCGCCGAGTGGCTGACCCATGCCGGCCGCTACATCGCGCCGGTGCTGCTGGCCTTCGCGGTGCTGATGCCGCTCGCCGGCAATCGCTACTGGATCGACATCGGCATTCTGGTGCTGACCTACGTGATGCTCGGCTGGGGCCTCAACATCGTGGTCGGCCTCGCCGGCCTCCTCGACCTCGGGTACGTCGCGTTCTATGCGGTGGGCGCATACTCGTACGCGCTGCTGTCGACGACGTTCGGACTCGGATTCTGGACTTGCCTGCCGCTCGCCGGGATCCTCGCGGCCCTTTGGGGGATCATGCTCGGCTTCCCGGTTCTGCGGTTGCGCGGCGACTACCTCGCGATCGTGACGCTGGCGTTCGGGGAAATCATCCGCGTCGTCATCACCAACTGGGTGTCGCTGACGAACGGGCCGAACGGCATCTCGGACATCCCGCGCCCGACGCTGTTCGGGCTGCAATTCGTCAACGATAACGGGCCTGGCACCTTTGCCGGCTTCTTCGGTCTCGAGCCGAGCGTGACGCAGCGCGTGGTCTACCTCTACTACGTGATCTTCGTGCTGGCCTTGCTGACCAACTGGGTGACGCTGCGCCTCCGCCGCATGCCGCTCGGCCGGGCGTGGGAGGCGCTGCGCGAGGATGAGGTCGCGTGCCGCTCGCTCGGTATCAACGTCACGATCACGAAACTCACGGCGTTCGCGATCGGCGCGATGTTCGGCGGTTTCGCGGGCGCGTTCTTCGCGACGCGGCAGGCGTTCATCAGCCCGGAAAGTTTCACCTTCATCGAATCCGCGACCGTGCTCGCGATCGTCGTGCTCGGCGGTCTCGGCAGCCAGCTCGGCGTGGCACTCGCGGCCCTCGCGATGATCGGCGGCAGCGAGCTGTTCCGCGAGTTGCAGGATTACCGGATGCTGATCTTCGGCCTCGCCCTCGTCACCGTCATGGTGCTGCGCCCTCGCGGGCTGATCTCCGGCCGGACGCCAACTGTGGCGTTGGGGGAGCGGCGAGAAATCGCGGCCGAACTGGTGGCGCAGGGCCGTGGCTGAAATCCTCCCGCACGCCGGCGCCGCGCCGCTGCTCGCGGTCGACGGGCTCACGATGCGCTTTGGCGGTCTCCGCGCCGTCGACAATCTGAGCTTCACCGCGCGCGCCGGCGACATCACCGCGGTCATCGGCCCGAACGGCGCCGGCAAGACCACGGTGTTCAACTGCATCACCGGTTTCTACCGCCCAACGAGCGGCACCATTGCGCTGACGCTGCCTAACGGCACGCGCCACGCGCTTGAGCGCCTGCCGGGGCACCGCATCGCCGCCCGCGCCAAAGTCGCGCGCACGTTCCAGAACGTCCGGCTGTTCGCCGGCATGACCGTGCTCGAGAACCTGCTCGTCGCACAGCACAACCGGCTGATGGCGGCGACCGGGCTCGGCGTGCTCGCGCTCCTCGGCGTCGGCGGCTACCGGGCGGCCGAACGTGCCGCGATCGACCGCGCGCGGCATTGGCTCGATCTCACCGGCCTGACGCCCCGCGCCGATTCGCCCGCCGGCGCCCTCCCTTACGGCGAACAGCGCCGGCTGGAGGTCGCGCGCGCCATGTGCATCGAACCGGTGCTGCTCTGCCTCGACGAGCCGGCGGCAGGCCTCAATCCGCGCGAGAGCGAGTCGCTGAACGACCTTCTGCTAAAGATCCGCGACGGCGGCTGCTCGCTCCTGCTGATCGAGCACGACATGGGCGTCGTCATGCGCATCTCCGACCACATCGTCGTGCTCGACCACGGCAAGAAGATCAGCGACGGGGCGCCCTCCGTGGTACGCGCCGACCCCGCTGTCATCGCTGCCTATCTCGGCGAGGGCGATGAGGACGAGGTGCCGTCCGATGCGGCGGAAGTCGCCTGATGAGCCAAGGCGCGTCGCCGCTGCTGCGCCTGACCGGCGTCACCGCCTATTACGGCGCGATCCAGGCGCTGAAGGGCGTCGATCTCGAGGTTTATCCGGGCGAAATCGTGACCCTTATCGGCGCGAACGGCGCCGGCAAATCGACGCTGATGATGACGGTCTGCGGCAATCCGCGGGCGCGCGACGGCCAAATCATCTACGACGGCGCCGAGATCACGCACCTGCCGACGCACGTGATCATGCGCCGCCGCATCGCGCAGGCGCCCGAGGGGCGGCGGGTGTTCCCGCGCATGTCCGTCTTCGAGAACCTGCAGATGGGCGCCGGCGATCTCTCCAAGGCCGAGTTCGACCGGCTGCTCGAGCAGGTTTTCACGATGTTCCCGCGTCTGAAAGAGCGGGCGGTGCAGCGCGGCGGCACGCTGTCGGGCGGGGAGCAGCAGATGCTCGCGATCGGGCGCGCGCTGATGGGCCGGCCGCGGCTGCTCCTGCTCGATGAGCCGAGCCTCGGTCTGGCGCCGCTCATCGTCCGGTCGATCTTCAACGCCATCCGCGAGCTCAACCGGCAGACCGGCCTCACGGTGCTGCTCGTCGAACAGAACGCCTACCAGGCGCTCCGCCTCGCACACCGCGGTTATGTGCTGGTAAACGGCAGCATCACCATGGCCGGCTCCGGTGCCGAACTGCTGGCCCGGCCGGAAATCCGGGCGGCCTATCTCGAAGGCGCGCATTGAAAGACCAGTATTGCCGATGAACCTTTGGTCCGAGTTCCTGCGTCACGAAGGCAGGGTCGTCCATAAGTGGAAGCACTACTTTCCGGCGTACGAAAAGCATTTCGCCCGGTACGTGAACCGTCCCATGACGTTCGTTGAGATCGGCTGCGGCGAGGGCGGTTCGCTGCAGATGTGGAAGCGATATTTCGGTCCGCACGCCCGTATCATCGGCCTTGATGTTCGCGAGGAATGCAGGGCGTTTGTCGAGGATCAGATCGAAGTGCGGATCGGCGACCAGTCAGACGTCGCATTTCTCGATGCCGTGCTCGATGAGTTCGGGACACCCGAAATCGTGCTCGACGATGGGAGCCACAAGATGGACCACGTCGTCACGACCTTTTCGCATCTGTACAAGCGCACGGCGCCGGACGGAATTTATGCCGTCGAGGATCTTCACACCGCCTACTGGGACGAATTTGGCGGTGGGCTACACCGTCCCGGATCGTTCATCGAACTGTGCAAGACGCTCCTCGACGAGCTGAACGCCGATTGGACGCGCGGCGCCTTGGAACCGACCGAGTTCACGCGGACCACGCAGTCGATGCATTTCTATGACAGCCTCGCCATCTTCGAACGGGGTCGCACGCTGGTCAAGGACGCGCCTCAGTTTCCGGCGTCCGTGGCGGCATCGGCCAATCAGGCGGCGCCCGTAACCACCCACACGGAACCGGCGTCAATCGGCGCCGCTGGACGCGCGTTCATGGACGCGGTCGCGCGGCGTTTCCGCCTTTAGGCCGTTAGGCCGGTTAGCGGGCGGCGGTCGCCCCGCCCGGGGGCGCGTCGGCGGCCAGGATCGCCGTCATCGCGCCGACCACGAGCGCATTGGGCGCGGCGTTCGTCGTCAGCGTAAGCACCCGGTCGAGCTGCTTGGTCCGGGGGCCGATCAGCGATAGGCGGTACTGGATCAGATGCAGATGTAAGCCGCCGGTTTCGATGTCGCCGTCCTGCTCCCTCTGGACCTTGAGCCCGCTGCCGCCGGCGCTTTCGACCAGTTCCCGGAAGTTCGCCTGTAGCGCCGGGATCGTGCCCCAGCCGGTATAAACCTGACACGCCGTCGCGTTCGGCTGTACCAGCACGGTCACGCGGCCATCCGCCTCCGGCGGGACCCAGACCTGGCCCGGCTTGCCGTTCAGCAGCCGCTCCGAGACCGGCTTCGGCGCGATACCGAACCCGGCCGCCTTGATCGCCGTCTCCGCCGCCTGCGGCCGGCCTAGGTTCGCGGCACAGGCCTGACCGAACAGGACGACGGCGGCGTGTGCGGCGGCGACGGGGGAGGGCGGGTCGGCCTTAGCCGGTGCCGGGAGGGCAATGGTGGCGGCGAACAGGGCCGCGCCGGCCGCGAAACAGTGGGCAAATGGTTTCATAACTGCCGTTGGCGCATTGCGCGCCACTTCTCAAGAGACCGTTCCGTGGCATTCTCCGTTTCGCCCGCCGACCGTGGCGCGGCCAATCAAACGAGGGGAACAGGCTTCATGTTCAAACATCTCCTACTGACCGGGGCTGCCGCCCTCGCCTTGGCGGCCTCCGCCGGCGTCACCACCGCCCGCGCCGACATCCACGTCGCCGTCGCCGGCCCGCTCACCGGCTCGAATGCAACCTTCGGTGCGCAGATGAAGGCAGGCGGCGAGCAGGCGGTCGAAGACATCAACGCCCATGGCGGCGTGCTCGGGCAGAAGCTCGTGCTCGACTTCGGTGACGATGCCTGCGACCCGAAGCAGGCCGTTTCAACCGCGAACCAGCTCGCGAACAAGGGCGTCAAGGTCGTGGATGGCCATTTCTGCTCGTCGAGCTCGATCCCGGCGAGCAAGGTCTACACCGACGAGGGCGTCCTGCAGATCTCGCCGGCCTCGACCAACCCGGCCTTCACCGACAAGGGCAGCTGGAACACGTTCCGCGTCTGCGGCCGCGACGACCAGCAGGGTAAGGTCGCCGGCGCCTACATGGCCAAGCACTTCAAGGGCAAGCATATCGCAATCCTTCACGACAACAGCGCCTACGGCAAAGGCCTCGCCGACGAGACCAAGAAATACATGAACGAGGGCGGGCTGCAGGAGACGCTGTACACGCCGTACGTCCCGGGCGAAAAGGACTACTCGGCCCTCGTCAGCCGGCTCAAGCAGGCCAACATCGACGTGATCTACCTCGGCGGCTACCAGGCCGAGGCCGGCTTGATCGTGCGTCAGGCGAAAGAGCAGGGAATGAACGTCACCATGATCGGCGGCGACGCGCTGGTGACGAACGAGTTCTGGCAGATCACCGGCGCGACCGGCGAGGGGACGCTGATGACCTTCCCGTCCGACCCGCGCAAGCGCCCGTCGGCCGCCGCCGTTGTGAAGGAGTTCAAGGCGAAGAACATCGATCCCGAGGGCTACGTTCTCTACACCTACGCCGCGCTGCAAATCTGGGCGGACGCGGCGAACAAGGCGAAGTCGACCGACCCGCGCAAGGTCGCGGCTGAACTGAAGGCCGGTCCGTCCTGGCAGTCGGTCCTTGGCCCGATTTCATTCGACAGCAAGGGCGACGTGAAGGTGTCCGACTACGTCTTCTACGTCTGGCATAACGGCAGCTACGCCGAGATGATGTGAGGCACGGGCGCGGGCCGGACCGCCGGCCCGCGCCTTTCTTTCCCGCCAGAGCCTATGTAGCGTCGGGCGGCACGACGCGGTGATAGCCGCGCCCGAAATAGATCAATCCCTCCTGCACCGATCCGGTGCGGATCGCATCGACTTCGCAGAACAGCACGTCATGCGTGCCGACCGTCATCACCTGCGTAATACGGCAATCGAACGCGACGGCCGCGCCCTGCAGCACCGGGCTGCCGGTCTCGAGCACATACCAGTTCGTCTCGTCGAAACGCTCATCCGGCGCGAGGCCGGTCATGCCAGCAAACACCGGCGACAGCGCCTGTTGCGACGCGGTCAGCGTGTTGACGCAAAGGACGCCGTTGGCCGCGAAGGCGGCGTGCGACTCGTTTGAACGGTTGATGCAGACCAGCAGCGTCGGCGGCGTATCAGTGACGCTGCAAACGGCCGAGGCGGTGAAGCCGACGCGTCCGCCCGGTCCGGCCGACGTCACGATCGTGACCGCCGCGCCGAGGCGCGCCATCGCTTCCCGAAACTCGTCTTGTCCGACCATCGCGCTCGCCCTCGTTACCGCGAGAGTATGCGAGCCGGGCCGCGCCGCGGAAAGTGCACGCGCCGGAACGGGGCGGCCCGGTCACCCGCGGCCGCCCCGTACATCGGGCGCAACGGCGAAACGCCACGCTCAGGTCTTGTCGAGGTTCTCGCGAACGGTGTCCTTCGCGCCGCCGATGGTGTTCTGCACCTTGCCTTCCGCCTTGTCGGCGCGGCCCTCGGCCTCGGTCTTCTTGTCGCCGGTGACTTTTCCGGCGGCTTCCTTGACGGAGCCTTTGACCTGCTTGCCGGCGCCCTTGACCCGATCCTTATCCATGCTGTCGGCCTCCCTGTTGGCGATACGGGATAAACGGCCGCCGTCAGTATCGGTTGCCGACGACAAGGGTGGCGCGATGTCCTCAAGCGCCCGGCGCTCGGCGTCGATCCCGAGCCTCGCCTCGATGACTGCGGCTCCCAGCATCAATCCGCCCGCCAGCCAATAGCCGCCCATGATCGCCGTGCGAGACCCAGTGTCGATCAGCCCGCCGAACAGGACCGGGCCCGAGATGCCGCCTAATCCGGTGCCGAGCGCGTAAAAGATCGAAATGGCGACGGCGCGAACCTCGAGCGGAAAGCTCTCGCCGACCGTGAGATAGGCGGCGCTCGCGGCGGCGCTCGCGACGAAGAAGATCCCTGTCCAGGCGACCGTCTGCGCCGTCGCCGACAGATACTCGTGCGCGAACAGCCAACCCGTGATCAGCATCAGGACGCCTGCGATCCCATACGTCGCAGTGATCATCACGCGCCGGCCGATGCTGTCGAACAGCCGGCCAAGCAGCAGCGGCCCCGCGAAGTTTCCGAGCGCGAACGGCAGGATGAACAGCCCGACGCGCGCCGAGGAGATGTCGTAAAAGCGCGTGAGCACCAGCGCATACGTGAACAGAATCGCGTTATAGCAAAACGCCTGCGCGCTCATCAGCGCGACGCCGAGCACCGTTCGCCGCCGATACGTGACGAAGAGGCTCCAAACCGCCCGCAGGAACCAGCCGCGAATGTCACTCCGCAAGTGCAGCGCGGGGCCCGATGCCGGCGGCAGCGTTGTACCCGTTTGACGCTCGATCCGCTGTTCGATGCCGCTGACGACGTGCTCGGCCGCGTCAGGCTGGCCGTGCGTCATCAGCCAGCGCGGGCTCTCCGGAATGAACCGGCGCATCAGCAGCGCCACAAACCCGATCACGCCACCGAGCAGAAACGCGAGCCGCCAGCCCAGTTCCGGGTCGATCAGCGCCGGATCGAGCACCACCAGCGAGCCGGCGGCGCCGAGTGCCGCGCCAAGCCAGAAGCTGCCGTTGACGCAGAGGTCGGTGAAACCCCGGCGCCGCGCAGGGATCAGCTCCTGTATCGTCGCGTTCACCGCTGCGTACTCGCCGCCGATGCCGGTTCCGGTGATGAACCGGAACAGGATGAATGACGCGGCGTCCCACGCCAGGCCAGTTGCGATTGTCGCGAGCAAGTAGACCAGCACGGTCACGGTAAACAGCCGCTTCCGCCCGAGCCGGTCCGTCAGGTAGCCGAAACCGAGCGCACCGATGACCGCGCCCGCGACATAGGCGCTCGCCGACAGGCCGATCCCGCTCGCCGACAGGCGCATTTCGGAGCTTTCCGCGATCGCGCCCGACAGCGACCCGACCAGCGTTACCTCGAGCCCGTCGAGGATCCAGGTGATCCCGAGCGCCCCGACGACAAGCGTGTGAAACCGGCTCCACGGCAGCCGGTCGAGCCGCGCCGGGATCCGTGTCTCGAAGATATGGTCAGGGTGGGGCGGGGGGTCGGTGCGCGGCGTCATCAGTGGCGAACGGCCGCGCCGCGCGCCAGTTGCGCTAGGCGTCGCTTAGCGGTTGCGCACCGCCGCGAGCCCGAGGCCCGCGCCGATCAGCAGCGTGCCGCTGATTCGGTTCTTGAGCCGCCCATGCCGCCCGATAATGCCGCGCGCCCGCGCCGCCAGCATCGCCCAGCAGCTGTCGATCACGACGGCGAGCGTCACGAACGTCACCGCGAGCACGCCAACCTGCGGGCCGATTGCGCGGCCTGGTGCCGTGCTGATGAACTGCGGAAAGAACGCGCCGAAGAACAGCAGCGTCTTCGGATTCGTCAGCGAGACGAGCATCGCGCGGGCGAAGATCTTCCGGTGCGGCGCGCGGGGTGGCGCGAATACCGTGACATCGACCGGCCGGGCTCGCCACTGTTGCACGCCGAGGTAAATCAGATACGCCACGCCGATCCAGCGTAGCAGCTCGAACCCGTACGCCATGTTGCCGAGAAGCTCGGTCATGCCGAGTGCGACAAGGCTCAGCTGGATCACCATCGCCGACGCCGTGCCGCTCACCGTCAGCAGGCCCGCTCGCGTGCCATGCGCGATGCTGTTGGCGACGATCAGCGTCAGGTTCGGCCCCGGGATCAGCATCAGCAGCACGGTCGCGCCCACGAAGGTCGCGTAGAGATGTGGTTCGATCATCGTGCGCTCGCGTGCGTCCTAATCATCGTGCGTTCGCGCTCGCTTCGCTCCGCGTCGCGCCGACCCGGCTCGCGAGCGATGCCGCCATGAAGTCGTCGAGCTCACCATTCAGCACAGCGTCGGGATTGCCGCGCTCGACGCCGGTCCGCAGATCCTTCACGAGCTGATACGGCGCCAGAACGTAGCTTCGGATCTGGTGGCCCCAGCCGATGTCGGTCTTCGCGTCCTCGACCAGCGACGCCGCCGCTTCCCGCTTCTGCAATTCCATCTCGTACATCCGTGCCCGCAGCATCCCCATCGCCGTCGCCCGGTTGCGATGCTGGCTGCGATCGGTCTGGCATGCAACGACAATGCCGGTCGGGAGGTGCGTGATGCGAATCGCGCTTTCGGTCTTGTTCACGTGCTGACCACCAGCGCCGGACGCCCGGAACGTGTCGACCTTGAGGTCGCTTTCGTTGATGTCGATCTCGATCGTGTCGTCGATCACCGGATAAACCCAGACGCTCGCGAAACTCGTCTGGCGGCGTGCCGCCGAGTCGAACGGGCTGATGCGGACGAGCCGGTGAACGCCGGCCTCGGTCTTCAGCCAGCCATAGGCGTTCGGACCGCTGATCTGCAGCGTGACCGATTTAACGCCAGCCTGTTCGCCCTCGCTCTCTTCGATCAGCTGCACCTTGTAGCCATGCTGCTCGGCCCAGCGCGTGTACATGCGCTGCAGCATTTGCGCCCAGTCCTGCGCCTCGGTGCCGCCCGCGCCGGCGTTGATTTCCATAAAGCAGTCATTGGCGTCGGCTTCGCCGGACAGCAGGCTCTCGATCTCCCGCCGCTTCGCCTCTTCGGCGAGCGTCCGCAGCGAGCGCATGCCGTCGGCGACCATCCCGGCGTCACCCTCGGACTCGGCTAGCCCGATCAGCTCGATCGTGTCTGCAACATCGGTCTCAAGCCGCGTCACGCCCTCGACCGCGGCCGCGAGCGTGTTGCGCTCGCGCATGACCTTTTGCGCGGCCTCGGCGTCGGACCACAAATCCGGGTCCTCAGCGCGGGCGTTCAGTTCGGCGAGACGGCCTTGGGCGACATCCCAGTCAAAGATGCCTCCTCAGCAGTGCGACCGACTGCTTGATCTGTTCGTGGATGCTATCGCTTTCGGCGGACATGATAGGCCTCGGTCAACGCGCGCGGCGGGAAGGGACGCTCAATAGAGGCCGCCAAGCGCACTGTCCACGCCGCCGGCGGTCGCGTGACCGGGCGCAGCGCCCGGCTGGCCCGCGCCCCCGTCGACCACCGCCTCACCGCCACCGGCGATCGGGCCTGACGCGCCGGGCACCTGCCCGTCCTTGAACGCGTCCGTCACCATGCCGCTGCCGCTATCCCACTGCGCGAGCGTGACACCAGGCGGCGGCACGAAATTCAGGACAGGGCGCCCCTTGAGCGCCACGGCCATGTAATCGTGCCAGATCGGCGCCGCGACGGCCCCGCCGGTCTCGTTGTCGCCGAGGCTCGACGGTTGATCGAAGCCGACCCAGACGGCGGTGACGAGGTCCGGGGTGAAACCGACGAACCAAGCGTCATTGAAATCCTGCGACGTGCCGGTCTTGCCCGCGATCGGACGGTTGAGCCCGCGGCCGGCTGGGAACCCCGTGCCGCGCTGCACGACGCCCTGCATCATGGTTACGAGCTGAAACACGCTGTCGGGGTCCGCGATCTGCTTGCGCTCATCCGTCAGCGTCGGCGGCGCGTCGGCAGCAGCGCTGCATCCGTCGCAGAGACGGCCGGGCGCCCGCCAGACCACATGCCCGTCGCGGTCCTGCACACTGTCGATCAGCGTCGGCAAAACCTCTCGCCCGCCCTCGTCGAGCGACGCATACGCGCCAGCCTGCCGTAGTACGGTCGTGTCGACCGCGCCGAGCGCCGCGGGCAGCACCTTCGGCATCTGATCGACAACATGAAACGCGGTCGCCGTCTGCGCCACTGCGTCCATGCCGACCCGCTGGGCGACCCGGATCGTCACGAGGTTCAGCGATTTCTCGAGCGCAATTCGGAGCGGCGTCGGGCCGCCGAAATCCATCTCATAGTTGTTCGGCCGCCACTGACCCGCGGCGCCCATGTCGACGACGATCGGGGCGTCCATGAAACGCTGCGAGGGCGAGACGCCCTGTTCGAGCGCGGTCAGATAGACCATCGGCTTGAAGCTGCTGCCGGGCTGCCGGTTCGCCTGCGTCGCCCGATTGAACTGGCTGCTCGAAAAGCTCCAGCCGCCGACCATCGCCAGCACCCGCCCGGTCGTCGGATCGAGGGAGACGAGCGCGCCCTGGACGACCGGGATTTGACGCAGCACGACCCGATCGGGCCGCACCGCGGCGACTTGTTCGACCTTGCCTTTCGCGCCCGGCTTCGGCGGCGGCGTGGGCTCGGCGGTAGCGGCGGGCTCGATCATCACTAGGTCACCGACACTCACTACGTCGGTCATCCGGCGCGGCGCCGCGCCCGACTTGCCGTCACGCACCGGTCGCGCCCACCCGAGGTCTCGCAGCAGCAGCGTGCCGGTCCGCGACTGCGACCCCGTCGTCCCGCCCGGCTCCAGCCAGCCGACCTGCGCACTGTCGCCCGTCGTCTCCAGCACCAGACCGAACCGCCAGGAAGACAACATGCCGGGCGGACGCGCGGCGGCACCCAGCCGCTCGGGCCAGCCGTTCCGCACGGAAGCGCCCCCGTCGATGTGCCCGACCGGGCCGCGCCAGCCGCCCATCTTGCGATCGTACGCCACCAGTCCGTCATGGAGCGCCCGGTCGGCCGCCGCCTGGAGGGCCGGATCCAGACTTGTGCGGACGATCAGTCCGCCCTGGGTTGTCGTGTCCGCGCCGAATTTGTCGATCAGATGCCGACGCACTTCTTCCGCGAACCAGTCGGCGCCGGGCACGGTCTCGGGCCGCCGGAAAGCCGCCGGGATCACCGGCGTTGCTTTCGCAGCGGTGGCCTGGGCCAGTGTGATCGCGCCGGTGTCGGCCATCCGGTCGAGCACCCAGTCCCGCCGCGCTCGCGCCGCGTCGGCAAACCGGAACGGGTTGTAATTGTTCGGCGCCTTCGGGAGCGCGGCGAGGAACGCCGCCTCAGGAATCGTCAGCTCATCCAGCGGTTTGTTGAAATACGCCTGTGCGGCGGCGGCGACGCCGTAGGAGCCGAGGCCGAGATAGATCTCATTCAGGTAGAGCTCGAGAATTCGGTCCTTACTCAGCGTGTTCTCGATCCGGACCGCGAGGATCGCCTCGCGGATCTTCCGGGCGAGCGAGAGCTGGTTGTCGAGCAGCATGTTCTTCGCGACCTGCTGCGTGATCGTCGACGCGCCGGCCGGCCGTCTGCCCTGCCCATAGTTGGCGAGGTCGCCGACAGCGGCGCGCGCGATTGCAAGCGGATCTACGCCGCGATGCGTCCAAAAATTCTGGTCCTCGGCGGAGACGAACGCCTTCTTTACCAGGTCCGGAATTGCCGCGAACGGCACGAACAGCCGCCGCTCGGTCGCAAGTTCGGCGATCAGTTGCTCGTTGTCGGCATAGACGCGGCTCATCACCGGCGGCTGATAGCTGCGCAGGCCGGCGACATCCGGCAGGTCCGACGCGTACCGCTCATACGCGACGTAAGCGACCGTCCCTCCGGCCAGCGCGACCACCGCGCCAAGTCCGAACAGGCCGCTGACGACGCGTCCTGCGATCGTGCTGCGCTTGCGCTTTCTCTGCTTAGGAGTCTCGTCGCGACGGCGTCGGCGATCCGGCCCTTCGGGGCCCGAATTCTCCGGTGCCAGCCGTTCGCCTGCCGTCAGAGGTCCGCTCATGCGCCACTCCCTGACATGTTCGTCCGCGTCCCGCCAGCACGTTCGACGTGCGGTTTTCGGTGTTTAATCAGCCGCCGCGCTCTGCCGGCTCGCGGCGGCCAAGTATTGCTGAACGGCGCGCCGGATCGCGCCGGCGACCACCGTGCGGTGCGCCGTCGTCCGTAACGCCGCTTCGTCTGTGGGGTTCGACATGAAACCCATTTCGACCAGGACGCTCGGGATGTCGGCCGATTGCAGCACGACGAAGCCGGCGTGTCGCCCCGGATTTGGCAGCAGCGTGACGTCGTCACCGAGAGAGCGGACAATATCGCGCGACAACTGGGTCGAGTCGCGGCGCGTCTCCCGCCGAACGAGGCTCGCGAGGATCTGTGCGACCGCGGGCGGCGCGCCGCGAAACCCGGGCCCCGCGAATCGATCAGCGCTGTTTTCGCGGCGTGCCAGTGCCGCGGTCTGGGCGTCGGACGCGGTGTCGGACAGCGTATAGACGCTGGCGCCACGAACGTCCGGATCGGAGAGGGCGTCCGCATGCATGGAGACGAAGACGACCGCCCCATGCGCCTGCGCGATCGCGACGCGAGTTTCGAGCGGGATAAACACGTCCCGCTTCCGCGTCATCGCGACACGGCAGTTGCCGTCCTGCAGCAGCTGCCGCCGAACCTCTTCGGCCGCGGCGAAGGCCACGTGCTTCTCGTATGTCCCCGAATAACCGATCGCGCCCGGGTCTTTCCCGCCATGGCCGGGATCGAGCATAACGAGCGGTAGATTCGCCTTGTCGGCGTGCGGGTCCGAGCGCGACACCGTCTGTTCCTGAACGCGGGCGAGCGCCGCGGACGAGACAAGAAACGTGCCGATGGCGCCGTGGCCGAGCAGCAATCTGCGTCCGAAGATGGCGGTCTTCGGCATGGATTTTCCTCAGAGCGCGGGTGCGAACGCCCCCGCAATCGGTTGACGAACTTGTTTATATATAGGCCGTTACCGCCTGTCGACGATTCGGGTCGCCGCCCCGACATGTCCCGTGCGGCCGCCCGCTTGCGACGCCATCTGAGATACTCCATGCTATAGGTGTCGTGGCGATGTGGCCGTTCGCGGTCAGTCCAGACGGGATCTCTGTTAGGATGCTCGGCCGGCCCAGGCGCCATGCGCTCTTGCCGGACAGTGATCGATCTCGTCTCGCCGCCATCCGTGCCGCGCATCATGCGCGCCGGAACCTGCCTGATCCGCGGATCCAAGAGCGGGCAGTCAGGAGCGATGGCCGTTTCACCGGGCCGCGTTCGACCACGGACGCTTTGGCCTGACAGTCGGAGAGAACCGATCGCCGTGCATGCCTTGTCTCTATCCGTCGTCGTCGCGGACCGTGCCATTGGGCGCGGGGTCATGGCGCGTCGGATCGCACGCATCGTTTCCGGCCGCTCAGGTCAGCCCATTCCCCCAAGCCTTGATGGCACCAGCCGTCGCCCTCTCCGCGCACACGTCGGATGGCGACCCGAGCGGGCCGACCGGAGTTCACGCCTAGATGACCAAACGCATGTTGATCGATGCCACTCACGCGGAAGAAACCCGCGTGGTGGTTCTGGACGGTAATCGCCTCGAAGATTTCGACGTTGAGACCTCGACCAAACGCCAGCTCAAAGGCAACATCTACCTCGCCAAGGTCGTTCGCGTAGAGCCGAGCCTGCAGGCGGCGTTCGTCGAGTATGGCGGCAACCGCCACGGGTTCCTGGCCTTTGGCGAAATTCACCCGGACTATTACCAGATCCCCATCGCCGACCGCGAACGCCTGATCGCCGCGCAGGAGGCCGAGCTCCGCGCCGAGGAGGAGGAGGAGGATCGCGCGGCGGCGGCGGCCGAAGCGGGAACCGAACAGCCGCGGATCGCCAACGCCGAGACGACGGTTGAAGCGGCGAGGTTGCCATCCGAAGAGTCCGCGTTTGAGGCGGTCTGGACGGAGACGGAAGCGTCCGGACCGGCGGAACCGGCAAACGACGAGGCAGCCGCGCCACCGGCGGAGGCCGCTGCGCAACCGGTCGATGCGCCGTCAGCCGAAATCGCCGCGCCAGAACCGCCGGCTCCTTCCGCCGCCGACGAAGCCCAAGTCGCCGCCGCGCCGCTCGCCATCCAGGCGATGACCATCGTCGGCGACGTTCCGCCGCACGAGAACGAGGAGCCCGCGCCTGTCCTGCACGACGAGCGGCCGGACGTGACGGACGGTGGCCATCTCGCGCCGGCCGATCAGGCGGCCAACGCTGAATTTTCGCCAACGACCGAACCTCGCATCGGCGCCGTCGCGCCGGACAGCGCCGACGAGGCCGCTGGCAATGACGCAGACGATGACGGCGAACCGCCCCAGCCGGCGCCAGAGACCGTCGGCGGCAGCGACGGCGGCTCCGACGTCTCCGACCGCCGCATCCCGCCGCGCTTCCTTCGCAACTATAAGATCCAGGAAGTCATCAAGCGCCGGCAGATCCTGCTCGTCCAGGTTGTCAAGGAAGAGCGCGGCACCAAGGGCGCGGCGCTCACCACCTACATCTCGCTCGCCGGCCGGTTCAGCGTGCTGATGCCGAATTCGCCGAGCGGCGGCGGCATCTCGCGCAAGATCACCTCGGCCGCCGACCGTCGGCGTCTGAAGGAAATTACCGCCGAGCTCGACCTGCCGCGCGGCATGGGTCTCATCATCCGCACCGCCGGCGCGCAGCGGCCGAAGCCCGAGATCCTGCGCGACTGCGAATACCTGATGCGCCTCTGGGACGACATCCGCGAGCAGACGATGCGCTCGATCGCGCCGGCGCTAATCTACGAGGAAGCGTCGCTGATCAAGCGCGCGATCCGCGACGTCTATTCGCGCGATATCGAGGAAATCCAGGTCGACGGCGAGGATGGCTGGCGCGCCGCGCGCGACTTCATGCGGATGCTGATGCCGGCGCACGCAAAGAAGGTGCAGCTCTGGAACGACCCGTCGCAGAAGCTGTTCGCCCGCTACGGCGTCGACGCGCAGCTCGACGCGATGCTGCAGCCGACGGTGCAGCTCAAGTCCGGCGGCTACCTCGTCATCAATCAGACCGAGGCGCTGGTCGCGATCGACGTCAACTCCGGCCGCGCGACGCGTGAGCGCAACGTCGAGGAGACGGCGCTCCGCACCAACCTCGAAGCGGCTGACGAGACGGCGCGACAGCTCCGTCTGCGCGACCTCGCCGGGCTGATCGTCATCGACTTCATCGATATGGATGAGCGGCGCAACAACGTTGCCGTCGAGAAGCGGCTCAAGGAAGCGCTGAAGAACGACCGCGCCCGCATCCAGGTCGGCACGATCAGCCATTTCGGCCTGATGGAGATGAGCCGCCAGCGGCTCCGTCCCAGCCTCGCCGAAACCAGCTCGATCCCGTGCCCGCATTGCGGCGGCACCGGCCATATTCGCAGCACGGAGAGCGCCGCGATCAGCGTGCTCCGCGCGATCGAGGAGGAGGGCGGCAAACGCCGCGCCGCCGAGATCGTCGTGCACGTTGCAACCTCGGTTGCGCTTTACCTGCTGAACCACAAGCGCGACCGCCTCGCCGAGATCGAGCGGCGCTATGCAATGGCCGTGACATTCGCGGGCGACGACACGCTGCTGCCGCCGGACGTTCGGATCGAGCGCGTTCGCGCCCAGGTCCCGGGCGCGCCGGTCGCGATCACAGTCGACTCGCCACCGGCGCCGCGCGCCGCGACCGTGCGGGACGACGCCGATATGGTCGAGGAAGACGCCGACGACATTGACCTCGGTGACGAGGCGGACGAGGCCGAGGAGGCGGGCCAAGCGGCGTCCGCACCGAACGGCGCGTCCGGATCGGACGAGGACGGGGAGCGCAGGCGCCGCCGGCGCCGGCGTCGTCGCGGTGGGGCTCGCCGCGACGAGCTGACGCCAGGCCTGCCGGAGGGTGCTGCCGAGCCGCCGTCAGACGTCGCGGCCGAGGCGCCGATGGTCGCCGACGCCGACGCGGACGGTGCGGCGCACGTCGAGGGCGTGCCGGAAAGCGCATTGCCCGATGTGGCGGAGACGCGTGGGGCGGAGGCAGACGGCGGCGATGACGGCCGCGCCCGACGGCGCGGTCGCCGCGGTGGGCGTCGGCGTCGTCGCGATGAGGGCGGGGCGGGCGCGGCCGCTGACGCGCCGGATTTCACCGAGCAGCCGGACCTGCCGCCGCTCCCCGCCGCCGGCTATGCCGGCCCGACACCGGCTGATCCGTTCGGCGGCGTTGGTTTCGACATCTTCGATGTGATGGATCAGGTGGAGCGGGCGGCCGAACGTCCGGACGCGCGCCCAGCCGATCAGGCGGCGCCCGTGCTGGCGACACCGGAGCCGGGACCGCTTGAGCGCGCCCCGAGCATCGAACCGCCAAGCGCCGAACCGCCAACCGCCGAGCCGCCGGCCGCCGCCATCGCGCCGCCGGTGCCCGCGCCGGAAACGCCCGCGTCCGAACCTGAGCCGGGTCCGGCGCCCCTGGCCGCGACACCGCCGGCGCCCGCGCCGGAAGCAGCCCACACCGCGCCAGAACCGGAGCCTGAACCAGAGCCCGCGCCGGAGCCCGAACCGCTGATCAAGCCGATCATCGTCGGCGTCGACACCCTGGCCAAGCCGGTCGAGCGCCGGCGCGGCTGGTGGCGGCGATAGGCAAAACTAGGCCTCCAGCAGCTTCTCCATGAAGACGCTGACCGGATCGTCCTCATGCGCGCCGAACCGGCCGCATGGGGCGTATCCGGCGGCTTCGTAAAGGCCGATCGCCGCGTCGCTGTAGATTCCGGTCTCGAGCCGAACGACCAGCGCACCCGCCCCGCGCGCAATCGCTTCAAGTTCGGATAGCAGCGCGCGACCGACGCCGCGCCCCCGTGCCCCCTCGGTGACGAACAGACGCTTGATCTCGGCCCATCCGGGATGCAGCACGGCGGCGCCGGCCCCAAGCACAAATCCGTCGTCACCGCGTGCGACGCACAGCCGGACGCCGTCGGCGCTGAGCGACTCGACCGGCACCTGATGATTGCTGGCGCCCTGATAACGGGCTCGCGACCACGCGGTGCCCTCGTCGAGCAACGCCTGCACGTCCGGGCGCAACGGGGACTCGATCCTGATCTGGACCATTCTCTCTAGCGGTTCCGCAGTCCGGTTACCGATGATAGCGGTTTGCAGTCTTCGAATGTCCCTGCAATAACCGAGCTAATGTATCGCGCAGAAATGCCGCCTGTGAAATGGCGCCTCTCGTCCCCATCGCGCCCAATCGGTAGGCGACCGTACTCGTCGGGCGTCCCACCATTATTGCGGCGGCACGCACGCGCGAATCGGCGCACGACCCCCTTAGTCTTATCTCGATTTGGATAGGACCCATGCAATCGCCACCTGACGACGGCGCCGCTCTCAGGCGAATCGCGGCATCCTTCGCCGCCGAACGTGACGCCTTGTTCGCGGCGCGTGCGTCTGACCGACCGACCGCATTCGAGACATATGCGCGCGCCAGCCTGCAGCAGGCATGGTCTTTAATCGACGACCTATTGGCCGATCGAAACGCTCACGCGCTGGAGCGATCAACGTGGGCGGGGCAGGTGGCTGACGCCGAGTCGCGGGTGGCTCAGGCCGAATCGCGGGTGGCCGAGGCCGAATCGCGGGTGACCGAGGCCGAAGCCCGAGTCCGAAACGCGGAAGCCGCGCGCGACTCGGCGCTGGC
>CAYSTX010000007.1:31878-36961 GCA_964434035.1 uncultured Acetobacteraceae bacterium
CCGAGGCCGAAGCCCGAGTCCGAAACGCGGAAGCCGCGCGCGACTCGGCGCTGGCACTGCTTGAGCGTGCCAAGGCAGACCATGAAGCCACGCGCGAGCGTCTCAACTCGGAGCACGTCGCGGCAATTGCGCGTCTGGACGCCGTCTACCGCCACTCCTCATCGTGGCGCATCACCGCGCCGCTCCGGTGGGTCAGTGGCTTGCTCAGCCGCGGACAGCCCTGAAGTGGACGTCTGGCTGATAACCGAAGCCGACAACGCGGCCGGCCTCGATCCCGTTATTCGTTTGCCGATGCAAGCGATCGCTGACCACTTCATCGCGGCTGGCGATCGGCTCACTTGGCTCCATTTTGGCGCGCCGTTCGGTGCGACCGAGCCCGACGGAGTCACGTTCTGGCATTATCGCGGATCGCCCGCGCGGATCTTTCCGTCCTGGCTCAAGAATTCGGTCGACGCCTTCGAGCAGGCGCGGCTGCGCCGGCCGGATCTGATTGTTGGGCAGGACCGCGCCGCTCCTGCATTCGGTTGTTCGACCGCCCGGTATTGCGGCACCGCACTTGACGAAACGCGGGTCGTTACCCTGATCGCCGATCCAACGTCCCGTGCACTCAGTCGCGCCAAAACGTTTCCCTCCGATTTGGTGACACTTGGCCGTAGTCACATCGAGGCCGCGTCCGCCGCGCAATCAGACGCAGTCCTCTTCGCCGATCCGTCCGCCGAGGACTGGGTCAGAAGCGCGGGCTGGGCGCTCCCAACAACTCTGGTTTCGATCGCAGACGTCGCGGCGTGGGCACGTCGCCCCATGCCTCCGGGCGTCCCGCGAGAAACGGTCACCGTCTCGGTCATCGTTGCTCATTACGAACGGCCGCCGCTCCTCGCACAGGCGCTCGACGCACTCGCGGTGCAGAGCGACCCGGCGTTCGAATTGATTGTCGTCGATGACGGCAGCAAGACGGAGGCAGCGCGGCGATTCCTGGAGACACTCGAGACCCACGGCCACGCGGGGTTGAAGCCTCGCATTTTACGGCAGTCGAACCGCTATCTCGGTGCCGCACGCAACGCGGCGATCGCGCATGCATCCGGCAGCCACGTCATTCTACTTGACGATGACAACGTCCCGTTCCCGACGATGGTCGAGACGTTCCGGCGGGCCGCCGAGCAGTCGGGAGCGGACATCATTTCCTGTCAGATGCAAAGATTTCGCGGCGATGCCGCGCCGTCACCGGCCTTGCTGCCCACAGCGGAGCGATGGGCATTCCCGGCCGGTCCCGTCGCGCTCGCCCCGATCGCGAATGTCTTCGGGGACGCCACGGCGATCTATCGCCGCGACATATTTGCTCGCGTTGGTCCTTTCCACGAACGTTATGGGATCGGGCACGAAGACTGGCAATTCTACCTTCGCGCAGCGCTCGCCGGAGCATCCATGCTGAGTCTTCCATGCGCACTGTTTTGGTATCGACACACCGAAACGAGTATGCTGGCCGTGACAGACCCCTATGAAAACGCGATGGTCGTGCATGATACGCTTGCAGAAGCGCTGCACCCCGCGCTGCGGCCACTCGTCGGTCTGATCAGGGGTCTGGCGTTGCCGTACGAGCTTCGCGGGGACTGACGGGTTCAAAATCGCCACCCGTCGCTTGCGAATATTGGGCGACCGTGCTGAACCTTGGTTGGTCTAGGATCAGGCCTTTTCGGTCGCTGAACCAGAGCAGGAAACGCGTCGATGGTTGACTATGCAATGGCTTGTCGGGAACGGCCCGTGCAGCGGGTTCAACCAATGCTTTTGGATTGGATGCTGCCGCTCTAACATGACAGACCGCAACGACCTGCTCACTTGCCTGTTTGATCCGGTCAACGCACCGCTTTTCGTTGTCCCGACACGACGGGGGGTGACGAGTGCGTGGTACGGGCACATCCCATTTGCCTCCTGGATCGTTCACGCGGTCCGTCCGGATCTGCTCGTCGAACTCGGCACACATGCGGGGGTCTCCTACAGCGCGTTCTGCGACGCGGTGATCCGAGAGCATTTGCCGACACGATGCGTCGCCGTCGACACCTGGATGGGGGACGAGCATGCCGGCACGTACGGGGAGGAAATCTTTAGCGATCTCAAGTCATTTCACGACGTCCGCTACGCCGAATTTTCGACGCTCCGACGGGCAACGTTCGATGAGGCGCTCGCTGATTTTGCGGATGGCTCGATCGACCTCCTTCATATCGATGGCCGACATTTTTACGACGATGTTCGGCATGACTTCGAGACATGGCTGCCGAAGCTCTCGGACCGCGCCGTTGTCCTTTTCCACGACACCCAGGTCCGCGAGCGGGATTTTGGCGTCTGGCGTCTCTGGGCTGAACTGAGCGCGAACTTCCCTCACTTTGAATTCGTGCATGCCCATGGGCTTGGCGTGCTCGCCGTCGGCTCACGCGTCCCGCCGCTCGTCGCGTCGCTATGCCAGACGAGCGGCTCGCCTGAGGCTGATGAGATCCGGCGACGCGTCGCGTTGTTAGGGGAGCGATGGATGGCCGATTGGACCATCACCGAGTTGCGCGAAGTTGCAGAAACGGCGGCGCGTCGTGCCGTCGACGCCAGCGCCGTTGTCGACAGCCAAGCACGGGAAGTGGCCGCGCTCGTCGCCGACCGTGATGTTCTGCGTAGTGATCGAGACGCTCTCCGCATTGACCGTGATGCACTCCGCATTGATCGCGAGGCTTTACAGCACGCCCGTGATGTCTTGGCCGACACGCTGAGTAATGCTGAGGCGAGGCTCACCGATGCGCGTCGTCACATCGTTGGCCTCGACAGCGACCTTCAGCAGACGCGCGACGCGCTCACTTCTTCGCTCGCGACGATCGATCAGCTCAAGGACGAGCGGGCGCGGTTCGAGGCGCTGTGGCTTGCGGAGCGAGATCGCTCCGCTGCGCTAATGGACCGTCTGACGGAGACCGAGGCCGCGTTTCGCTTGGTGGTGAACTCCCGGCCATGGCGAGCTATCCGTCAGCTCCGGCGCATTATCGGGCGCCCCCCTGAGCCGTCCCTTCGTTCGGAGCCTTTGCCGCCCATTCCGCTCGACGCGACGACCGCGCCCGACGCTAAGGCCGATGCCGCGCAGGGTTGCGATCCATCTCCGGCTGGTTCGGCTACCGGAAAGACGCTGAGCCAGCGCGTGATTTTTGTATCCGGCGAGCCGCACACACCGGGTCATCACTACCGCGTCCTCCGGCTTGCGGCAGCGGCCCGCGCCGTCGGCTGGGAGAGTGAGACGGCGAGGGTCGACGAGCTCGATGAAGCGGTCGTCGCAGGTGCCGCGGCGGTCGTCTTCTGGCGCGTGAAATGGTTCGCCCCGGTCGAGCGGGCCTATGCGCTTGCCCGCGGCGCGGGGGCAAAGATCGTCTTTGACATTGATGACTTGATGTTCCGGCCCGAGCTGGCTCGGATTGAAGTCATTGATGGAATCCGGTCCCAATCCTTTACGGAGGAAGGGACCGCGGAGTTGTTCCGGTTGGTCGGCATTGCCGCATTGCATGCTGATCTATGCTTGGCCGCTACGGACGAGTTGGCCTGGCATCTCCGGACGCTGCAGCAACCGACCTTTGTCATCCAGAACAGCTTTGATGATGACGTTTGGCGTCTGGCACGCCGTGAGGTCCGCCGGAGGGATGCGGCCCTTGCTGCCGGTCAGGTGGATGGACGGGTCAGGATTGGATACGCGGCCGGCTCTCGGACGCACCAGCGAGACCTCGCGGTGGCTGCGCCGGCGCTGGCGCGCGTATTGGCGGCGCGGCCCGAGTGCCTCCTGGTCTTGTTTCGAGCCGAGCACGACTCGGGGTCGACTCCCCTCATTGACCTGCATGAGCTTCCCGAACTCGCCTCCCATGCCGACCAGATAGAATGGCGCGCGATGGTGCCCGCTCCGGAACTATCGACGGAGCTTGCCCGCTTCGATATCAACATCGCCCCGCTCGAGGTCGGCAACCCGTTCTGCGAAGCGAAGAGCGAACTGAAATATTTTGAGGCGGCACTCGTTTCGGTGCCGACGATCGCTTCGCCAACCGGACCTTACCGGCGGGCCATCGCGCATGGTGTAACGGGCTTTCTCGCCGCCGATGATGCGGCTTGGTTTCAGGCTCTGGCTCAGCTGGTTGCTGACCCTTTGTGTCGTGCTCGCGTTGCGCGCGCGGCTTATCTCGACGCGCTCTCCCGATTCGGCCCGTCCGCGACGAGGGATCGGATGGCGACGTTCCTGGCGCAGATCGAGGGCGGACCACTCGCGGCCCGCAGCTTCGCCCGGCATATCGCGACGGACGCGGGGCCGCCCGCGGCGACGCCGACCTTGCCGGAGGCGGATGTCCTGTTCTCCGCCGACCGAGGCGCCGATGCCGAGGTCACCGTCATCATCCCGCTCTACAACTACGCGGACACGATCGTAGAGGCGCTTGACTCGGTGACCCGGCAGACGCTCTCGCCGATCGATCTCGTGGTCGTCGACGACGCGTCGACCGACGACTCCGCGCGTGTGGCCCTCGCCTGGGTGCGGGCAAACGCCCCGCGCCTAAACCGAATCCGCGTTGTTCAACATCGGAAGAATGCCGGGCTTGGGTGCGCGCGAAACACCGGCTTCATCAACGCCGAAACCCCCTTTGTCCTGCCGCTCGATGCCGACAACCGGTTGCTGCCCGACTGCGCGGAACGCCTGCTCGATGCGTTACGGGACAGTTCGGCGGCGTTTGCCTACCCGGCGATCCGCCGCTTCGGCGATGACGAGAAGGTCTGCAATGCCTACCCGTTCCAGGCGATGCGCTTCATCGGTGGCAATTTCATCGATGCGATGGCGCTGGTCGCCGTGTGGGCTTGGGCCGCCGTGGGCGGATTCAACCACATCCGGCATGGATGGGAGGATTTCGACTTCTGGGCGCGGTTGGTCGAGCTGGGCTTGTGGGGGGTCTCGGTACCCGAAACCTTGGCCGAGTATCGTGTGCATGGCCGCTCGATGCTGGTCACCGAAACGGATATCGACGCACACAAGCGGGCGTTGATCGATGACCTAAGGGGTCGTCACCCGTGGCTGCAGATACCTATCTGA
>CAYSTX010000007.1:37061-38842 GCA_964434035.1 uncultured Acetobacteraceae bacterium
ATCAACAACGCCGCGGCGACGAGCAGCCTCAACGCCGTAAACTACGTTTCAGGTACCGCACCGTCCCCGACTGGCGCGTCTGTCAACGAACTCGTCCTCAACGGCGGGTCGAGTCTCTCAAGTCCGATTGCGGTGCCGGCCGGCTACAACTACCTGGTCGATAATTCGACAGCGGCAGCGACGATCAACGGCGCCGGTAATCTGAATGTCATCGCCGGCACGGGCGGCCTGACCTTCTTCGATTCGGCCATGGGAACGGACAGCATCGCCGTCGGCGGCGGAAATAGCCTGATTGCCCTCGGTAATAACGTTAACTTCGAGGTGGCGCTTGGTTCGGGCACCAATACGGTTTTCGGCGGTGGCACCGGTAATATCGTTGGCGGAACCGGCACCAACCTGATCTTCCCCGGTGTCGGAGCAACCACCGTCACATCGATCGGCGTGAACGACACCGTCATCGGAGGCGCCTCTCCGCTGACGGTCACGGTTCGTGGGACCGGGACGCAGGTTGATGCTGGCTCCGGCGATCTCACCTTCACCGATCTTGGCCAGAATACGCAGCTTAATGGAGGGCTCGGCTCCGAAACGATTACTTCGGCCGGGAAGAATTCCTTTTACTGGCTCAGCCAGAAAAACTCGCTCGTCTTTGATAACGCGGGATCTGCGACGATTGGGGCGGCCGCTGCGGGCGCTGCGACCATTTTCGGCGGCGGTTCTGAAACTTTGTTCACTGCGGGGTCGCTGACATTCATCGGTAACGGCGGTCCTACGACGGTCTTTGGCGGAGCGGGAGCATCGACGCTCTTTGGATCAGCGAACACCAGCTTCACATATTTCGGCACGTCCTCGAACAACAGCCCGCTGTTCATCTTAAACAACGGGAACGAAAGCCTCGACGCGTCGACCTCGACGACCAAATTGCAGATTTTTGCCGGCTCGGGCAACGACACGATCTTTGGCGGAAACGGCGACGACACAGTCTCGGCTGGGTCGGGTAACGCAACCATCGTCGGGGGCAGCGGCCACAACGTCTTCGCCTTTGCGAACGGCCAAGCCGGTGGGAATGTTGTCATCAACAACTACACGGCAAACGACGTCCTCTCGCTGACCGGCTATGGTCCGAACGCGGTCTCAAACTTGGTGGCGAGCTCCACAGTATCGAATGGGTCCACGACCGTAACGCTCGGTGATTTCACCAAGATCACCTTCACCAACGTGGCGTCGCTCGATGCTTCCAAAATCTTCTCCTTCTAACGCCTGATCGACTAGCCTTTTTCGCCTCGAGTTGGTGTCCGGCCCGGTTTCTCCGTGATCGAAGAAACCGGGCCGGTTGCGCGACCTGACTGCATGCATCGGCGGATCCGGTCGGCGGTACCGAGATCACAGCCTCGCCTTTAGATTCTCCGATCTCTCGGGCCGCTGCGCCGCAACGGTGACGAGCGCGGCGGCCGACAACCGTCGTTGCCGCAGGGGTCGCGGACCTCCCATAGGGACAAACTCGATCCCGCTTACGACCGCAAACCGGTTGATGCAGTCGACAAGACGTTGCGTGTCATGAAGCTCCTCCGCTATGTCGGCCTACGATCAGTCATGATTGATAGGGATTGGGGTGAGCGGTACTACTTATTCCAAATGCTCGTTTGGATTGGTATCTTGTTCTGTTTCGTGGGCTCCGGGTATCGATCACTAAAATATCTCGGCACCGGCTTTGTCCTTTTAATGCTAGCCGAAATCCCTGGTGACTGGAATTATCCCTACCTGGCGCCTACAGATTTTGCAGA
>CAYSTX010000008.1:0-1880 GCA_964434035.1 uncultured Acetobacteraceae bacterium
GAGCAGGTGCATCACGCCAGCCGGCGTACACGGCACGAGACCCGGCCGCCCGGCGGCGAGCAGGCCAGCGTTGACCGGGGTCAGACCGTCGACGTCTCGCGCCGGGTCGATCGCGTCGATTACAGCGTCGGTGCGGATGTGCTTTGGAAGCGGCATCTGCACCAGAATGCCGTCGACATCCGGATCCGCATTCAGCCCGGCCACGACACCGAGCAGCTCCGCCTCGGTCGTGCTGGCCGGAAGCTTGATCGTCCGCGCCGCGATACCGGCGGCGGCGGCGGCGCGGTCCTTGTTGCGGACATAAACGGCGCTCGCCTGGTCGTCGCCGACGAGCACGACGGCGAGCGCCGGCTGATACGGCAGCGCGGCGACCCTGCCAGCGATGTCCGCCCGCAGCGCGGCGGCGATCGCGCGCCCGTCAATCAGCGTCGCGGCCATACGCTCAGTAGCCGACCGACCGAATGAGGTTGAATTCGATATCGGCGAGCAGCATTCGAGCCGCTTGCAGCAGCAGGATCAGGATGATCGGACTGATGTCGATGCCGCCGAAATTGGGCAGGAAGTTGCGGATCGGCCGCAGCGCCGGCTCCGTCAGCCGGTAGAGAAAGTCGTTGATCGTCCAGACGATCCGGTTGCGCGAGTCGAGGACGCCGAACGACACCAGCGTGCTAGAGATGGCCATGATGATCACGGCCCAGATGTAGAGATTAAGCAGCTGATCGACGAACCAGAACAACGCCGTCATGGGCACCGTGTCTCCTAAGGGCGGCGGACGCTAGCGGCGCCGCGCCGCCGCCGCAACCTGAAGCGCTTGGCCCGCCTTGACGGGGCGGGGTCGGATCAGCATTGTCCGCCGCCACGGGACGGGGCTGTAGCTCAGTTGGGAGAGCGCCTCGTTCGCAATGAGGAGGTCAGGGGTTCGATTCCCCTCAGCTCCACCACCGTCCCGCTCCAACCCAGCCGCGCCGGCGAACCCGGTAGCCGCGATCAGGCGATCGACCGGCGCGACGCGAGACCGCCGTCGATCGTCACGATCGTACCTGAAATGTAGGCGGCGCGCGACGAGGCAAGGAAGAGGCAAAGGTCGGCCACCTCCTCCGACCGCGCGGCGCGCCCGCCCGGAAAGCGCGTCTCCAGTTCCCGCCACCGCTCCGGATCGCCGAACACGGCCCGCGCCTTGCCGCGCAGCAGCTTCTCCATCCGGTCCGTCGCGACCGGCCCGGGATTGATCCCGACCACCCGAATGCCGTGATCAAGGCTGGCGCCGCCGAGCGCGCGGGAGAAGGCCATCAGGCCAGCGTTGCCCGTGCTGCCGGCAATGTAGCCCGCGTCCACGTTCTCTCCGGCGTTGCCGATGACATTGACGATCACGCCCGCGCCGCGCGCCTGCATGCGGGGATACAGCGCGCGGCAAAGGGAGATGTAGCCGAACACTTTCAGGTCGAACCCGTGCCGCCACGCGGCATCCCCGACCGCCTCCAGCGTCCCGCCCGGAATATCGCCGGCGTTGTTGACCAGGATATCGACGTCGCCGCAGGCCTCGGCGAGGCTGACCATCGCCGCGTCGCTGCCGAGATCGAGCGCATGGACGCCGACCCGCACGCCATGCGCCGCGCTCAATTCGGCGGCGGCCGCCTCCATGGGCGCGCGCGACCGTGCGGCGATCTGCAGGTGGCAGCCCTCAGCCGCGAAAGCCCGCGCGGTCGCAAGCCCGATCCCCTTGGACGCGCCGGTGATCAGAACGGTCTTGCCGCCAAGTTCGAGGTGCATTTGCGGGTCCGCGATCGGTGACGCCTTGAGCTTCGGTCCAACCAGCCGCCCCGGCAAGAGTGCGGCGCGGCGGGTAGTGCCTCAGTTTGAATGTCGGGGTTGGATGGGGG
>CAYSTX010000008.1:1980-3428 GCA_964434035.1 uncultured Acetobacteraceae bacterium
GGCCCGACCGTCTTCCGGAATGGTTCAGATCACGCTGAGCTTCACATCCACATTGTTGCGGGTCGCGTGGGCTCTAGGCCAGGAAAGGCACCAGTTGAGCGTTGATCTCCTCCGCACGCGTCCAAGTCAGGCCGTGGGAGGCTCCCTTGATCTCCACGTATTTGACGTTCTTGATCATCTTGGCCTGACGTCGCGATGTTACGTCGGGCGAAAGGAGGCGGTCGTCATCCCCGTGGATGATCATGGTGGGAATGTCATTGCGCGGGATGTCCTTGCGGAAGTCCTCCATCCAGGAGTCGACGCAAGCCACGGTGCCGATGGGCGAAGCGCCAATGGCGACTGCCCAATTGGCATCCACGACCTGTTCGCTGACCCGCTTTCCGTCCTCGCCGCCAATGCTGTAGAAATCCTTAAAGAAATTCCTCAGCGCGGCTGGCCGATCGGCCTTCAGGGCAGCTCTGGTATCGTCAAACCACTTGCGGTCTACGCCTTCCGGATTGTCGGCCGTCTTGACGAGATAGGGACCAACCGTGCCGATCAGCACGGCCTTCACCAGCCGCTTGGTGCCGTATTTGCCGATGTATCGCGTGATTTCGGCGGTGCCCATGGAGTGGCCGACGAGCGAGACACCGTTAAGATCCAAGGCGCTCATCAGAGCCTCGAGATCAGCTGCGAAGGTATCGAAGTTGTAGCCGGTGCCTGGCTTGCTCGAACGGCCGAAACCGCGGCGGTCAAACGTGATCACGCGGTGGCCGGCGGCGAGTAGCGCGGCAGTCTGCTTTTCCCAGGCGTCGCCGTTGAGGGGCCATCCGTGAGTGAGCACGACCGGTGAACCGGAGCCGTGATCCTCGTAGTAGAGCTCGATGGGTTGAGAGTTTTCTTGTCCGACTTTGATGGTGCTCATGGGAGCAGCCTCCTTCCTGGTTTGCGCAAACGAGTTTGTGGAAGAGAGCGACGCGGCCAGTCCGGCCGTGGCGAGCGTCAGGGTGTCGCGGCGGGAGATGCCATTTTCCGACGGCTGCGATCCTCCGGAATCGGTATCCGCTCGCGCAGTGTGATCAAGGTTCATTGTCAGTCTCCCCTTCATGCCTGAGGGGTACAGACGACGCTCAGCTTGACGTCGATGTTCTTGCGGGTTGCATTGGAGTAGGGGCAGACCTCGTGGGCCTTGGCGACCAGCGCTTCGGCCTGGGCCCGTTCGACGCCCGGCAGTGAGATCTCCAGTGCGATCGCCAGGCCGAAGCCGCCCTCGGAGCGCGGGCCTATGCCGACGGTGGAGGTGACGGTCGCGTCGGCCGGGATCTTGGGCCCACCCTGCGAGGCGACGAACTTCATGGCGCCGAGGAAGCAGGCGGCGTAGCCGGTGGCGAACAGCTGCTCCGGATTGACGCCTTCGCCGCCGGCGCCGCCGAGCTCCTTGGGCGTCGCCAGCTTCACGTCGACCGCAC
>CAYSTX010000008.1:3528-37217 GCA_964434035.1 uncultured Acetobacteraceae bacterium
TTATTTTTGCCGCGGGGCTTCACCCCAAAACCGCCACAGGAGAAGTCAATGACTGAAGATGAAGCCGAGCCCGCGGCCTTCCCCCTTGGCGTCACAGGATTCCTGTGCTTCGCGGTCTATTCCGCGAGCCACGCCTTCAACCGGGTCTACAAGCCAGTGCTCGACGCACTCGGCCTCACCTATCCGCAATACCTGGTCATGGTCGTGCTGTGGGACGAGGACGACCAGACCGTGGGCGCGCTGGGCGAGAAGCTGTTCCTGGAGTCCAACACACTCACGCCCCTGCTCAAGCGCCTGGAGGCGATGGACTATGTGGCGCGCGCGCGCGATCCGGCCGACGAGCGGCAGGTGCGGGTTCGCTTGACGCACGCAGGCCAGGCCTTGCGCGCCAAGGCTCAGGAAGTCCCGGGCTGCATCTTCCTGGCGTCGGGGCTTTCGCTGGAGGCGCATGACCGGCTCGCCGCCGAGGTGGCCGCATTGCGCGACCGCCTGCTGCAGGCAGCGCCGTAGCAGATCACTGTGTAGCAGATCACAGTACGGGTCCAACCAAGGTCGGACGCCGTGACGCAGGGCGCCCGATTGATCTTGTGCGGCTGTCAGCCAGGGGCGGCCGCCTCGAGCCTTCAATTCTAATATCGGCTCCGGGTCGATATCCGAAATTCAAACTGAGACGCTACCGCGCGGCGAGTCGGGTTGCCGACCGGCGACCCCGCGCTATGGTTTACGGAAACGCACTGGGAATACGCCATGTCGCTAGCCGCGTTCGCGCCGCCGCCGCCTTCGCCCGACGCCGAGGCGCTGCGGACCCAGGTGCGGGCGTTCCTCGCGACCGAGCTTGCCGACCGGACTCCGGCCGAGCGCGCCGAAAGCTGGTCCGGCTTCGACGCGGCGTTCTCGCGGAAGATGGGGGAGCGTGGCTGGATCGGCATGACATGGCCGCGCCGCTATGGCGGGCACGAACGTTCGGCGCTCGAACGTTACGTCGTGCTGGAGGAAATGCTGGCCGCCGGCGCGCCCGTCAGCGCGCATTGGATCGCCGACCGCCAGTCCGGCCCGCTGATCCTCCGCGTCGGGACCGATGAGCAGAAGGAAACGCTGCTGCCCCGCATCGCGCGCGGCGAATGTTTCTTTTGTATCGGCATGAGCGAGCCCGACAGCGGCAGCGACCTCGCCGCCGTGCGGACACGTGCGACGTCGGTGCAAGGCGGGTTCGTGGTCAACGGCACCAAGCTTTGGACCAGCCACGCGCATCAGGCCCATTACATGATCCTGTTCTGCCGGACCGGCCCAGTGGACCGCGCCGACCGGCATGGCGGCGTCTCGCAACTCTTGGTCGACCTCACACTGCCCGGCATCACGATCCGGCCGATCCTCGCGCTGTCGGGTGAGCATCACTTCAACGAGGTGGTGTTCGAGGACTGCTTCGTACCGGAGACCGCCGTGCTCGGAACGCTCGGCGACGGCTGGAATCAGGTGACGAGCGAACTTGCCTTCGAACGCAGCGGACCGGAGCGATTTCTGTCCAGCTTCACGTTGCTGCAGGAGCTGGTGACGGCGCTCGGCCCCGACCCGTCGCCGCACGCAGCGCAGGCGATCGGGAGGTTGTCGGCGCACATCATCGTTCTCCGCCGGCTATCCCGCTCGGTCGCGGCGATGCTGCAGGCGGGCGAGAACCCGGCGCTGCAAGCGGCGATCGTCAAGGATCTTGGCGCCGTCGTCGAACAGGAGATCCCTGAGATCGCTCGCACGCTGATCGCGGCCGAGCCGTCTTCCGTGTCAACCCAATCCTACCTCGCGGTGCTCGCGCACACGATGCTGCATGCGCCGAGCTTTTCGCTCCGTGGGGGCACACGTGAAATCCTGCGCGGTATCATCGCGCGCGGCCTGGGGCTCCGTTGAAATGACCGACACACCCATCCTCGTCGCAATCGCCGACCACGTGGCCACGATTACGCTGAACAAGCCAGACCGCCGCAATCCGATCAGCGAGCCGGACATGGTGGACGCGCTGGTCGCCGCGCTCGAAAGCACGAACGCCAATGCCGTCGTGCGCTGCGTCGTGCTGACCGGCGCCGGTTCAGCGTTCAGCTCGGGCGGCGACATGGGCGCGATGCATGACGCGGCCGCCGGCCGCGCAGGCGAGCCCGCGCTGACGCCGCGCTATTACAAGCAGGGCATCCAGCGCATTCCGCTCGCGTTTGAGCGGCTGGACGTTCCGGTCATCGCGGCCGTGAACGGACCCGCAATCGGCGCGGGCCTCGATCTCGCCTGCATGTGCGACCTGCGGATCGCCGCCGAGAGCGCGCGCTTCGCCGAAAGTTTCGTCCGTGTCGGTATTATCCCGGGCGACGGAGGCGCCTGGTTGCTGCCGCGCGTCGTCGGCTATTCACGCGCCTGCGAGATGGCGTTCACCGGCGAGATGATCGGCGCCGAGGAAGCGCTGTCGATCGGCCTCGTCGGCCGCGTCGTGCCGGATGCGGCGCTGATGGAGGCGGCGCGGTCGCTCGCCGCCAAGATCGCCGCCAACCCGCCGCACGCCGTTCGCATGACGAAGCGGTTATTGATGGAGGGCCGCCACGTGCGGCTCGACACGCTGCTTGAGATGGCGGCCGCAATGCAGTCGCTGATGCACGCGACTGCCGACCACCGCGAGGCGGTTGCCGCGTTTCTCGAGAAGCGACCGCCGGTCTTTACGGGACGATGAGCCGCGAGATCCGCCTACTCGCTTTCGACATGGCGAGCGTCGGCCACATTCAGCAAGGCATGTGGCGGCACCCTCGGGACCGCTCGACCGACTATCTCGACCTCGACCGCTGGACGTCGCTCGCCCGCACGCTGGAGCGCGGGTTGTTCGACGGGCTTTTCCTGGCCGACGTGCTCGGCGTCTATGACGTCTATCGCGGCGGCCCGGAGGCGGCGATCCGCGGCGCTGTGCAAATCCCGAACGGCGATCCGCTCCTGCTCGTCTCCGCGATGGCCGCGGCGACGCAGCACCTCGGCTTCGGCGTCACCGTCAACCTTGGGGCCGAGGCACCGGCGCTGCTCGCACGACGTTTCTCGACGCTCGACCACCTGACGCGCGGACGGATCGCGTGGAATATCGTCACCGGCTACCTCGACAGCGCCGCGCGTGCGCTCGGTCAGGGCACGCAGGCCGCGCACGATGACCGCTACGACCGCGCCGACGCGACGCTCGATGCGCTATATGCGCTGTGGGAAGGATCATGGGCCGAGGACGCGGTCGTCATGGATCGCACGGGCGACATGTTCGCCGACCCGTCCCGCGTTCGCCCGGTCTTGCGTGACGATCCCGCCGCGCGCCTTGACGCGATCCATCTCGTCAGCCCGTCGCCACAGCGGACGCCCCTGTTGTTTCAAGCGGGAGCATCCGCGCGCGGCCGCGCCTTTGCCGCTCGCCATGCCGAGTGCGTCTTTGTCAACGGCACGACGCCCGCGCAGGTCGCAACGATCGTCGCTGATCTCCGTGCCCGCGCGGTGGCGGAGGGGCGGGAGGCGCGCGATCTGACGGTCTTCGTCGGCGCGACGATCGTGCTCGGCGAAACGGACGAGGCCGCGGCCGCGCTGCTCGCCGAATACCGTGCGGTTGAGAGCAAAGAGGCGGCGCTCGCGCATGCATCCGGCTCGCTTGGCATCGACTTCGCGGCCCTCGACCCCGACGCGCCGATCCCAACCGCCGGCGGCCCCGCCGGGATCGCGTCCAATCGGGAGGCGGCGTCGGCCATGACGCCACGACGGTTTGCCGACAACCTGATCCTCGGCGGAAGGCAGCGCCCGATTGTCGGGTCAGCCGCGACCGTGGCCGATACGCTGCAAACCTGGATTGAGCAGGCCGACGTAGACGGCTTCATGCTCGCCCGCACCGTTACGCCCGAATGCTTCGAGGCAGTCGTCGATTTGCTCGTGCCAGAGCTGCAGCGGCGCGGGCTGTACAAGACGGCCTATGCCGACGGCGCATGGCGCGCAAAGTTAACTGGCGCTCCACGGCTGCCCGCCCGTCACGTGGCGGCGAAACACCGTCAGTGGTAGGGCCGGAACGGAACGCGGACCCGCCGAGACGATTTCGCGGGCCTGGAAACCTAAGTCCAACAGGTTCAGCGGCTTACAGGCTTCCCGGGCCAGTACGCGCCGCGACGCTGGGTTGACCTGCCTTGACCCTGACACAGCTTGGTCACACATGCTGCGACTGCGAAGACGAGACCTCGGAGCCGGGTAGATGAGCGCCTTTCAGACGGAAACCGTGACGAGCGTCCGGCATTGGACCGATCGCCTGTTCAGCTTCACTGCGACGCGCGACCCGTCCTTTCGGTTCGTAAACGGGCAGTTCACCATGATCGGGCTCACGGTCGAGAACCGGCCACTGGTCCGCGCCTACAGCATGGTCAGCTCGAACTACGACGACCGGCTCGAGTTTTTCAGCATCAAGGTGCCGAACGGGCCGCTGACGTCCCGGCTGCAGCACATCGCGGTCGGCGACCCGCTGCTGGTGGGCCGCAAGCCGGTTGGCACCCTCATTCAGGACAGCCTGCTCCCCGGGGCGACGCTTTATCTATTGGCGACCGGCACCGGGCTCGCACCGTTCCTGTCGATCATCAAGGACCCGACGGTCTATGAGCGGTTCGAGCGCATCGTTCTCGTGCATGGCTGCCGCACGGTCGCCGAGTTGGCGTATAGCGACTTCATCACGGAGGAGCTGCCGCAGGACGAGTTTCTGGGCGATCTCGTGCGCGGACGGCTGCTCTACTACCCGACGGTAACGCGCGAGCCGTACCGGCATAATGGGCGGATCACGGCGCTGCTCGAGAGCGGGGCGCTCGGCCGCGACCTGCATCTACCGCCACTCGACCGCACCAGCGACCGCGTGATGCTGTGCGGCAGCCCGGCGATGCTGTCGGACCTCACGGGTCTCTTGACGCGTGCTGGTTTCGAGGAGGGCAGCACGTCGGCCCCCGGGCACTTCGTCATCGAAAAGGCCTTCGCGGAGCGGTGAACGCGCCGGCGCGTCTCCGGGCGCCTGATCTTCAGGACGGGCCGCTCGATCTCATAATCCGCGCCTGGAGCAGGCCGCCTCCCCGGCAACGGGCTGATCGTTGATCGGGCGCGCTCTGGACGCCTGGCGTCGGTGACGCCACGTTTGGAGCATGTCTCAACTACTCGACCGCCCCACGCCGACGCTGTTCCAGCCGCAACGTCAGCCGGTCAAGCCGGTCACGCGACAGCTGGCCGTCGTTTCGGATTATGAGCCGGCCGGCGATCAGCCGACCGCGATCCAGGAACTCGTTCGCGGCGTCGATGCCGGCGAGCGGGACCAGGTGCTGCTCGGCGTCACTGGCTCCGGCAAGACCTTCACGATGGCGAAAGTGATCGAAGCGGCGCAGCGGCCGGCGCTCATCCTCGCACCGAACAAGACGTTGGCGGCGCAGCTGTACGGGGAGATGAAGAGCTTCTTCCCGAACAATGCCGTCGAATATTTCGTCAGCTACTACGACTACTATCAGCCGGAAGCCTACGTGCCGCGCAGCGACACGTATATCGAGAAGGACGCGCAGATCAACGAGCAGATCGACCGCATGCGGCACGCCGCGACGCAGGCGCTGCTGGAACGCAACGACGTCATAATCGTCGCATCCGTGTCCTGCATTTACGGTATCGGTTCGGTCGAAACTTACTCCCGCATGGTCGTCAAGCTGCAGGTCGGCGCCGAGATCGCGCGGGACACGCTGTCGCGGGCCCTCGTCGAAATGCAGTATCGCCGTAACGACGCGGCGTTTCAGCGCGGCACGTTCCGCATGCGGGGCGAAACGATCGACATTTACCCGAGCCATTACGAGGACCGAGCGTGGCGGGTAACGCTGTTCGGGGACGAGATCGAAAGCATCAGCGAGTTCGACCCGTTAACCGGCGAGAAAACGGCGGCGCTCGATCAGATCAACGTCTATGCGAACAGCCACTACGTGACGCCACGACCGACGCTCACGCAGGCGATCAAGGACATCAAGGTCGAGCTTCAAGAGCGTCTCACCCAGCTGACGGCGGAAGGCAAACTGCTGGAGGCCGAGCGGCTGCAGCAACGCACGACGTTCGACATCGAGATGATGGAGACGACCGGCAGCTGCAAAGGGATCGAGAACTATTCGCGCTACCTCTCCGGCCGCAACGCCGGCGAACCGCCGCCGACGCTGTTCGAATACCTGCCGGAAAACGCGCTCCTGATCGTCGACGAAAGCCACGTTACCGTTCCTCAGATCGGCGGGATGCAGCGCGGTGACTTCGCGCGGAAATCGATTCTTGCAGAGTTCGGATTTCGTCTGCCGTCCTGCATCGACAACCGCCCACTCAAGTTCGAGGAGTGGGAACGGTTTCGTCCGCAAACAGTATTCGTGAGCGCGACGCCCGGCCCTTGGGAAATGGAGCGGACAGCGGGCGTCTTCGCCGAGCAGGTGATCCGTCCGACCGGCTTGATCGATCCGGTAACGAAGGTGCGGCCCGTCGAACGGCAGGTGGACGATCTTCTGGCCGAGTGCCGAACGGTCGCGCAGGCCGGCGGCCGAGTGCTCGTCACGACGCTTACAAAACGGATGGCCGAGGATCTCACGGAATATCTGACCGAGAACGGCGTCCGCGTTCGATACCTGCACAGCGACATCGACACGCTGGAGCGCATCGACATCATCCGCGACCTGCGACTGGGCGTCTATGACGTGCTGGTCGGCATCAACCTGCTGCGCGAGGGATTGGACATTCCGGAGTGTTCGCTGGTCGCGATCCTCGATGCCGACAAGGAAGGTTTCCTTCGCTCGCAAACCAGCCTGATCCAGACGATCGGCCGGGCCGCGCGCAACGTCGACGGACGCGTGATCCTCTACGCCGACGTGATGACCAATAGCCTGCGCGTCGCGCTGGACGAGACGGAGCGAAGGCGCAACAAACAGATCGCATGGAACGAGGCGCACGGCATCACGCCGCAGTCGATCAAGCGCGAGATCGGCGCGGTGCTCGGGTCGGTGTTCGAGCAGGATTACGTGACCGTCGCGCCGGTGCGCGACGCGCCGGTCGCGGAGATGGTCGGTCGCGACCTTAAATCCTCGATCGCTGAGCTGGAAAAGCGTATGCGCGCCGCGGCGGCGGACCTCGAGTTCGAACAGGCAGCGCGGCTGCGCGACGAAATCCGGCGCCTCGAAGCCGTCGATCTCGGGCTCACGCCACCGCCGATGCCGAGTGCCAGCGAACGGCCGAAGCGCGACCGCACGCCGGAGCCGCTCGGCCCCGGCGGAGGCGGGTACGATCCGGACAAGCGACGCGGCGGCCGGCGCGGCCGGCCGAACACGGCCCGAAGCGTCAGGCGTTGAGCATCCCGCAGACGATCCCCCGCGCCGCCCTGGTGACCGGCGGCGCTCGTCGGCTCGGCCGGGCGATCGGGCTGGCGCTGGCCGGCGCCGGCTTCGACATCGCGGTGCATTGCGGCACGAGCCGCCACGACGCGGAGGTGACGGCGGCGGATGCGCGCGCCCTCGGCCGCCGTGCCGTCGTCCTGCCCGCCGATCTCGCGGTCGAGGCGGAGGTCGAACCGTTGGTCGCCCAGGCGGCCGAGTCGCTCGGCGGACCGCTCGGCGTGCTCGTCAACAACGCGAGCCTGTTCGAGCGCGATGAATGGGATACGGTGACGCGCGATAGCTGGGACGCGCATCTGGAGCCGAACCTTCGGGCGCCTTTCGTGCTGATGCAGGCGTTCGCCCGCGCGCTGCCGGCCTCAGCGGAAGGCGTTGTGATAAACATGCTCGACCAGCGCGTCTGGTCGATAACGCCACATTTCGTGTCCTACACCGTGTCGAAGGCCGGTCTTTGGGCGCTGACGCAGAGCATGGCGTTGGCGCTCGCGCCGCGCATCCGGGTCAACGGCATCGGTCCCGGCCCGGCACTGCCGAGTCCGCGTCAATCATCGGCCCAGTTCGCCCGGCAATCCGCCTCGGTCCCGCTCGGCCACGGCACGGATCCCGACGAAGTCGCCCGCGCGGCGATCGCGTTGCTTGCGATGCCTTCCGTCACCGGGCAGATGCTGGCCCTCGACGGCGGCCAGCATTTGCAATGGGGGCCGGCAGCCCCCAGAACGGGGAGCGAGGAGTAAAGCAATGGATGCCGCCCCGATCGCCAGTGCCGCCCGCGCCTGGCGGCACGTGTTCTTGCGGGACATGATCCTGCAGGCGCGGATCGGCGTACACCGGCACGAGCAGACCGGCGCGCAACGGATCCGGCTCAATTTGGATCTCGCGGTGGAGGACGACGGCGCACGTGCCACCTCCCGCGCCGCGCCAACCGCCGGGATCGGACGGGACGAGCTGTCGCGCGTCGTCGACTACGAAGTATTGGCGGATACGGTCCGCCGTATCGTGGCCGATGGCCACGTCAATCTGGTAGAAACCCTGGCAGAGCGGATCGCGGCCGCCTGCCTGGACGATCCGCGGATCGCCCTGGCACGGGTGCGTATCGAGAAGCTTGACATTTTCAGTGATGCGACATCGGCGGGGATCGAAATAGAACGCCGGCGTTCCGGTTTGTCCACGTCGGGTACGGGTGACTGACCTTTCCGGACCGCACGATCGGATACACGCTCCGGCTGTGCGATCAAAACTGATTGTCAAGCATAAACAGTCGGTTGCTGCGGCAGCAAACGGTAAGAGCCTGAACTGACTCTAATGTTTTCTGTGACTTGACGCATCCGTGAACACGCCTACCCACAGACTTATCCACACGGATCACGGGGATAATCGACTCAACTGAACATCGATACGAGGCGGGTCGGAGATCGCGCGAGGACTGAATCGGGGACGAAGAAGTCGGCGACCAGCGGCTGGTCGCCAGCCTCGGGTGCATAGACCGAAAAGTCGGTCACGCCTTCTGCGCGCAGAACCTCCTCGTCAATCAAGAACTGGCCCGTGCATTCCCGCGCCGGCCGACACAGGATCGCATATGCCGCATCCGCCATGATCGCGGCCGAGCGGCAGTTTCGGGCGACCGCCTCTCCCCCGAGCACATTGCGAACCGCCGCTGTATCGATCGCCGTCAGCGGCCAGAGCGAGTTGACGGCGATCCCGTCGGCCCGGAACTCCTCGCTCATGCCGAGCGTGCAGAGGCTCATCCCGTATTTCGCCATCGAGTAGGCGACATGCGGCGCGAACCACTTCGGCTGCATGTCGAGCGGCGGCGAGAGCGTCAGAATGTGCGGGTTCGTCGATCGGCGCAGATGCGGCAGGCATGCGCGCGAGCAGACGAATGTCCCGCGGGCGTTGACTTGGTGCATCAGATCGAACCGCTTGGGGTCGGTCGCCTCGGTGCCGGTAAGGGCGATCGCGCTCGCGTTGTTCACCAGAATGTCGATCCCGCCAAACGCCGCGACGCCCCGCTCGACGGCGGCGTCGACCTGCGCCACGTCGCGGATATCGCAAACGACACCAAGCGCCCGGCCGCCGGCCGCCTCAATCTCGGCCGCCGCCGTGTGGATCGTACCGGGCAGGCGCGGGTGTGGCGTGTCGGTCTTCGCGGCGAGCACGACGTTGGCGCCGTCGCGCGCCGCCCGGACGCCGATGGCGAGGCCGATGCCCCGGCTGCCGCCCGTGATGAATAGTGTCCGGCCGGCGAGGCTCATGGATGACGCGCTTCTGCCATTACGAAATCATGCCGAAGCGGCGACGCACGTGCAATCCGGCGCCGATGCGCTATTTCTCGGCCATGGACGACGCCTTGCCAGCTCCGGCCGATCCGCCGCGCGGCGCCCACGTCATCGAAGTGGCGCTACAGACGATGCCGCTCGGCCCCGGCGTTTACCGGATGCTCGATGGTCGCGGCGACGCGCTTTACGTCGGCAAAGCGCGCAGCCTGAAGAAGCGGGTCGCGTCCTACGTCCAGACCGGCCGATTGGCGGAGCGGCTGCGCCGGATGGTCTCGGAGACCGTCACGATGGAAGTCGTGACGACGCATACCGAGGCCGAGGCGCTGCTGCTCGAGGCGAACCTCATCAAGCGCCTCAAGCCGCGGTTCAACATCGTGCTGCGGGACGACAAATCGTACCCGTGGCTGATGCTGACGGAGGACCACCCGTTCCCACAGATCACCAAGCATCGGGGGGCACAGACGCGGCGCGGCAGCTACTACGGGCCATTCGCCTCGGCCTGGGCGGTCAACCAGACGGTGACCGCCATGCAGCGCGTCTTCCTGCTGCGCTCGTGCGCCGACACGGTGTTCGCCAACCGCTCGCGCCCCTGTCTGCTGCACCAGATCAAGCGGTGCTCGGCGCCGTGCGTCGGGCGCATCTCAGAAGCGGACTACGCGGTGCTGGTCGGGCAGGCGCGCGCTTTCCTCGGCGGCCGGGCGACGTCGGTGCAGCGGGAGCTCGCGGCGGAAATGGAGAGCGCCGCCGAACACCTCGAGTTCGAGCGCGCCGCCGCAATTCGCGACCGAATCCGGGGCCTAACGCACGTGCAGGGAACCGGGATCATGAACCCGGCGAGCCTGACCGATGCCGATGTCATCGCGGCGTGGCAGATCGCGGGCCAAACATGCGTTCAGGTGTTTTTCGTCCGTGGCGGCCGCAACAACGGCAACCGAGCCTTTTACCCGACGCATCCGCGCGGCGACGAAGCCGAGACGGTGCTCGCAGCCTTCGTCGCGCAGTTTTACGACGACAAGCCACCGCCGCCGCTGCTGCTGCTCAACCATCCGCTGCCGGAAGCGACGCTTCTCGCCGAGGCGCTCAGCCTGAAAGCCGGCCGGAAGGTCGAGCTGGCTGTGCCGCTTCGGGGCGAGAAACGCGCCGTCGTGCTCCATGCGGAAACGAACGCTCGCGAGGCGCTGGAACGGCGGCTCGCTGAGACCGCCGGACAGGCCAAGCTGTTGGAAGGCGTCGCCGAGCTGTTCCGCCTCCCCGCGCCGCCCGAGCGCATCGAGGTGTACGACAACAGCCACATCATGGGGACGAATGCGTACGGCGTGATGATCGTCGGCGGCCCCGAGGGCTTCGACAAGAAATCCTACCGGAAATTCTCGATCCGCGGCCCGATCGCGCCGGGCGACGACTTCGCGATGATGCGGGAGGTGCTGCAGCGCCGCTTCGGTCGGGCGATGCGCGAGGCGGCGGAGCGCGGCGAGAGCCCGCCCGACTGGCCCGACCTGGTCGTCATCGACGGCGGTGCGGGGCAGCTATCGGCGGCCCGCGGCGTCCTCACCGACCTCGGCGTCCAAGACGTGCCGCTGGTCGCGATCGCCAAAGGGCCGGATCGCGATGCCGGCCGCGAATGGTTCCACATTGACGGGCGCGAACCGTTTCAGCTGCCGCCGCGCGACCCCGTTCTGTATTACCTGCAGCGTCTTCGCGACGAGGCGCATCGGTTCGCGATCACCACACATCGCGCGGGCCGTTCGAAGTCGCTGACGCGTAGCGAGATCGACGAAATCCCGGGCATCGGCAGCGCCCGCAAGCGCGCGCTTCTAAATCACTTCGGGTCGGCACGTGGCGTGAAGCAGGCTGGATTGTCCGACCTCGAGGCAGCGCCGGGCATCAGCCGGGAGACGGCGCGGCGAGTGTACGAGTTCTTCCATCCCGGCGTTCGCCTGGCCGAGAGCGAGACCGGCTGACAGATGCCGCGTGCAGGCCTAGTGTTCGCCGGCGATGCCAACTGATCTTCCCAACCTGCTGACGCTGTCCAGGATCGGGGCGATCCCCGTGCTGGTGCTTCTGGTCGCCCTGCGGTCACCTGCCGCCGATCTTGCTGCGTGTGTTCTGTTCTCGGCCGCGGCGATCACTGACTACTTCGACGGTCGGATCGCGCGCGAGCGTCGGATGATCAGTGATTTCGGCCGCATGCTCGACCCCATCGCCGATAAGCTGCTCGTCGGGGCGACACTAATGCTGCTCGTCGGCGAGCAGAGACTGTCCCGCGCCGGCCTTTACCCGGCGATCGTGATCATGCTGCGTGAGATCCTGGTCAGCGGCCTGCGTGAGTTCCTTGCCGGCGTCAGCGTGGGGCTACCGGTGACGCGGCTCGCGAAGTGGAAGACCGGGTTTCAGATGGGAGCACTCGGGACTTTGCTCGCCGGTGACCCGGCGGCCGGCCTGCTGGGGTTGTCCGCAATACCGGTCAGCGCGATCGGCGAAGCGATGCTGTGGGTAGCGGCCGTCCTGACGCTAGTCACAGGCTGGGATTATCTGACGGCGGGGCTGCGCCATGCCGGCGGCACGCGTGCCCCCGCCTCTTCGTCGGCCCCGTCGCGCGCCGGGCTTTGACGCATGGCCCTGACACTCGGTGGACACTTCCAATGGCACGTCTTCGTGCTAAGGGGCAACGTATGACTTCCTTCAACCGGCGGTTCCGACCGACGGTTCCGGCTCCGGAGCGTGCTTCCATGCGGCGACCCGCCTCTTCTCTTCGGCTTATCCTGCTGTGCGGTCCGATTTTGCTGCTGTCTGCCTGCGGCGACTTCGGCGACTTCCTCGGCGATACTGCGACACTCGGCACCAGTCCCAACCACCCGGTCGGCGACAGCCTGACGATGCGCCGCGTCGACGGTCTCGACTCAGCCACGACACCGCTGCTGCCGGAGCCTGGCGACGTTTGGCCAGGCCCAGTGCAGGCTCCGCCGACGCTGCAGGATCTCGAAAAGAATCCCGCGTTCGGCACAACAGGAGGCGAACCGAGAACGACGCTCCCGCCAGCGCTCGAAAACGCGCCGGATCACCGGCAGCCTCGACCGGTGTACCCACCGGGCAGCTCGACGCCGCCCGCTAATGTGGAGCCCGGGCTCGAGCCCTTGCCGGCTCCCGGCGTACCGTCCACATCGGCGGCGCCGCCGAGCGGGAGCCGCGCAGGACAGGTGGTCGTGCCGCCAACAGGCAGTCCCGGCGTAACCACCGGCGGTGGCCCCGGCTACCAGACGCTGACGACGCCGGAGGGCTCGGGCATCATTGTGCCGAACGGCAACGGGACGAGTACGTTGATCAGACCCGACGGAACGGTACAAACGGTACCGAGCGTGCGCTGAAGCGCGGCAGTGGCATGATCACCATCCTCTACTTCGCGTGGTTGAGGGAGCGCACAGGAACCGCGGACGAACGAATCGAGCTTCCCGACGGCGTCGCGACCGTGGGCGCGCTGATGAGGTTTCTGGGCTCTCGCCATCCGGACGCATTCAGACCGGATGAGACCCGTGTCGTTCGCTGCGCGGTCAATCAAGCGTTCGCCGCCCCCGACGACCCGGTCAAAGACGGCGATGAGGTCGCGTTTTTCCCACCGGTTACTGGCGGCTGACGATGCCGGCGATTGCCTTGATCCGCGTACAAACCGCCCCCTTCTCGGTCGAAGCCGAGATGCAGGCGTTAGCGGGGACGCGGACCGACATCGGCGGCGTTGCGTCTTTCGTCGGGCTTGTACGGGCGACCGATGGGATCACTGCACTCACGCTTGAGCACTATCCCGGCATGACCGAGTGCGCGATGCAGACGATCGCCGCGGAAGCGATCGAACGCTGGGCGTTGTTGGGCTGCACGGTCATCCATCGCGTCGGCCGCCTGGAGCCTGGGGCGCCGATTGTGCTGGTCCTGACGGCAGCGTCGCATCGGGCGGCAGCGCTGGAGGCGTGCCATTTCCTGATCGACTGGCTGAAAACGCGGGCGCCGTTCTGGAAACAGGAAACCTTCGCGGACGGAAGTCAGGAATGGGTGTCCGCCCGCGACACGGACGAAACAGCGGCGGCGCGCTGGTCGGCGTCAGGCCCCGTCAGACATTGAAGCGAAACAGCAGCACGTCGGCGTCGCGGACGACATAGTCCCGCCCCTCGACCCGCATCCGGCCCGCTTCCTTCGCGCCTTGCTCGCCGTTGTAGGCGATGTAATCGTCGTAGGCGATCGTTTCGCACGCGATAAAGCCGCGCTCGAAATCATTATGGATGACCGCCGCGGCCTGCGGCGCGCGCGTTCCGGACGTGATTGTCCATGCGCGCGTCTCCTTGGGACCGACCGTGAAATACGTAATTAGCCCGAGCAATGCGTAACCGGCCCGGATGACCCGATCGAGGCCGCTGTCGGACAAGCCGATGCCGTCCAGAAACTCGGCGCGATCGGCCTCGGGCAATTGGCTGACTTCGGCCTCGATCGCCGCCGAGACGATGACGACTGCCGCGCCCTCCGCTGCCGCGCGTTCGGCGACGCGGGCCGAAAACGCGTTGCCGGTCGCGGCGGACGCTTCCTCGACGTTGCAGACATACAGGACGGGCTTTGACGTCAACAGCTGCAGTCGCCGCGCCGCCTGGGCGTGTTCCGGCGGGATCGCCGTGCGCGCCGGTCGGCCGGCCTGCAGCGCCTCGACAATCGGCTCCATGAGCGTCACCTGCGCCGCACTCTCTCGATCGCCGCCGCGCGCCTTTTTCTGCAGCGCCGGCAGCCGCTTCTCGAGACTGTCGAGGTCGGCCAGCATAAGTTCCGTCTCAACGGTGTCGGCGTCGCGGATCGGATCGACCGACCCCTCGACATGCGTCACGTCCGGATCCTCGAAACATCGCAGCACGTGTACGATCGCGTCCGTCTCGCGAATGTTCGCGAGAAACTGATTGCCGAGCCCCTCACCGCGCGACGCGCCGCGGACAAGCCCAGCGATGTCAACGAACTCGAGGCTCGTCGGCACGATCTGCTTCGACTTGCCGATCGTCGCCAGCCGGCCGAGCCGCGGATCAGGCACGGCGACGCGGCCGACGTTCGGCTCGATCGTGCAGAACGGGTAGTTCGCCGCCTGCGCGGCCGCCGTGGCCGTCAGCGCGTTGAAGAGCGTCGATTTCCCGACATTGGGCAGACCGACGATGCCGCAGTTGAAGCCCATGCTCAGACGCCCGCCACTTGGGTCATGAGCGCGACCTTGGTCATGAATGCCTCCGGTGCGTCGGTCGCGAGCAGCGGCGCCGCCTCGGCCACGGCATCGAGCAGCGCCTCCAGCAACGGCTGATCGGCGCGGGAAAAGTCGCCCAGCACATAGCCGGTCACGCGGTCCTTGTGGCCCGGATGGCCGATGCCCAGACGCACCCGCCAGTAATCAGGGGAGCCGAGCTGCCGATCCATCGAGCGCAGCCCGTTATGGCCGGCCGCACCCCCTCCGCGCTTCACCCGAACCCGACCCGGCGCGAGGTCTAGTTCGTCATGAAACGCGGTGATCGCGTCGATCGGAAGCTTGTAAAATGCCGAAGCCGCCTGCACCGATTGTCCGCTCTCGTTCATGTACGTCATCGGCTTGCAGGCGATGACGCGAGTGCCGCCGACGTTGCCCTCGGCGATCAAGCCCTTGAACCGCTGCCGCCACGGCGCGAAGCCGTGACGGCGCGCGATCGCGTCGATGGCCATGAAGCCGATATTGTGGCGCTGCCTCGCCATTCCGGGCTCCGGATTGCCGAGGCCGACCCAGAGGCGCATTCCCGCGCCCCGGTCGTCACTTCTTCGCGGCGGGCTTGGCCGGCGCAGCCTTGGCAGGCGCCTTCCCGGCCGCGGCGGCCGGTGCCGCCGCAGCGCCTTCAGCCGGCGCAGCTTCGGCGATTTTGACCGGCGGCGCGACCGTCGCGACGACGAAGTCGCGGTCGGTGATGATCGGCTTCATCCCCTCGGTGCCTTTGAGATCATGCCAACGGATGTTGTCATTGAAGTCGAGACCCGTGAGGTCGGCGACGAAATGCTCCGGGATCGTGTCGGGGTCGGCCAGGACCTCGACCGTGTGGCGAACGATGTTGATCACCGCGCCGCGCTTGATGCCGGGACTAAGCGCCTCGTTTTCGAAGACCACGCTCACGGCAACCCGGATCTGCTCGCCCGGTGCCAAGCGCTGGAAATCGACGTGCTCAGGGGCGTCGGTGACGGGATGGAACTGCACGTCGCGCATCAGCGCCCGTGTGGTGCCACCGTCGACGGCGATCTCGAACAGGCGCGAGCGCCAGCCGCCGCGCTGCAGCTCGCGCATCACCGAGCGCGGATCCAGCGAGATCAGCGTTGGCGTCTGCTTGGCGCCGTAGATAACCGCGGGGACCCGCCCCGCCCGCCGTGTCGCCCGCGCCGCCCCCTTACCGGCCCGCGGACGCGCATCGGCCTCGATCGTCACGAAACTGGCCATTTGCAGCCTCCATAATTGAAAGCGCCGGCCTCCAGGGGTGCCGGCGAAGCGGGGCTGATAGCCGACAGCGCCGCCCGACGCAAATTGCTTAGATCGCCGTCGCCCCGGGGATGGCGGGCTCCAGCGTCCAAGCCGTGGCGCCGTTCGCCGGCGGGACGCAGAGAATCGGGACCGCATTCTGGGTCCGAACGTTCGGCGGCAGCCCCATCGCGGCCCGCAGCGCGCGAAATAGCGCGCCGTGCGCCACGATCAGCACGAGCGGCGGCCGCGTCAGTGCCGAGTTGACGGCCGCGACCGCGCGGGCGCGAAGGTGGGCGAAGCTTTCGGCACCTTCCGGCGTCTCGCTACCGTCGACCCAGGCGGCAAACCACGGGTCCGCCATCGGATGGCGCTCCTTGACCCCGAAACTCACCTCGCGGAGCGCATCGTCGTATGCGACCGGCAGGCCAAGCGCTTCGCCGGCAACAATTGCGGTGTCGCGTGCCCGGCCGAGGGTGGATGCGACGATGGTTTCGATTCCTCGCCCAGGCAGCAAGGTTGCCGCCTCGCGCGCCTGCGCTTGCCCGTTGGCGTTGAGGGGCACCTCGACCGCGCCCTGGCTCAAGCCCTGCGCGTTCCAGTCGGTCTCTCCGTGGCGGAGGAACCAGAACGGGCGCTGCGTTAGTCCAATAGCGGTCATCCTAATGGCGCCTTTTCGCTGAACAACCCGCAGCCCTACTCAATCGAACAAGGAGCTGACCGAACTTTCGTCGCTGATGCGTCGCATCGCCTCGGCCAGCAGCGGCGCGATTGTCGCCTGCCGGATGTTGTGCGCGAGGCGCACGGCCTCGGTGGCGAGTATGCTGTCGGTAATGGTCATCATCTCGATCGGGCTCGACGAAATTCGCGCGACGGCACCACCCGACAACACGCCATGCGTCACATAGACGCTGGCCGATTTGGCGCCGTTCGCGATAAGGGCCGCCGCCGCGTTGCAGAGCGTGCCGCCGCTGTCGACGATGTCATCAACGAGGATGCAGTCGCGGCCTTCCACATCGCCGATGACGCTCATCACCTCGGAGACGCCGGCCCGCTCACGCCGCTTGTCGATGATCGCGAGGTCGCAGTTGAGGCGTGTCGCGATCGCGCGCGCCCGGACGACGCCGCCGACATCGGGCGAGACGATCATGATGTCGCGGCCGCGATAACGCTCCTGAATATCCCGGCTGAACAAGGGCGCCGCGAAGAGGTTGTCGACTGGGATGTCGAAAAAGCCCTGAATCTGTCCAGCGTGCAAATCCATCGTCAGCACTCGATTGGCGCCGGCTTCGGTGATCAGGTTCGCGACCAGCTTGGCGCTGATCGGCGTGCGCGAGCCGGATTTCCGGTCCTGCCGCGCGTAACCGAAATACGGGATGACCGCGGTGACCCGCCGCGCCGAGCTGCGCCGCAGCGCGTCGAGCGTAATCAGCAGTTCCATCAGGTTGTCGTTGGCCGGATAGGAGGTGCTCTGCACCACGAACACGTCCTCACCGCGGACGTTCTCGTGGATTTCGACGAACACCTCCATGTCGGCGAAGCGCCGCACCGAGGCCCGCGTCAGTGACAGCTGCAGGGTCGCGGCAACGGCCTCGGCCAGCGGACGGTTGCTGTTGCAGGCGAGAATCTTCATGTGGCGGAACCTCTGAGAGAAGGCCGGTCTATCAACCCGTCGGTTGACTGTCCACGAACCGTCACGAGGCGGCACCGCCGGTGGGTTTGCGGCGCCCCGACTGTGTCAAAATCACATCGCGCACGCCGCCTGCCGCCTCTTTCGCAACTACCACGGCGACATCCCCCCAATAGTGATCGAGCGAGCCGGGCGGAACCTCGTTCAGCTGCACCACCCGCCCGCGCTCATCGGCGCCATCACGGACGACCCATTGGATCTCAACGCGCGTCGTGCCGCCCGCGCCCGGCGCGGTCTTTACCTCGCCAAGGACTGCGAAATCGGCGTTGCGCGGCGTATCCTGCACAACCGGTCCCAGCGTCCCGAGGATCTGGCGCATCTGTTTGGTCAGCGCGTCGTCACCGTCGCCCGGCGCGCCCGTCACCTCCGCGACGTAAACCCGGGCGGGCCGGTTATAAAGGCTATTCGGATCGCTCTCGCGCATCGTCGCCTCGATGCCGTTAAGCAGCGACGTGACCTTCGGGCCGGCCGAGTTCGCCACCGCATCGAGCGTCGCGGGCGCGGCGGCGGCCCAATCGGCGAGCGGAATCGGCGTACCCTCGGTCGAGCCGACGACCTTTCCCTTCGGATCGACGGCCGTAAAAACGGGCACGATCCGATCACCCTCGGTGCGCGCCGTTGTCAGAAGCTTCCAGTCGCCCGGCTTTCCCCGGTCACCATTGGCCGGCAATTCGTTGGCGACCAAGGAGGCGACAAGGTCGGTCTCCAGCAGGTCCGCCGATTTGTCGGGCAACATCGCGTCGGTTGGCTTGACCACCGCGAGGCGGGCCGGCGGTGGCCGGCGCAGCATCATCGCAAGCCCGCCGGGATCGCCCTGAAACGGGCGGGGAAGGGTCCCGCAGCCCGCGAGCAACAGAAGGGTAGCGAGGGCGAGCCCCGCGTTACGACAGAACACAGCTTACCAGTCCGGTTAGGATGATCAGGGCAAGAAGGAAGAACAGATACGGCATGCCTCTCAGAGACCGATGAGCGAGATCTGGTGCCCGATTGGTCCGCCGCCGGCCAGGGTCCGCCGCCGGTGGCTGAAGAACAGGTCGGAGTCAGCCAGCGTGTCCGCCTCAACAATGCCCGGATCTTCGATCCCAGCGCGGCGCAGACGCTTCCGACAATACTCGGCCAGCGCAAACCACCAGTGGCCGGCCCGTCCGGGCTCGAAGAACAAAGCGGCCTCGTCCGGCGATGCGGCGAGCGCCGCGTCACGCACGTCTGGGCCGACCTCGTAGGAGCGCGGTCCGATGCAGGGGCCGATCGCCGCGCGGATGCCGCCGCGCGTCGCACCGAGCGCCACCATCGCGGCGACGGTCGCCTCCAGAACACCGGCAACCGCGCCACGCCATCCCGCATGGGCGGCACCGACGACGCGTGCCGCTGGGTCGACGAACAGAACCGGGGCGCAGTCGGCCGTGACGATGCCGAGCGTCACGCCGGGCCGGGCTGTGACCGCCGCATCGGCCCGCGGACCTTGTCCGGTCGTCCATGGTTCGATCACGGTCGCCACCTCGACGCCGTGCACTTGGGTCAGACCGACGACGGACTCCGGTATTCGGCCGATCGCCGATGCTGCGCGCGCGCGGTTTTCGCGAACACGGGCCGGGTCGTCCTGGCCGGACACGGATGCGTTCAGGCTCGCGTACGGTCCCTCGGAAACGCCGCCTTGACGGGTGAAGAACCCATGCGGCACGGCCAAGCGGGGATCGGTCATGAAGACGGGTGGTCGGTCAGTCACGCTCGAACCCCGGCAAAACTGGTAAATCAGCCTGACAAATGGCGATTGCCTTGAACAGACGGCCCATTCCATCCGGCTCAGCCAGTCGCCGCGCGCCGCGCGTTAGCGCCGTTGCACGCACCGGATCGAGCGATTCGGTCAATGACGCGGTGCGCTGGAACAAGCCAAGCCGGGCCAGAAACATGCCCTGCGGCACGGGGCCACGCACCGTCGCGCCCGCCTCGCGCGCCGCATCCGCAAGGGCCGCGAAATTGACGTGCGTTGTCAGGTCGGCTGTGCCGGGTTCCGCGAGAGGATCCGCCGCACGTCCGTCCCGGATCGCCTGCAAACTGTCGCCGACACCTGACTCCGTCGGGCCGTAATCGAGGAAAAGGGCGGCGCCTCCGTGCCGGACGACGCGGCTAGCCAACCGGCGGCAAAGACGAGCGGCCACTTCTCCGAGCTCGACCACGTCCCCCTCCGCCGCCGCAATGCTGGGCGCGAGGTCCGTTGGCTCCTCGACGAACGCGCCGCCGGCGACAAACCGCTCGGTCCAAGCATGACCGCGCCGAACTGCCTGACGGATTGGCAGTGCGTCAAAAAATTCGTTGCAAACGACGAGCATCGGTTCGTCGGGCAGCGACGCTTCGTCGTCGTGAAAGGCCGCGCTCGGAAACCGGTCCGCCAGAATCGCCCGCAGACGAGGCGATGTCTCGATCAAATGGATACGGCAGGCTTCGGCAAAGTCCGGCATGCGCTGTGTAACAGCACGAGATGCGTCCGCGAGCAGCGTGCCGCGCCCCGGACCGAACTCGACCAAGGAAACCGGCGATGGTCGCCCAATCATGGTCCAAACGACGGCGCACCAAAGGCCGATGATTTCACCGAAGACCTGCGAAATCTCCGGCGCGGTCGTGAAGTCGGCGAATGGATCATGCGACGCGTAATAGGCCTCGTTGGCGCGCGCGATGAATCGATCGAGGCGCTCCATCCCACTCACGCCGGTCTCGGCCGGCGCCTTCCGGCATAGACGATCAGACCGGCACCCGCGATCAGCATCGGGATGGACAGCAACTGCCCCATCGTCGCGCCCGCGAACAGGAAGCCGAGGAACGGGTCTGGCTGACGGAAGAACTCGCCAATAATCCGCGCGCACCCGTAGCCGATCAGAAACGCGCCGGCGAGGGTACCAAAGCGCTCGCGAATCCCAGGCCGGCGCAGCAGCATCAGCATGATGATTAGAAGCACGAGCCCTTCGAGCAGCGCCTGATAGATTTGACTCGGGTGGCGCGGGATCGGCCCGCCCATTGGGAAGATCATCGCCCAGGGCAACCAGTCCGGCGCCGGGCGTCCCCACAGTTCACCATTGATGAAGTTGGCGATCCGGCCGAGGCCGAGCCCGATCGGCGTCACCACGGCAATCCGGTCGGCGAAGCCGAGCAGCGGGATCCCCTGACGGTGGCAGAACAGGATGATCGCCGCCGTCACGCCAAGCGCACCACCGTGGAAACTCATGCCGCCCTGCCAAACCGCGACGACGTCGAGCGGATGGGCGAAGAAATGGGCGGGCTGATAGAAGAGCACGTAGCCGATCCGTCCGCCGAGCACGACGCCGAGGGTCGCCCAGGTCAGAAAATCGTCCACCTGCTCGACGCTCGCGACTGCAGGCGACAGCCGCACAAACCGGCGAACGAGACGCCAGCCGATGACGAGGCTGGCTATGTAGGCGAGCGCATACCATCGGATCGCGAACGGCCCGATCTGCACGAGCGTCGGGTCGAACGACGGGAACATCAGGACGGGCAAGGGAATCATCGGTATGGGTCCGGCTGCGTAAGATAATCGCGCACGTAGCGGGTAATTCCCGCCTCGAGCGGTGTCATCTGTCCGCTGTATCCCGCCGCGCGCAAACGGGTAAGCGGCGCCTCGGTGAAGGACTGATAGCGCCCGACCAGGACTGGCGGCATGTCGATAAAACGGACGGTACGGGCGACGCCGGCGGCGTCGCATACGGCATGGGCGAGGTCGAGATAGGTCCGCGCCGTTCCAGCCCCGACATTATAGAGGCCGGACGGGGCGTCATCGGCATCCAGAAGCCACAGCAGAACGTCCACGACGTCGCCTACCCAGACGAAATCCCGCCGTTGTTCACCGTCGGCGACACCGGCGCGATCGGATCGGAATAGCGAGGGCGCTTCGCCCGCGACGATCTCGTCGTACTTCACCTTGACCACACTGATCATGCGGCCTTTGTGGTACTCGTTCGGCCCGTACACGTTGAAAAACTTGAGTCCCGCCCATCGCGGCGGGGTACGCTGCCCGGAGGCGACGGCACGCGCGACGCGCAGGTCGAATGCGTGCTTCGTCCAGCCGTACAGGTTCAGCGGACGGAGCCGCGTTAGGTAGTCCGGCGTCGCGTCGTCGTCGAAGCCGGCCGTCCCGTCGCCGTAGGTTGCGGCCGACGACGCGTAGACGAACGGGATTGCGTGATCCGCGCAGTATTGCCAAAGCCGGCTCGAGAGACCGACGTTGGTCGCCCACGCTAGGTCGCCGTCGGCGGCCGTCGTCTCGCTGATGGCGCCAAGGTGATAGACGAAGCCGATCGGCGGGCGCTGGCCGAGAAAACGGTCGAGTTCTTCGGGCGGCACAATGGCAGCCGGCGGATGCGCCGCCAGGTTGCGCCACTGACCGTTTGCGCCCAACCAATCCACGACGACTGTCTCCGCCCCGCGCGCGAAGAGGGAAGCGTGGAGATTGGACCCGATGAAACCCGCGCCGCCCGTCACCAAGATCATGGCGCGGCGTTATAGGCATCGCGGCCGGGCCGCGATAGCAGGCAGGCAAATCAAGAGGAGCGTCCATGTCCACCCGTCCACGGTTCTTCGATGACCTCGCCGGCGTCGCCGGCGGCGCGATGTCGGCGCTAGTCGGCGTGCGCGACGAGATTGAGACGGCGGTCAAAGCGCGCGTCGAGGAGGTGGTGCGCCGCCTCGACCTCGCGACCAGGGCCGATCTGGACGCGACGGCCGAGGTCGCGAGCAACGCCCGCGCCGGCCAGGAGGACGCCGACGCGCGCATAGCGGCGCTCGAAGCCCGGATCGCCAGCCTTGAAGTAGAGGTCGCGGCCCTCCGCGCACCGCCGCCGCAGCCGCCCGGCGACGTCGTGATCGGCTAGAGCCTTAGCCGCCGACGTTTCGACGGCGCTCGCAAGCCAAGCTGTAATCTTGCACGGCCTTGCGGCGCGGGAGCGTGGGTCGCTACGGTAATCCCGCCGGCGCGTCCTCGATCGGGGCCGTCGCTCACTATAGCGTGCCGATCGGCCTTCCTCGTGACGGGAGACCCCGCATGTCATCGCTTTCCCTCGGCGTCCCGGATCGGGCCGCAAATCCCCTCGACATCATGGAGCAGATCATCGTCGCCAACGACTGGGCGTTCGAGCGCCGGTCGGATAATGAGATGGCGGCCGAGGCACCCGGCAAGTGGTGCGATTACGGCCTGTTTTTCTGCTGGTCGAATGAGATCAGCGCGATGCACTTCACATGCGCGATCGATCTCAAGGTGCCGGAGAAGCGGCGCGCCGCGCTCTACGAGTTGCTCGCACTCGCGAACGAGAAGCTGTGGATCGGCCATTTCGGCATGGATAGCGATGACGGAACGCCGGTCTTCCGCCACTCCGTCCTGCTGCGCGGCGCGCCCGGCGCGTCTGCGGAGAGCCTGGAGGACATGATCGACATTGCGATCACCGAGTGTGAGCGCTTCTTCCCGGCGTTTCAGTTCGTGCTGTGGGGCGGCAAGTCGCCCGTCGATGCGCTGGCGGCCTCCATGCTGGAATGCGTGGGGGAAGCCTGACCGAGCCGTCCGCCATGCCGCCGCTCCCACCGGTTCTTCTGGTGGGATGCGGTCGCATGGGTTCTGCCATGCTGGCCGGGTGGCGGAAACGCGGGCTGACGCACGCCGTCGTCGTCGATCCCGCACCGCCGCCGGCACTCGCCGGCGCCAAGGACGTCGAGACCGTTCCGGCAGCCACCGACATTCCGGCGACGTTCCGGCCAAGTGTCGTGGTGCTCGCGGTCAAGCCGCAGGTTGCACCAAATCTGTTGCCGGACTTCTCCCGCTTCGCCGGGTCCGCCCTCTTCGTCTCGATCATGGCCGGTCAAACGATCGGCGGAATGACGCACGCGATTGGCGGTGGCGGATCCGTGCGGATCATTCGTGCCATGCCGAATACGCCGGCGGCGATCGGGCATGGGATTACGGTCGCGTGTTCAGGCCCCGGCGTATCGGCCGAAGATCGCCAAGTTGCCGACCGCCTGCTCCGGTCGGTCGGCGAAGTCGCCTGGACGGAGGCGGAGGCCGACATGGACGCGGTGACCGCCGTCTCCGGCAGCGGACCCGCCTACGTTTTTCTTCTCGCCGAAGCGATGGAGCAGGCGGCGCTCGAACAAGGGCTGACGCCAGACTTGGCTCGGCTGCTCGCACGACAGACGGTCGCCGGGGCGGGCGCACTCCTGGCGGCAACCGACGTGGACGCGGCCGAGCTTCGCCGTGGGGTAACCAGCCCCGCCGGCACCACCGCGGCCGCGCTCGGCGTTCTCATGGCCGACGACGCGATGCAGAGACTGGTCTCGCGCGCGATCCAGGCGGCCGCCGACCGATCGCGCGTGTTAGCGGGCGCCGCGCCTCGGCCGCACGGGTGATCGCTCGCCCTTGCGCTGACAACGGTTCGGTGCGGGGCTATGTATCGCTTATGGAACCACAGACATTCGACGCGGCGCTTGTGCGTTCCGCATTCGACATCGCGGGGCTGCGAGGCTGGCCCTCCGTCTCGGTTGCAGGCGCTGCGCGCGTGGCTGGGCTCGAACCGGCGCGCGCACGACTGCGCTTCCCGGTGCGGGCCGGAATCCTGATCGCATTCGGTCGAATGGCGGATCAGGCGGCGCTGACCGGCGTTTCCTTGAGCGACACGCCGCGGGACCGTTTGTTCGATATGCTGATGCGCCGGATCGACGTTCACCAAGCGCATCGAGCCGGCGTCATCGCCCTGCTCGATCACGCCCGCGTGAACCCGCCGCTTGCGATGTTTCTTGCGCTGTCGGCCGAGAACAGCATGGCGTGGATGCTGGAAGGCGCCGCCATCGAAACCGCCGGGCTTCGCGGGATTATCCGCGTTCAGGGTCTCGTCGCCGTCTGGCTGGCGACGCTGCGCGCATGGATCCGCGACACAGGTGACGATCTTCCGAAAACCATGGCGGCACTTGATAACGGCCTGCAGCGAGCCGAACGCGCGGCGGCTTGGCTAGATGGCGGTCGTGACACAAGGAAACCGTCGCCAGAACCCGATTCGCAGTCACCAGCGCCCAATGAAACGGCGTCGACCGGCTATGACGGAGACGTGTTCGACGACGGCGGATGACCGGAGCCGACGTCGCCCTATCAGGCGACGGATTTGTTATTTCGAGTGTGTTCGGCATTTGCTCGGCGAGGAGTGAAAGTATACGTTTCTAATTGATCACTAACAGTGCGGGCAGGCTTCGACCCGCGTTCAAAAGGAGAGACGGCCATGGCCGATCAGAGCGACGCGGGAACGGGTGGCTTCCCGAAGTTCCCGACTGCCGACTTTACCAAGATGTTCTCCGAGATGAAGTTTCCCTCGATGCCGGACATGGACATGTTCCTGCAGGCGCATCGCCGTAACATCGAGACGCTGTCGGCGGCGAACCGTGTCGCCCTCGAGGGCGCGCAGGCGGTTGCCCGTCGGCATATGGAAATCATGCAGCAGACGATGAGCGAGATGAGCGAGACGATGCAGGCGCTCGCGAGCCCGGGGGCACCGCAGCAGCGGGCGGCGAAACAGGCCGAGTTGATGAAAGCGGCCTATGAGCGGGCGGTCGCCAACATGCGTGAGCTCGCCGAGCTGATCCAGAAGGCGAACGGCGAGGCGGTGACGCTGCTGAACAAGCGGTTCGTCGAGGCGATGGACGAAGTGAAGCGGATCGCGGAGTCGTCAGCCGAAAAACATTAATCCTGATTGCCAGCCGCGTCGCCCGGGTCAGACAGGAAGCCTGATCCGGGCACGCAACCCGCCGAGCGGGCTATCCTCGAGAACGATATCGCCGCCGTGCGCCCGAACGATATCGCGGGCGATGGTCAGTCCGAGGCCGGTGCCGCCCTGGGCGCCGCTCTCGAAGGGCCGGAACACCGATTCCCGCTGACTGGGCTCGATCCCCGGACCATCATCGTCGACCGTCACCGTCACCAGGCGCGTGCCGGCCGGTTCGGCCGTCAGCGTGATCGTCCGCGCGTGGCGGCGCGCGTTGTCAACGAGGTTGGTCACCGCCCGCTTGATCGCCGCGGCGCGGAGCGACAGGCGCAGCACGTCCGGCGCATCCAGCGCGATGCGCGCGCCCGCCCGCCGCGCGCCGGCCGCAACCTCTTCCAGCACGGCGGTCAGGTTCGTCTCCTCGGCCTGTTCGGCGCCCTCACCGCGAGCGAACGCAAGGTAGCCGCCGATCATCCGTTCCATCTCTTCGACGTCGTCCGTCATTTCGGCGATTTCCTGCTCCAGCCGTTCCTCGGCTGGAATCATTGCCAAGGCGAGCCGCAGACGTGTCAGCGGCGTTCGCAGATCGTGCGAGACGCCCGCGAGCATCGCGGTGCGTTGGGACAGGAACCGCCGGATGCGTTCCTGCATCCGGTTGAACGCCGTTGCCGCCTGCCGGACCTCGGCGGCGCCCTCCGGCTTGATCGGCCCCTGATCGCGTCCCATCCCGAACGCCTCGGCGGCAGCCGCGAGCCGCCGTATGGCGCGCACTTGGTTCCGCATGAAAATAGCCGCGATCGTGAACAGCAGCAGCGCGCTGCCGACGGTCCAGACGAGGAATAGGTAGAACGTGCCTGTATAAAGGCGCTTTCGCGGCGCATCGATCGAGAGCACGCCATCCGGCATCTGGATCAGGATGATCACGGATTGCGGATCGGTTTGCCAGTCGGTTGCGAACGGAAGCCGCACCTTCTCACGAAGCGCCTCACGCAAATCGGCGTCGACCGGACCAAGCATCCCACCACGCTGACCGACGTCGATGGTCCGATCGGGGAGCAATCGGATGTCGAGATCGAAGATCGACCGCGCGGTTTGCAACACCCACGGCTTGTCGTCCGGGTAGCGCCGCACAAGGTCGAGTGTGAACGCAACCTCGCCTGCGATGCCGCCCGAGAGCCGCCGCGAAACGATCCCGATATGACTTCCGTAAAAAATCCCGAGCGCCACCGCCTGCACCAGGACAAGCGGCAACAGGATGATCAGCAGCGAGCGGCCAAGCAGCGACCTTGGGACGAAGCGCTTCGCCCAGAGGTTGACCGGCCGGCCAAAAGGAAGTCGGATACGCATCGGATCAGATGCCCGGTTTCAGCACGTAGCCACGGCCCCGTACGGTGTGAAGAAACCGGGGCTCGCGCGGATCGGCCTCTAGCTTTCGCCGAAGCCGTGTCACCTGCACATCGATTGCGCGCTCGCTCGTCTCGTCCATCGATAATGCTTCGGCAATGTCCTCGCGCGACAGCACCTCGTTCGCCTTAGCCGCGAGTGCGGCCAGCAAAGCCGCCTCACCGCCCGTCAAACGGATGCTTCCGGCGTCGGAGCGCAGTTCGTTGCGGGCCGGGTCGAACCATTTGTTACCAAGCGGCACCTTGGTAACCGATGTCGAGGCGGCGGCACCCGGCGTCACTGGCGCCGACCTCCGCAGCATCGCCCGGATCCGAAGGACGAGCTCCAACGGTTCGAATGGTTTGCCCAGGTAGTCGTCGGCACCCGCCTCGAACCCCGCGATGCGATCATCCGGCCCGCCACGCGCGCTGAGCAGCAGCACGGGAATACCGAACTCGGTGCCCTGCCGGCGGAGACTGTCGGTCAGCTCGAGGCCGCTCTCCCCCGGCATCATGATGTCGAGCACCATCAGGTCCGGATTGAGAAACCGCAGCGTATCCCGCGCCTCGGCCGCATCGGCGGCGGTCGTGACGCGAAAGCCCTGATCGGCGAGGTAGCGTTGCAGGAGTGCGCGGAGCCTTGCGTCGTCATCGACGACAAGGATGTGCGCGTCCTCCGCCCGCGGTGGCGTCGACGCGGTCATCGCGGCCGGTCGGCGATCATCCGCGCTGCGCTTTCGGCGTCCGACGAACCGCCTCCGCGCGATCGAGATAGGCTCGCGCGTCCTCGTCCATGATGCCGCGGATGACACGTCGAAATCCGTCCACGGCATTGCCGCCGGCCTCACGATATGCCGCCGCCAGACGATCCCGCTGCCGCTCGAAAAGCCGGCGCTCCAGCGCCTCGCCCTTCGCCGTCAACGAGAGGAGCCGTTGCCGGCGGTCGGTCGTTCCGGTTGTTTGCGCGACATAACCCTGCTCAACGAGCGCCGTCAGAACCCGGGACAGGCTCTGCTTTGTGATCCGGAGGATCGACAGGAGGTCTGTCACCGTCATGCCCGGATTGCGGCCGATGAAATGGAGCGCCCGATGATGCGCCCGACCGAGAGCGAGTTCTTCCAGGATGACGTCGGCAGCGTTCGTAAAATCGCGATAGGCGAAGAAGAACTGGTCCTGCGCCTGCCGGATCTCGTCCTCCCGCAGGAACAGTAGGCCGCTTCCGGCCGTTTGTGTGGCGGCGGCGCCGCGAGACTCGAGGACGGAGACCGCTCCGCGGCCGGCGGCTTTCTCGTCAGGAGAGCGTGGCGCGTCGGGCATGGCAGCTATTCCCAGGGCGTTACGACAGCGTTGTTGACCGACCAGACCATGTCTTATAGCGTCCGCCTTGGTGAAGCAATAATCTTGCGGAGGACAGCCACGTGGCGCTCATTCCTTTCGATGATCGTGATGGCATGATCTGGTGGGATGGCGCGCTCATTCCCTGGCGTGACGCGAAGCTGCACGTTCTGTCTCACGGGCTCCATTATGCCAGTGCCGTCTTCGAAGGCGAGCGCGCGTATAGCGGCACGATCTTCAAGCTGCGCGCCCATACCGAACGGCTGTTGGCTTCTGGGCGGATCCTCGGCTTTGAAATCCCTTGGACTGCCGAGCAAATCGACGCGGCGTGCAACGCGGTTCTGGCCGCGAACGGCCTGACTGACGCCTATGTCCGCCCGATCGCATGGCGCGGCGCGGAGCAACTGTCGGTGTCAGCACAAAACACCAAGATCCACCTCGCGATCGCCACATGGCCGTGGCCGAACCTGTTCGGTGCTGACCGCATGAAAGGCGTTCGGCTCGGGATGGCGACCTGGAAGCGGCCGGACCCAGCAACCGCGCCGACCGCGGCAAAGGCCGCCGGTTGCTACATGATCGGCACGCTCGCCAAGCACGAGGCCGAGGCTGCCGGCTATGACGACGCTCTGATGCTCGATTGGCGCGGACGGGTGTCGGAGGCGACCGGCGCGAACATCTTCTTCGTTCGCGATGGCGCACTCCACACGCCGGCGCCCGATTGCTTCCTCGATGGCATCACGCGGCGCACCGTGATGGCGCTTGCGCGCGGCCGGCAGATCCCGATCCATGAGCGGGTGATCATGCCGGACGAGATGTCCCAGTTCGACGAAGCGTTCCTGGTCGGCACGGCCGCCGAGGTGACGCCGATCCGCGAGATCGGCACGCTGAAGTATGCGCCCGGGCCGATCACCCAGACGCTGCTGACCGACTACGAGGCCGTGGTTCAACTCTCCCCCGAGGAAGTGCTTCGCCGGGCGGCTTAGGCGTAGGATGAGGCGGCGCTATTCAAGCTCGTCGAGGCTGAACTGCGCCGCCTCTTCGTCGTAGGAGAACAGCTCCGCGTATCGACCCCACGCGATCGCTGTCCGCAAAGTCTCGTCGGCATATTCGGGCGACATATGGTCCTCGAGCTCTTCGCGAAACCTGACGGCCGACGCGCGATGATTCCACCGTTCCTCGAGCACTTGCCGGATCGTCGCGATCAGCGGCACCCGGGTGCGAAGCGCGTCGGCGAACATCTGCTTACGCTGATCAACGTCTGACGCAGCGAATTGGCGTCCAGCCTCAGTCAGCTTGATGTCGCCTTCCTCAACCTCGGCGAAGCCGAGCAATTGCAGCGTCTCGCCAAGCGGCAGCAACTCGTCGAGTTCGAGCTGCAGGGCAGCAGAAAGTGCCGGCAGGTCGGCCCGACCGTCATAGGGCGGCGCTGCGAGGGTCTCGAGCAGACCAGCCATCAGGTTAGTCCCCACCGGGTGCAGCACTTGCGCCATGGGCGACACTGGGGCCGCGGTCGCCGCCCGTGGCTCGGGCTTCGGCCGGCGGGTCATCAGCGCATAGATATCGTCCACTAGCTGCCGGAAATCGGGATCTAGGCGATTGCGCGGGTGCGGAAACCGCACCCGTATCTCAGTCGCGACGCGGCCGGGATTGGACGAGAACACGAGAATGCGGTCGCTCATCAGCACCGCTTCCTCGATGTTATGCGTCACCATCAGAACCGATTTGACGGGCAGCTTTCCCTCGGACCAGAGATCGATTAGGTCGGTGCGGAGCGTCTCCGCTGTCAGCACGTCGAGCGCGCTGAACGGCTCGTCCATCAGCAGAAGGTCGGGATGCACCACCAGCGCGCGCGCCAACCCGACGCGCTGGCGCATGCCGCCGGAAAGTTCCTTCGGATACGCGCTCTCAAACCCGCCGAGGCCGATCAGATCGATCGCCTCTTCCGCCCGCCGCTCACGCTCGGCACGGGTGATTCCTTGCGCCTCCAGACCAAGTTCGACGTTTTCCTGAACGGTGAGCCAAGGGAAGAGCGCGAAGCTTTGAAACACCATCGCGATGCCGTCAGCCGGACCGGAAAGCGGCTGACCGCGCCACATCACTTGTCCCTCGGTCGGCCGCAACAGGCCGGCAACGATCCGGAGGAGAGTTGACTTTCCCGATCCGGATCGGCCCAGCAAGGCAACCATCTCGCCCTGTTCGATCGTCAGTTCGACGTTTTCGAGCACGACGAGATCGGCGGCACTGTCCTTGTGATAGGCCTGTCGGCAGTTCGTAACGCGAACGAGGGCGTTCGTGACCGTCTGATCCATACGGGGACTCTTCCGTTGTTCCGTTTCAGCCCAGCGTGAGACGGCGTTCGCCATAGGCGTAGAGGGGTCTCCAGAGCAGCCGGTTGAAGACAAGCACGAACGCGCTCATCACGGCGACACCTAGAACGACACGCGCCATGTCGCCCTTGTCGGTGGCCTCGGCGATGTAGGCGCCAAGCCCATGGGCCGTCAGCTTGGTATCGCCCCAGGTGACGACCTCGGCGACGATCGCCGCGTTCCAGGAGCCGCCTGACGCGGTAATCGCGCCCGTGACATAATACGGGAAGATCCCGGGCAGAATGATGCGCCGCCACCAGAGCAATCCGCCGACTTGAAAATTGGCCGCCGCCTCACGAAGGTCGCCGGGGAAAGCGGCGGCGCCGGCGATGACGTTAAACAAAATGTACCACTGCGTTCCGAGGACCATCAGCGGCGTCAGCCAGATGTCCGAGTTCAGATGAAACGAAACGATAAAGAGGACGAAGGGTGGAAAGAGAAGATTGGCCGGGAAGGCAGCGAGGAACTGGCTGATGGGTTGCGCCCGCCGCGCCCACTCCGGCCGCAAGCCTAGCCAGACGCCGATCGGAACCCAGACGAGGCTCGCGAGGATCATCAATACGATAACCCTAAGCATTGTGTACGACCCGAGCTTGATCGTCTCCAGCACGTCCGAGAGCGTGATCTCGCTCGCGCAGAAGGCAACAATACGCCAGAGCGCATACGCCACGACCACCGATACGACGAGAAGGTAGATCGTATCGATCAGCCGTGTTCGCGCGGGATTGGGCTCCGTTATGGCTCTTTCGCGGCCGGACCGGCCCGGGAAAAGCCGCATGCCACTTACGATGTCAAACGTGTGGCCGACCGCGTCCCCAACGGCGCCCAGAAGCCGCGTGCGACGAAACAGTTTGAGAACCCACGGGTCCGGCGCGGAAGCGCCAGCGGTCGTTTCAAAACGAAACTTCGCTGACCAGGCGACGAGCGGCCGAAACAGAAGCTGGTCGTAGAGGATGATAACGATCAGCATCGTGACGATGGCGTAGAACACCGCCACGATGTCGCGCTTCTCGAGCGCCAGCGAGACAAACGAACCGATGCCGGGCAACTTCCAATTGTTATCGCCAACCGAGATCGCCTCGGACGCGACGACAAAGAACCAGCCGCCCGACATGGACATCATCATGTTCCAGACGAGGCCCGGCATCGCGAACGGCACTTCGAGCCGCCAGAACTTCTGCCACCCGGAAAGGTGATAACTGCGGGCCACCTCTGCGAGATCGCTGGGGACGGTCTTGAGCGATTGATACATGCTGAAGGCCATGTTCCAGGCCTGACTCGTGAAAATGGCAAAGATAGCAGCAAGCTCGAGGCCGAGAACGCGGCCCGGAAAGAGGCTCATGAAGAACACGACCGTAAAAGTCAGAAAGCCGAGGATTGGAACCGATTGCAGTACGTCGAGGATCGGCACCATGACGAGGCCAGCGCGACGGCTCTTCGCGGCGGCGGTGGCAAAAGTGAAGGTGAAGAAGAGGGACGCGGCCATCGCCAGGAACATCCGCAGCGTGGTGCGCACTGCGTAGCCGGGCAGGTAGGACGGATCGAGATGAACCGCGACCGCTTCGGGCGCCGACAGCGGAACGAGCGCATTGCGGGCGACGTGGGTGACCCCGATGATCGCGGCGAAGACAATTGCGATTGCTGAGAGGTCCCAAACATTCGGGAGCCGTCGCGCGCGCAACATTGCTGGAAACCGCGTGCCGGACATTGCTCGGAACGGCGTGTCGGACATGCGGAAATCTCGGATGCGTTGACAAAGTAGCGTTAGCTCAGGCGTCGACCCCGTGTCACTCCGGCCGATTATGTCCGTTTCGTGACGAACCCTTCGCCGGTACTGCCGAACCCGCCATCGGCTCGCTCCGTTGACGGCAGCGCATCGACCGGCCGCCAACTTACCCTCAGGACCGGCGCCAAGACGGCCTGTGCGATGCGCATGCCACGGTCGATTCGAACCGGCTCGGAGCCCGTGTTCGAGAGGATCACCTGAATTTCGCCTCGGTAGTCCTCATCGATCGTTCCAGGACTGTTCGGCAAAGTCAGCCCGTGCCGCAGCGCCAATCCCGATCGCGGACGGACCTGTAGTTCGTAGCCCGGCGGTAGCGCGATCATCAGCCCGGTCGGGATCAGCGCGCGCTCGCCCGGGTAGATCGTCACGGCCTCGGTAACCGCCGCGAGCAGATCCATGCCGGCCGCACCCGCGGTCGCATATGACGGCAGCGGCAGCCCAACGGCGTGCGGCAGGACGACCACGTCGACGCCAACGACGGGCGCGGTCATGCCGAGACCCGCTCCGCAATGCGAGCGACCAGGCGCGCCGCAACCTCCTGTTTACTCATCGGCGGCCACGCCTCCGTATCCGCTGCGGTGATCAGGTGGACGGTGTTCCGCTCGCCGCCCATGACGCCGGTGCCGGGCGACACGTCGTTCGCCACGATCCAGTCGCATCCCTTGCTGCGCAGCTTCCCCGCCGCGCGTGCCAGAAGATCGTCAGTTTCGGCTGCAAAGCCGACGACAAGGCGCGGCCGCCGCTCAGCCGGCAAGTGCCCGAGCGTCGCCAAGATGTCCGGGTTCGGGACGAGCGACAGCGTCGCGCCGGGATTGGCCTCGGTCTTCTTGAGTTTCCGGTCGCTGATCGTCGCGACACGCCAGTCCGCGACGGCGGCGGCGCACACCGCGATGTCGGCCGGCAGCGCGCTGACGCATGCTTGCAGCATCTGTTCCGCGGTCTCAACGGCCACCACTTGAACGCCGACAGGATCCGGCAGCGCCACGGGGCCACGCACGAGCGTTACATTCGCGCCGGCAGCGGCGAGGGACGCCGCGATGGCGTGTCCCTGCCGCCCGCTGCTGCGGTTTGCAATGTATCGCACCGGATCGATCGGCTCGTGCGTCGGCCCGCTGGTCACCAGGGCGCGAAGCCCGTCGAGACGGTGTGCCGGCGCGACGACGTCCGACAGCAACCCGCGAATAGCGGCGACGATCGACGGCGGTTCGGCGAGGCG
>CAYSTX010000009.1:0-2848 GCA_964434035.1 uncultured Acetobacteraceae bacterium
GCATCGGCGTGGCGAGAACACCGGGCGAGACACAGTTCACACGGATTTCGTCCGCGGCAACCTCCTTGGCCAGCGCCCGTGAGAACGTGGCGATGAACGCCTTTCCGCCGGCGTAGAGCGCCGAACCCCCGCCCCCGCCCGTGCGTGCTGCGATCGAGCTGAGGTTGATGATCGTCCCGCCGCCGCCCTGCGAGCGAAACCGGTGCACCGCGGCGCGGCAGGCTGCGAACACTGGCCGGAGGTTGAGCTCGATGTGCCGCGTGAACAGATCGTCCGACGTGTCGGCCACCGGCCGTCGCTCGATTAGGTCACCGGCATTGTTGATCAGGATGTCGATGCGGCCGAAGGCGGCGATCGTCTCGTCGATCAGCCGCGTCACCACGCCCGGTTCCGCGACATCGCCCTGCAGCACGATCGCGTCCCCACCGGCCGTGACGATGTCGGCGCGCACCTGCTCAGCCTCCGCCGCACCGGTTCGGTAATGCACCGCCACGCGCACGCCGACCGCACCCAGGCCACGCGCCACAGCCGCGCCTATGCCACGGCTTGAGCCGGTGACGAGGCAGACTTTGCCGCGCAGATCGGCGAACGGATTGGCCCGCTGGACGCGGCCGTGCTGTGCCAGGAAATCGAGCACAACGCCCGCGACCGCATCCGGGTCTTCAATCGGCACGGCATGGCCGATGCCAGCGAGGTCGACGAGCGTCGCGCGCGTCCCGATCTGTGTCTTCAGCAGATGCCCGTTTTCCGGTGGCGCGGCGACGTCGTTCGCGCCCTGCACAATCAGCACCGTCGCCGATCCCGCCGTCCACCATGTCGCCGTGTCAGTCGCGGCAGCGGCCGCGAGGTAGGCCTTCATCACCGGCTGCGACCAGCCTTCCATCCATACCGAGATGTCGTGTCCCGGCCCGAACCACGCTGCCCGTACCGCCCGCTCACGGATGTCGCGCGGCGTGTCCACTGCCTGGGCGAGCCGGATCGCTTCAGCGATTTCGTCCGTCGGCTGCACGAGTCCACTACAGCCAAGCAGCACCACGACATCGACCAAGTCCGGCCGGTCCGTTGCCACCGTGCGCGCAATGCGGTTGCCGAAGGCATGGCCGATGATCACCGCCTTGCCGCCGCCGAGCGCCTCGATCACCGCGGCCACGTCGCGCGCCAGATCGTGCAGAGTCAGTCCCTCCATCGGGCCGTAACTGCCGCCCATGCCGCGCGGATCGGGCTGCACCACCCGGTAGCCGGCGGCCACAAGACGCTCGGCGAAGGGATCGAGGTCCTCGGCCGGCCGGCCGAGCCCTGGCAGCAGCACGAGCACTGGCCCGGCGCCGGAAATACGAATGCGGAGCCGCGCCGGCCCTGCAGCTATCTCACGGATCATGGATTGCAAGGCTCAAACCTTTTCAATGTTCCAGTACACAAGCGTATTGGACCTCAGCACGCCGGTGACGTTCTTGCGCCAGACGAAGGGCTGCTTGAACTGACCGAGCGGAACGTACGGCAGTGACTGCCAAAGCCGCGCATGCATCTGCTCCAGCAGCGCGCGCTGCTTGGCCGGATCGGATTCGCGGATGTAACGGATCCGCATGTCCTCTTCGACCTGATCGCACGGCCAGCCGACGAAGTTCTTGCCGTCGCAGGTCGTGATGGTCGACGGGCTCGTCAGTGGACTGGCAAGCTGGGCCCCGTTCGCGGTGGTGTGGAACAGATTCCACCCGCCCTGCGCCGGCGGGTCTTTCTTGGTGCGCCGCGCCGACACCGTGCCCCAGTCGGACATCTGCATGTCGACTTGCATGCCAATCCTTTTCAGAAGGTCGGCCGTCACCAGGCTCATCTGCTGATAGGCTGGAATGTCCGACCCGCCGATCAATACCACCGGCTCACCGCGATAGCTCGACTCCCGCAACAGTTTGCGAGCCAGCGGGAGATCGGGTTTTCGGAACGCGTCCGAGCCTACCTCAGTGCCGTTTGGACTGCCGCAGACCCAGAAAGCGTAACATTCGCGCCAGTATTTTGGATCGCCGTACGCTGCCGCCATATAGTCGCTCTGGTTCACGGCATGCGCCACCGCCTGGCGAACCTTTACGTCGTTGAACGGCGGATGAAGGTGGTTGAAGCGCAACAACGCGTATGTCTCGATCGGCCAGACCTCGCCCACAACGATGTCGGGATCGTTCGCGACGGTCGGCAGCAGGTCGATCGACGGGCCGTCGAGAAAATCCACCTCTCCGTGGCGGATAGCGCCGTACGCCGTGCTTGAATCCGGGATCGGCAGCAGCTCGACGCGATCCACTTTCACCACCTTGCCGCCGGCGAACCCGCTCGGGGGTTCATTGCGCGGTACGTAGCCCTCGAAACGGTCATAGACGAGCCGCGCGCCCGGGCGATACGCGTCGCGATTGAAGCGGAACGGGCCCGAGCCGACGATGTCCTTGATGGGGGTGAACGGATCGGTCAGCGCTTCCTTTTCGCGCAGGATTCCACCCGCGACCCCGTTGCTGCCGCCGAGGAGAAACTCGACGTAGTTGAACGGCTTCTTCAATCGGATGGTGAAAGTCCGGTCGTCTATCCGCTCCATCGCCGCGATCAGGCCGGCCAGTATCTGGTTCTGTGTATCGCGCACCAGCAGCCGCCGCAGCGTCGCCACCACGTCGCGCGACGTCACTTGTGTGCCGTCGTGGAACGTTAGGCCAGGGCGCAGCGTGAACGTATAGAGCAGGCGGTCTTCCGACTTGCTCCAAGTCTCGACCATTTGTGGCCGGGGCACCATATCGGCGTCCCAACTGAACAGCGTATCGTAGACCATAGCGACATGCACCGATGTCACGTTCGCCTGCGACTGGTGCGGATC
>CAYSTX010000009.1:2948-12592 GCA_964434035.1 uncultured Acetobacteraceae bacterium
TTTCGGACGATCGTCGTGGACGCAATGACCGTGCGCTATTGTCTCGACGGTCCGCCCTCCGCACCGGTCGTGATGTTCGGCAACGGCCTGGCCACCAGTATGGAAATGTGGGAGGCGCAGGCAGCGTTTTTCGCCCAGCGCTTTCGTGTGCTGCGCTACGACGTGCGCGGGCATGGCGGGACCGAGGCGACGCAGCCGCCATATACCCTGGAGCAGCTTGCCGATGACGCGGTAGCCCTCCTCGATCACCTCGGCGTCGAGATGGTCACGTATGTAGGGCTCTCGCTGGGCGGCATGATCGGGCAGACACTGGCCGTGCGCCATGCGGGTCGGATCGGGGCGCTGGTGCTCTGCGACACCACCATGCACAGCCCGCGGGCCATGTGGCGCGAGCGGATCGCGGCCGTCCAGATGAACGGCGTGGCGCCGCAGGTCGAGCCATCGATCGCGCGATGGTTCACGCCGGCCTTCACGGCCGCGCAGGCGGCACTCGTCGACAGGATGCGCCGTATGATCGGCTCGACGTCGCCCCAAGGATATCTCGGATGCGCCATGGCGATGCGGGACATGGAACTCGAGGACGTGACGGTGCGGATCGGACAGCCAACCCTGGTCATCGTCGGCCGCGACGACCCTTCGACCCCGGTGAGTGCGGCGCAAGCGCTGCATGCAGCCATCGCCGGCTCGGAGCTGGAGATTATTGATCAGGCCGCGCATCTGCCCAACATCGAACAGGCGGAAAGATTCAATGCTGCGCTCGCGCGGTTCCTGGATGCGCACGCCCGGTAGGCCCGCCTGACGACGGTCCGGCACGTGATTGGCTGCGGCTCAAACACGACGATCAGCATGAACCCAGCGGAGCCGTGAGGAACGGCAATGCGAGGGTATGAAACGCCTCCGGCTCTTCGAGCTGCGGGGTGTGGCCGGAGTTCTCCAGCACGGCGAGCCGGCCCCGCGGCAGACGCTCTTGCATCGCCACTCCATGCGCCGGCGTGCGCGCGCGATCATGCCGCCCCTGGATGATCAGGACGGGCACATCAATGCGCCCCAGGAGGTCGAATGTGCGCGACCGCGCGTTTGAGCGGGCCGCCTCGACCGCCGCTGCTTGGGAGGCAGTCAAAGCAATGCGGCGCAGGGCGTCTTTCCACTCTATGGATGGCGGATTGTGGAAGAACCCGCCCACCACGCGATCGGCCGTCGCCGCATTCCACTCGGCCGCCGCAAGGTTGTCGGCGGCGGCGAGCGCGGCCTCCGGATCCGCGGTGAACGCCCCGGTCGCCACCAGGAGCAAACGGGCCACTCTGGCCGAATGCCGCCGCGCGAAATGCTGCGCTACCACCCCGCCCATCGATCCGCCGGCCAACACCACTTGCGGAATGCCGCGCTCGTCGAGCAGCCTCGCCACCGCGTCGGCAAACCCTTCCATGGTGTACGGTCCGGGCAGGTCCGCCGATTGCCCGAACCCCGGAAGATCCGGCGCGAGGCCGGCCCGGCCCTGCTCGGCGAGCCGATCCAACGTCGGCTCCCAGAAGACCGACGACTGACAGAATCCATGCAGGCAGACCACCGGCATACCGGCGCCATGACGCTCCGTGCAGTGCATGGTCCGGTCAGGCCTTCTTCTTCAGCGCTCGTGCCTTGGCGGCGGATGCCTCCAGTGCTGCCAGCGGCTTGGTCTGCTGCAGCAGCACTTTCTGGATCTGCTCCTGGGTGAAACGATCCCACTCGCTGTACCAGGAGGAGCTAATGTTCTCACGTAGTTGCGCCGTGGCGTATTGCTGGCTGCGAACGGCAGGATCGTAGCCGGCGGCCTTTTGTGCGGCCACTATATCCGGATCCTGATCCATCGATTTGTAGGCGTAACCGACACCGAACCTGAGATACCAATCCTTCGCGGTGAAATAGGCGCCATTCTTGTCCTTGCCGCCCATGAAGGAGATCAGCCTCCAGCCGGCATCGCGCACCTTTGTGTCGGCGCTAATTCCATACATCCGCGCCCATCCCATCGGTCCCTTACCGACATCCTGCAACGCCGGGAACCGGGTCATCTTGATGTCGCCGGCGCGCTTGCTGTACGCCTTGTTGTTGGCGCGTGGCATCACGTTGCCGACGTTTGAGGTGAGCACACCTTGGCCGCCGAGGAAGGCATCGCGCGCCTGCGTCTGGTCCATCTGCAGGCCGCGGGGGTCCATGATCTTCCAGGTGTGCATGGCGTCCAGCAGCCACTCCAAGACTGCGAGTGCCGTCTTGTCTTCGCTGGGATAGACAGGTTCAACATCGGCGTTGAACAGATGCCCGCCAGAGGCAAGCACCATTGACCAGAACTCGCTCAGCCCGTCGACGTCGGTCTTGTAGCCCTTCAGGATTGGATACTCGGCGATGCCGGCCTTCTTGATTTCAAGGGCAGCAGTTTTCAGTTGTTCCAACGTCACCGGCGGCTGCGTCACATGGGCGGCGGCAAGTGCCTTGGCGTCGCACATGTAGACAAAGATGTCGCCATAGTAAGGCGTCGCGTATTGCTTACCGCCATAGCTCATTGCGTGCCGGACATAGGGGAACATGTCGGCATTCAGAGCATCGAGGCCAGGCATCCCGTCGATCGGCTGCACCCAGCCGGCGTCGACCCAGGCGCCTAGATCCGTGTCGCGGATGTAGAACGCATCGGGCTGCGAGCCAGCCACGAACAAGGCGATCATCTTCTGATTGTACGACTGCAGGTCGAGCGGCGTGTAATCGACGGCGATGTCCGGGTTCTGCTGCATGAACAGCTTCACATCGGCTTCCGCGACCTGCGGCTCGAACGCCCATCCCGAGAACGTCACGCGGGTCTGTGCCGCTGCCCAGGCGGGCAGGCCGGCAGCGGTGACGGCAGTACCGGCCAGAAAGGCGCGGCGCTGTAGCGGAAGCGAAGGCCTATGGCTGGTCACGTGCTTCTCTCCTCCGGTTGCCAAAATATTTCTCAGAGCGTTCCGAAGCCGACATCATCCTTTCACCGCGCCGCTGGTGAGCCCCTGCACGATCAGGCGCTGGCACAACAGGGCGAGCAATAACGGAGGTATCACCGCAAGTACGCCGCCCGAGGCCATAAGCGTTCTTGCGGTCGTGACATCGGTGACAAAGCCGGCGACGACGACGGGTGCGGTCTTCGACGCCATAGAGCTGCTCAGGATGACCGCGAACAGATAGTCGTTCCACGCGGTCATGAAGGCAAAGATGGCGGCGGCAGCCAACCCTGGTGCGCAAACGGGGATCAGGATCCTCCACAGCATCTGCCACCAGTTGCAGCCGTCCACCAGCGCGGCCTCTTCAAGCGAGCGGGGCGCGCCCTGGAAGTAGTTCTTCATCAGCCAGATCGTGAACGGCAACGTCAGCGACAGGTAGGTGATGGTCAGCGCCGCAAGGCTATCCAGCATATGCAGCGTCTTGATCGTCAGGTACAGCGGCACGATCAACGCTATACCCGGCACCATGCGGGAACCGAGGTACATCAGCAGGATCGACATCCGGCCCGGGAAGCGCAGGCGCGCGAAGCTGTAGCCGGCCAATGTGCCCAGCAGCAGGTTCAATGCCGCCGTTGCTGTGGCTGCGACCAATGAGTTGAAGATGCCTGGCAGGGTATTCTCGGCGGCTCGGCTGCCGACCACGGCCTCGATTCCCGACGCATGGATGAATGTGAGGTAGTTGCTGAACGTCAAACTGTCCCAGCCGATATTCGGCGGCACGGACAGCACATCCTTCTCGTGCAGGAAACTGGTCAAGACGAGCCAGGAGAACGGCGCCAACACATAGATCGTTACCAGCGCGCCGCCGGCCATCAGCAGCAGGGTCTGCCCTCGGCTCTGCGTCCGCGCCGCGCTCATGCCTCAAACTCGCCGCGGCCGTAGAGGATGCGGAAATAAGCTACCGACAGGCCGAGCGTAATGAGAGTGACGATGTATGCGTAGGCGCTGCCACGGCCGAAATCGAGGCTCTCAAATGTCGTCAGATATGTCGACCAGGTCAGGGTGGTCGTCGCGGTGCCTGGGCCGCCGGCGGTCAGTACGTAGATGATGTCGAATGCCCTCACCGCGAGCATGGTTTCCAGGATCAGAACGATCATGAGCGCCTGGGCGAGCCAGGGCAGTGTGATGTGCCGGAACATCTGCCAGGACCGGCAGCCATCCACCCGGCCGGCGTCATAGAGTTCCGCCGGCACCCGCTGCAACGCGCCGAGGAACAGGATCGCCGCGAGGGCGAATTCGTTCCACGTGTGCGCGATGATCAGGCCACCCAAGGCATAGTTGGGAACCGCGAGCCAGCCCTGATATTGATCGATGACGCCGATTGCGTGCAGCAGCGCATTGAGCGCGCCGGTCTTCGGATCATAGATCCATTGCCACATCAACCCATTGACGACCGGCGGGATCGCCCAGGGGATCAGGATCACGGCGCGCACCAGCCGGCAGCCGGGGAACGGGCGGTTCAGCAGCACCGCGACCGCGAGGCCCAGCACAACGATGAGGGCCACCGCAATCACCGTGAACACGGCGGTGATGCGCAACGCCACCCAGAAATCCGGATCGGCCAAAGTATCGAGGTAGTTCTGCAGGCCTACGAAGGTGAAGATGCGCGGCCGTCGCAAGTCGTAGCGATGCAGGCTCACCCACATCGAGTAGCCGATTGGGTAGCCGACCAACAGGAGAATGGCGAGGATCGATGGAGTGTTGAGGAGATAGGCAAAGTGGGGTCGCTGGTGACCGAACCAGCGCCTCCAGCGCAGCAGCGGATTGACGCCGGATCGCACCGTCCCCCCCGCGTAACGGGTGCCGTTATCTCGGCGCAATTGGGCCTGACCCGATACCATCAACCCGTCGCTCCTGTTTCGCGCAACGGCGTCTCGTTGCGGAGCGTTTGAGTGATGGTAGCGCGACTATGTAGTATTGCAACACAAACTGCCGTCCCGGACCGGAATTCCGTGCAAATTTCCGAGTTTGGTTGCGGCGGTACGTACTTGCACTACGTCCCGCAGCACCCTCCGCGCGCCGATAGACGAAAGAAATCTTTGGTATCAGTCGCCTATTGGCTGATGATCCGTGGCGCCATGCAGCTGCAGCAGCGATGATCGCAAGCGGCGGAGTTTTGGCGCCGAGAGATGCTGGCGGCGGGCCGCAACGAGCGTCGCCAGGCAATCCATCACGTAGAGCTGGCCATAGCGGGTGCGGTTAGGGATTTCGAAGCGTCGGTCGTTGTCGGGGATATTGAGCGGCAACAGGATCGAGCTTACTGCGGCGAGCGGGCTGCCCGGCCGCGTCACCGAGATCACCACCCCACCTGCGCTGCTGGCCGTGACGGCGCAATCGATCAGCACGCGCGGACGCCCGGTCACCGAAAAGATCAACAGAACGTCCTTGGCCTCGCAGGTCGCCGCCGCGATCCGCTGTTTGTAGGCGTCGACCAGGGCCGTTGCATGGACGTCGAAACGGAACAGCCGGTTTTCCATTTCTTGCGCCATGTTGGCGGAGCTTCCGCCGATGCCTAAGCAGAAGACGCGCTGCGCGGCGTCGATCGCCGTAGCCGCCCGCTCCAGCGATTGCGGGTCGCGCTGCGCGAAGCTGTAGGCCAGCGCCTGCGCAGTGGCCTCATAGACCTGACCGGCAACCACTTCGGTATCGTGGGAAATGACTGCGTGATCGGAGAGCACGAACATGCGTGCCGTCGCGATATCCTGCGAGACACGTCGCTTGAGGTCCGCGAAACCGGTGCAGCCGAGATGGCGTGCAAAACGGATGATGGTCGGTTCGCTCACCCCGGCCCGGTGTGCGAGATCCCTCGTGGTGCTGCGCGTGGCCAGGTCGATGTCGGCCAACACGGCCTGAGCGACCAGCCTTCCGGCGCGGTTCAACTCTGGCTCGACCTGACGGATTCGGTCGACCAGGCTGATCGATGCGTGCGCAGACCGGGGCCCTGGCGAGCCAGCCCGCCCACGCCTCGCATCCGCCAAAGTGACTTCATTGGCGTCTGTTCTCCGGCGGAAAGTGTGCCGCTTCTTCAAGGATGTCCATCCGATACCCGTCTGCGACCATCATCGTCTTGAAGGCGCTTCGGTTCAATTGGTCAGACAGTCAGCAGTCCAGATAGCGCATCTCCGACGCCATTGTTTTGGAGCCTTTTTTACGCGGCCCCGCAGAACGACGATGGCCGAGAGTAATCCGGAATCCGGACGAATGCCGCAGTAACATTGTCGCTCCGGTCACCATACTGAGAAGATCGGCGACAAGACCCGGAGCCGAGCCGACGAGCAGATCGTGGATCGCCCAGAACGGCGTCGAAGCAAGAAGCAAGATGCGCAAAACCGCGTCATTGGTCTGCATGCGCCCAAGCGTCGACAGCGTCGTCGCAGCCGCGGCGAGGAAGGATGGCGGACCCTGCCAAGTGGCGACACTGGCGAGGGCCAACAGCGGCATCAGCGCGTAGTACGCCCAGCGCAATCGCGGCTGGCGCACGAGCATTATCGCAACAATGGTCTGTACACCCATGACGCCGTTCATCGCCACGGCGGTCCAGTGACCCAGCAGCGCATAGTGCACGGCAAAGCCCAAATTATTGCCGATATAGGCGACAAGCATAGCCGATCGCGCACGAAAGAGCGGCCAGGAGGTGAAACAAACCATGGCGACGAGTCCGGCGACCGCGGCCGCGGGATTGTCGGCCAAGACGGCAAGCATCCCTTCCATGCGACGCCTATTGAGGCTGCGCGGAGATCGAGCCCTTGGCGAGCGCTGCCGCCTGGAGCACGTTGTGCGCATGATGGCGAAAGAGGTGCAGCAGACGCGACGCGTTTGTACCGTGGCGCTCGTCGAGCCCAAGCCGGCGTGCGACGCCGGGCTGAAGCGCTATGCTGAGGCGGTCCTCGGCGCGACCCGCGAGAAGATGCAGATGGCACCGCAAGCGCCACAGAAAGCGGTGCGCCTCGATAAGCGCCGGTTGCGCCAGCCCCGCGGGTCGCCCCGAGGCGAGCGTGTTGGCACAGAGCGCACTGTGCAGATCGCGCAGGCCGCCAGGGCCTCGTTTCACGTTCGGCTCATTCAGCAGCGTGCGCGCATCGTGATGCCGGCTCGCGAGAGCTGAGCTGACGGCGCCCCGCCAGTGCGCGGCGTGCGGCCCCGAAAAGAGGCTCGCGACCTCGGCATTCAACTTGGCAAACAGGCCGATGCGACCCCACAAGAAGCGGCGGTCGAGTAGACCCGCAAGGACGGCGTGCTCGTCGCGAGCGAGTTCGAGGCACTCCCCGGACGAGCGCACGGCGTGGTCCAGTGCGAATCCGAGGTCCCAGAGACCGGCAACGACCGTATGTATGCACGCTGCCGTCGCAGCGGCAGCTTCCGGCGGCCTGCTTTCGGGCAGGAGGAAGAGCAAGTCGAGATCGGAGCCGGGCGCCAATTCGCTCCGTCCGTAGCCGCCTACCGCAACCACGGCGAGCGGAGCGATCATGGTGTCGCCTCGCACGCTGGCGGCGACCGACGCAATGTGCAGGAGCCCCACCACTGCGCTGTCTGCGAGACGCGTCCGGCCACGCAAATAAGCCTCGACTGAACCGCCTGCTTCGAGGCGCTCGCGCAAGACCCCGTGCGCTTGCGTTACGAGCGGGCGTAGGAGCCTGACCTTGCGCAGATCTGCCTGTCGCCCCGTTTCACTGGCCAGTGTGCGCAAAGCGTGCCGGATGGCTGTGCTCGCGGCTCGCGCGGCAGCGATCGCGCCTTGTGAATCCACGACGGTCGCGCTTGGCACATCGCCAACAGGACCGGTTGCTTGGCGTCCTTCGGAGGAATTTGCGGGAGACGTCGTGAGAAGTCTCGTCATCAGGCTCGCTCTTCCGTGCTGCTCGTTGGGGCGCAAGCCGGTGCCTGACCCAACTGCGAAGGCTTATGGAGCACGGCTACATCGCGATTTCAGAACGCGGGAACTCGGCTACATCTGAAATCGCTTGAGCCGCTAACGAGCGGAACCACAGCTGCGCTTGCCGGACGCAAGCGACAAAGCTATCTTTCGTAAGTGGCCAGTGGACGGGTGACGGGTCAGCGGCACTTCAGATCACGTCATTGTCTATGCGAGGTAGCCGGAATGATTTGGCATACGCATGATGTCTTCAACCAGTTCTCCGAGCTGTCGGGCTACAATCTGTTCACGACGGACAGGGCGCTGACTGAGGCGGTCGGCCGCTGCGCGGATTGGTTTATCGAGCCGTTGACCACATTCGGTGCCCGCCTCGGATCCGTCGAGACCTACACGCTTGCGGAGAATGCGAACCGGCATCCGCCGGAATTGCAGACCTTCGACGCGCGCGGTCGGCGTATCGATTTCATCGACTTCCACCCGTCTTGGCATTCGGTGCTTGGGATGTACCGGGAGCAGGGTCTGGTGTCGCTGCCGTTTCGCGAGCACAGGCCGGGACGATGGTCGGCATGGGCGGCCGGATTCTACATGCATGCGCAGATCGAGTTCGGCTCGCTCTGTCCCGCGACGATGACACAGGCGAGCATTCCCCTGCTGCAGAAGGAGCCGGCGCTGTGGGAAGCCCTCAGGAATAAGCTGTTTAGCGACGAGTACGATCCCTCGGACGGTCCTATCTCCGGCAAACGCTCGATCTGGTTGGGCATGGGCATGACCGAGAAGCAGGGCGGGTCAGACGTCCGTGCGAATACAACCACGGCGACCCCTGTCGGTGCAGGTGGTCGCGGCGGCGAATACTCGCTTCGCGGCCACAAATGGTTCTTCTCGGCGCCTCTGTGCGATGCACACCTCGTCGTGGCGCGAGCCGATGATACTGATTCTTTCGGATGTTTCTATGTACCCCGCTTCCGTCCGGACGGGAGCAAAAATGCCGTCCACATCCAACGGCTGAAGGACAAGGTAGGGAACCGCAGCAACGCGAGCGCGGAGGTCGAGCTGCAGGACGCGTACGGCGCTCTCATGGGGGAGCAGGGGCGTGGCATTCCGACCATTATCGATATGGCGACCTACACCCGCCTGAACTGCGTGGTGGGAAGCGCGGCTCTCCTGCGCCAGGCGCTCGTTCAGGCGCTCTCATATGCGCGACAACGAATGACCTTCGGAAAGCGGCTGATCGAGCATCCTCTGATGAGCGCGGTGCTTGTCGATCTCGCTCTGGAAAGCGAAGCCGCGCTCGCCATCAGCATGCGGCTGGCGGAAGCTTTCGAACAGGATTCGGACAGGGTCAACGCGGCATGGAAGCGCGTGATGACGCCTGCCGCGAAATTCTGGATCTGCAAGCGCAGCGTGGAACTCACGGGGGAGGCCATGGAAGTGCTTGGGGGCAACGGATACGTCGAACCGGGTTTGATGGCGAGACTGTTCCGGGAGGCCCCGGTGAATTCCATCTGGGAGGGGTCCGGCAACATCATGTGCCTGGACGTCGTGAGGGCCCTTGCTCGCGAACCCGACTGCTTCGATGCGCTGATATCGGATCTCAAGGACATGAGCAACGGATGTCCCATCGTTACGGAAGAGCTGGCGCACCTGTCAGCGCTCGCATGTTCGACTCCTGAAGTGCTCGAAGCGTCCGCCCGAATACTCGCGCAGCAATTGGTCCTGATCGCGCAAGCCTGCCTCCTCCGCCGATATTCGACGACGGAGGTATCGGATGC
>CAYSTX010000009.1:12692-35058 GCA_964434035.1 uncultured Acetobacteraceae bacterium
TGCGTCAACGCCCCGGAGAGGCTTTGCTGCGGGCCGGGCGAAAGCGCCCGGCCCGATTAGGCTCCCGGGGCGTCTTCGGACTGATCGTCACATCTTCCGACCGGCGGCCTCGAGGATCAGGTTGGCAATCAGCTGCGGCTTAGAAACCATCGACAGATGACCTGCGTCGACCTCGATGGTCTTCGCCTTCATGCGGTTCGCCAGGAAGCGCTCCAGGTCTGGCGAGATCGTCTCATCATTCTTCGACACGGCATAGAACGCTGGCTTGTCGTGCCATGCGGCGACCGTGGTCTTGTCGCCGAACAGCGACGCGGCGGTCGGTTCCTGCTCGGCATAGAGCACTTCCGCCTCCTTTTTCGGAAGGCCATTCGCGAAATACTTCAGGAACGCGTCCTGGGTCAGTTTCGTGAACCCGTCATGGGCCTCGACTCCGGCGCGCACCGGCATGGTCGGGAATTTGGCCGACAGGGCGACGAAATCCTCGCCGGCATCGGGAGCGCGGGCTGCGACATAGACCAGGGCCGAGACCTTGGGATCGACGCCGACCTCGCTCACCAGCGTGCCACTCCAGGAATGGCCGACCAGCACCGTCGGGCCGTTCTGTAAGGCGAGCGCCCGGCGCGTCTCGGCGACGGAGTCGGCCAGCGAGGTCAGCGGGTTCTGTACCGACGTGACGTGCAAGCCAGCGGCCTGGAGGATCGGAATAACCGCGCCCCAGCTAGAGCCGTCGGCCCAGGCACCATGCACCAGCACGACATTCTTCGCCATAACGGGCGCTACCGTCTGGGCTTCGGCCGCCAGCGCGCTGACCAAACTCGTCAGGACACAAGCGGCCATTGCCGCGAATTTCCGTATCGTCATTGACCGAATTCCTTGATTGAGGATTCTGCTTCGAGCGTGGCGCTCTAAAAGGGGTGTTCGGCCGGGACTCGGCTGGCGCAACTTGATCACCAATTCATGATCGAGCTGCGGTGCGCACAGAGAGATGCTAACGCGTGTAACGTTTTGCGCCGTGAGGGCGAGGAGCAAGCAGACGTATATGGACCCGCGCGAAGAACCCTGGGCCGATGCCATGCGCGCCGAACGCAGGGGAGATACCGTCGCGTACGAGCGCGTGCTCAAGGAAATCGCCGACATGCTGCGGCGCCTGGTCCGGTACCGACTGGCCAAACTCGGCCTGAACGTGCATGAAACGGAGGATCTGGTGCAGGAAGTGCTGATCGCTCTGCACACCAAGCGCCACACGTGGGACGAGGAACGGCCGTTCCTGCCGTGGCTGCACGCCGTCACCCATTATAAATTGATCGACGCGGTCCGGCGGCTGAAGCGCGAGGCGCGCCACCGAATCGATCTCAGTTTCGACGAGTTAGCGGAACTGTTCGAAGCCCCGGCTAAGGCTCTCGACCGCGGCTTGGTCGATGTCGACCGACACCTGTCCGGCTTGCACAAAGGCCAGCAGGCCGTGGTCCGGGCGCTTGCCGTCGATGGCGCCTCGGTTCGGGCCACCGCAGAGAAGCTCGGGACGAGCGAAGAGGCAATCCGCGTCACGTTTCACAGAGCGCTGCAACGGCTCATGGCGCTTGCCGGGCCGGGCGGCTCCATATCGCGGAAATGCAATCCATAATGTCTTCGATCGAAACTGACAGCCTGATCCAGACCCTGTCGCGCCAGGCCGGTCCCCGGCGTGGCTTGGCCGGCATCCCGTTCGGGCGGATCTTGGCCGCCGTCGTACCCCTCTCGTTGAGCATCGCCGTCGCGATGATCTGGTTCTGTATCGGTGCCCGCCCCGATCTGGCGGATGTCGTACAGGGCGCGCCCTTCCAGTTCAAAATCGGCTGCACGCTTTCGCTGGTCGGTACCGGAATCATCCTGACACGCCGGGCGGCCCTGCCCGGCGGTGCCCGGCCGACGCTGCTGGCCCTGCTGCCGAGCGTGCTGCTGCTCGCGATCGGCGGGCTGACCGATGCGTCTGGCTTGTCGGTCATGGGCCGGAATTCCGGTGTCTCGGCACCGTACTGCGTCAGCGCTATCCTGCTGGCGTCGGCCCCGGCGCTGCTGCTGGTTCTGGGTGCACTACGAACCGGCGCGCCGACGCGCCCGGGACTGGCAGGGGCCGTCGCGGGGCTGCTTGCGGGCGCGCTTGGTGCCACGGCCTATACGATCGCCTGCGTCAATGACGGCCGGATGTTTGTTGCGATCTGGTACTCCGTCGCCATCCTGATCGTGGCGAGTGTCGGCGCCATTATCGGCCGGCGCGCGCTGGCTTGGTAGCAGACGCTCCGATCCGCTCTGGGTTGTGTTCCGGCTTAATTGAACTCCGCAAGGTAGGGTAACCTTCGACGCCGATTGTGTGGGTCAAACGCCATTCGGTCCCCCAGACGGCGTTTCGGAGCGCTACGTGCCCGCTTGCCCGATGAGCGCAAGAAAGCTACCTTTCGTAAGTGAGCGATGGTCGGGTCATTGATGAGCGGGTCAGGAACAAGCCATCAGGCGAAGCGCGTGAGGCGATCCTCCGCCAGACAAGCTGCCGAGCACGTTCCCGGTGCGAGGATGGTCGCGCCTCGGCCGCCGATTTCGATTTACTGCGAGCGCTATCAGGCGGTTATTGAGCTTATTGGTCGGCGCTGGATGGGAGCGATCCTGCGAGTGCTGATGAGCGACGGGCCTCGCCGGTTTAACGAGTTACTCGCCGCCATTCCGGGCCTATCCGATCGGCTATTAACGGAACGTCTGCGCGAACTGACTGAGCATGAGATTGTTGAACGTGTTCCCGCTCCGGATATCTCGCCGATCGCGATTCAGTATCGGCTCACGAAGTCAGGGCGCGACCTCGAAGTTGTCGTGCGCGCGATATCGGCGTGGGCTCGACGGTGGCGGGGCGGACCATGACGCGGAGCACCGATCCAAGACCGCTCGCATCGCTTTTGCTTGCGGCATACCCTTGCCGCCGAGGGGCTCACCTTCGAAAAAGCGCGCACGCTGCCGAGCAGGAACCTCCCCCGATCGCGGGGATCGTCTCCCGCTTAGCCGGCTCGCACGCGCATGCCGTCACTCACGTTCACTGGCGGATTGAGGATGACCTGGTCGCCGGGCTTTAGTCCGCCGCGCGCCTCAACGTCGGCCCCGTTGTCGGCCTCAACGTCAAGCTTGCGAAGTTCGACTCTGCCATCGACGACGACGCCGACGTTCAGCCCGCCCGCATTGAAGATCACCGCCTGCGACGGAATCCGCACGACGGGATTGAGGCGCCGCACCTGCAAGTGCACCACGCCGTAGAGCCCGGCCGCCAGCGTTCCATCCTTGTTGCCGATATCGACTTCCGCAAGCAGCGTACGCGTGCCGTCGGCCAGCGCTTCCGCGTTGCGCGCGACCGCGCCTTCGAACACGCGCCCCGGCAACTCGGGGATCGTAAGGGTCGCTCGATCACCGTCGCTGATGCCGAAATAGGCGCTTTGCGGCACGTAGACCTGCACCCGCAGCACGTCCGTTCGTGCAATGGAGAACAAGGGCGTCCCACCCGCCGCGTCGGCGGTGACGAGGCTGCCGACATCGATCTGGCGGCTGGTGATCACCCCGTCGAACGGCGCCGTGACCTGCTCGAAGGCAGTAAGCTGCTCCAGCCGGTCCACGGCCGCGCGCTGCGCCAGGACGTTCGCCTGCGCAACCGCGAGCGCCGCCTTGCTCGACGCGAAGCCTAGCCGATCCTGGTCGCCCTGCTGCCGACTGGACCATCCTTGGACGACGAGACGCGCTGTGCGCGCGTCGGTGACGCGACCCAGTTCGGCATTCGCCTGCGCCTGATCGACCGCCGCCTGCAACTGGACAAGTTGCGCCTTCGCCTGGGCAAGCTGTTGGTCGAGATCCGGCGCCGCAATCACGGCGAGAACATCACCCTTGCGCACCTTGCTGCCGATATCGACGTGGCGAACGCTGATGTATCCGGTCGCGCGGGCAAAAAGCGTCGCACTGTCGAACGCGGCCACGTTCCCGGGCAACTCGATCGTGCGTGGCCTCGTCTCGGCCTGCGCGATCATCGTCCGCACGGTCGGCACGGTGTTCCGTTGCGCGTCCAGCACGGCGGCGGCCGCCGCCTGTCGGCTCATGTGACCCGACGCGCCGATGCCAACCAGCAGCGCGAGACCCGCGAACGCACCGACACCGAGCAGGCCGGCGATCAACCGCCGTCGACGGTCGTCCGTGGACTGCCGCTTGTCCTCGCGAATGTCCGGTTCTGTGGGCAGGTAGGTCATGGCGCCGATCCTTCATATGTCAGTGCCGTGTGCACGTCGGCTTCCTTCCGCTCAAAGCGGCCGAACACCGAATAAAGGTAGGGGACGAACAGCAGCGTCGTGATCGTGCCGACCGTCACGCCGCCGATGACCGCGCGTGCGAGAACGGCATTCTGTTCCTCGCCGGGACCGCCGATCGCCATTGGCATCATGCCAACAACCATCGCGGCCGCAGTCATCAGTACGGGGCGGAGCCGTGTCGTGCCGGCGGACAGCGCCGCTTGGAACGCACTCATGCCGGCCTGTCGCTGCTCCCGGGCGAACGTGACCAGCAGGATCGAGTTCGCCGAGGCGACGCCAACCGACATGATGGCCCCCATCAGCGACGGCACACTGAGCGTCGTGCCGGTGACGAACAGCATCAGCAGAATGCCAGCCGCAGCGCCCGGCAGCGCGAGGATGACGGCAAGCGGATCGATGAAGCTCTGGTAATTGATGACCATGAGCATGTAGACGAAGACCGCCGCGAACAAGAGGCCGATCGTCAGGTTGTTGAAGGCGGCATGCATGCTGTCGATCTGGCCGCGAACGACGATATGATTGCCGGGCTTGAGTTGCGGCGCGACCTCATCGACGATCTTCTGGATCGCCGCCGCCGTACTGCCGAGATCACGATTCTGCACGCTGGCGTAGACGTCGTACACCGCCTGGATGTTGGACTGGTTATAGACGGACTGGACCGCGACGCGTTTGGCGGAGGCAATGTTGCCGAGCAGGCCTGGGATCGGGGTGCCGGTGGCGTCCGTGCTGCTCGCCACGATCGTGTTGTCAAGCTGGGCCTTGTTGGCGATCCGATATTCCGGCGTCTGCACGGCGAGATAATACGGAATGCCGCTCTTCGGATCGGTCCAGAAGTTAGGCGAGACCTGCTCCGACGAGCTCAAGCTGATGTTGAGATCGTTGGCAATCTCTTGCATGTTCAGTCCGAGCTGCTGCGCCCGCGTCCGGTCGATGGTGTAGAACATCTCCGGTGCGTCCAACTCCTGCTGCACATGCGCATCGACGATCCCGGGAATGTTGGCGATCTTTTGCCGCAGCAATGCAGCGATCCGCTCGTTGTTCTCGCGGTCGCGCCCTTGCACCTGGACGTCAACCTGCGTGGGAATGCCGAAGTTGAGCACTTGTGTGACGAGGTCAGCGGGCTGGAAGTAAAATTGGACATCCGGGAAAGCCCGCACCAATTCGCGGCGGAGAGCCGCGATGATGCGGGCGGTGGGGCGGTGGCCCGGGGCGAGTTCGATCTGAATAACGCCATCATTCGCGCCGATCGTACTGCCGTCCGTAAAGGCAAGGTTGTACGTGCGCGCCGGTAGGCCGATGTTGTCGAGCATCAGCCGCAGTTCCGTCGCCGGAATCTGCGTGCGGATGTTGTCTTCGATCGACTGAAAAACCTGCTCGGTGCGCTCTATGCGTGTGCCAGCCGGCGCTCGGACGTGCAACTGGACCAAGCCAGCGTCCACGCTCGGAAAAAAGTCCGTACCGACGAAAAGAAAGAGGACGCCAGCGCCGACCACCACGGCGGCCGCGACAGCCGGTGTCAGCAAGCGCCGACGCAGAATGCCAGCAAGCAGCCAGCCATAAAAGTCACGAAACCGATCGAACCGCGCATTGAATGCAGCGTGAAATCGCGCGAGCGGGCCAGTGCCCGAACCGTGCTGCTGCTCGTGCTCCTTCCGCAGCAACAGCCGGATCATGATGGGCGTGAGCGTGCGCGAGATGCCATAGGAGGCCAGCATGGCGAACACCACCGCCATCGCGAGCGGGGTGAAGAGATAGCGCGCGGCACCCTGCAGGAAGAAGACCGAGACGAAGACGCAGCAGATGGCGAGCGTCGAGATCAGCGTCGGCACGGCGATTCCTGCGGCCCCCTCGACCACCGCGCTATCAAAGGGCGCGCCCTCCTCCAAATGCCGGTGCGTGTTTTCGATCGTGACCGTGCTGTCATCCACAAGGATGCCGACCGCCAGGGCGAGGCCGCCGAGTGTCATTGTGTTGATGGTCTGGCCCAGCGCGGCGAGCACCGCGAGCGATGTCAAAATCGACAGCGGGATCGCCACCATTACCACCAGCGTGGAGCGCCACGAGCCGAGAAAGACCAGAATCATCAAGGCGGTCAGCCCAGCAGCAATCGCGCCCTCGCGCAGCACGCTGTCGATGGAGTTTTGCACGAACACCGACTGATCGAACAGCAGATCGATATTCAGACCAGGCGGGGCGGCCTTCCGGATCTCGGGCAGTGCTGCCTTCACCCGATTGACCACGTCGAGCGTTGAGGCATCGCCGTTCTTGATGATCGTCAGCAGGACGGAGCGCTTGCCTCCGGCATGCACGATGTTCTGCTGAACAGCCCAGCCGTCGCGCACATGCGCCACGTCGGACAGGTAAATGGTGGCGCCGCCGACCTGCTTGATCGGCAACCGGTTGAGCGCGGCGATCGACTCCGCTGCGGCGTTGACCCGGACGATGAACTGTTTATCGCCCATCTTCACGTCACCGGACGGCAAGGTCAGGCTTTGCGCGTTGACGGCGTTCAGCACGTCGTTCGGCGTGATACCCCGCGCTCTGAGCGCGTCAGGGTCGAGGTCGACCATGATCTGTCGATACTTGCCGCCATAGGGCGTCGGCAGCGTAATGCCGGGGATCGACGCCAGGGCCTGTCGGATCTGATAGATGCCGTAGTCGTAGAGCTGCTGTTCATTCAGCCGGTCGGAACTGAGACTGAGCTGCAGCACGGGCACCGACGACGCGTTGAATTGAACGATGACCGGCGATTGGATACCCGCCGGCATCAGGGCGCGGATGGAATTCGATGCCGAGATGATCTGACTGATTGCCAGGTCGATGTTTACGTTCGGCTGGAAAAAGATCTTCTCGACCGCGATGCCGGACAGTGTCTGGCTTTCGATGTTGCGAATGTCGCTGACGTTCGAACTGATCGAGTATTCGCTATAGGTCGTAACCCGTTGCTCCATCTCCTCGGGCGTCAGTCCGGTGTATTGCCATATGACAGTGACGACCGGGATGTTGATGGCAGGGAAGATGTCTTTTGGCGTCGCGACGATCGCGCTTCCGCCCAGGAACAGCATCATCAATGCCAGCACATAAAACGTATGCGGGAAGCGCAACGCAAACCGGACGATGCCCACGGCCAACTCTCATATGGAACTTACGGCTCAGGTGACCTAATGTACTGGCCAGTACATTCAAGGTCGCTCAAGGGTCGGTGCTGCAATGCATAATTACGGGCGCGCGACGGCAGGAGCCGCATCAGACGTGGACGACGTCGCACCGGCATGCAGCAAACGCATCAGCGCGCGACGAGAGGCTTTCCTGGCGGCGGCGAAAGAAGTGTTTCAGGAAAAAGGATACGCCGAGGCGACGCTCGACGACGTGATTGCGCTGTCCGGCGGGTCGCGGCAGACACTCTATGCGCTGTTCGGCGGCAAACAGGGCCTGTTCGAGGCGATCGTCAGCGACTGCTGCGCGGCGGTCCCCGAAGCGCTCTCTGCCGAGCAGATTGCGGGGCGCGCACCGGAAGACGTGCTGCAGGAGGTCGGTGTCCGTTTCCTCACCGCCGTTGCCTCAGCGACAGGCCTGAGTCTGTTCCGGCTTGTCGTTGCCGAGGCGCCGCGCATCCCGGAAATCGCCGAGCAATTCTGGACGTCCGGCCCGGCCCGCACGCGCGCCTTGCTGACCGAGTATTTCGACCGCCAGGTCGAGCGCGGCGTGCTTCGCATGCCAGATACGCGTGCTGCCGCAGGATATTTCCTCGATATGTTGCCCGAAACCATGCGGCTGCAGTGCCTGCTCGGTCTCCGCGAGCCTCCATCAGCGGACGAAATCAGACACATCGTCCGGGGTGCGGTCGTCCAGTTCCTGCACGGCTGCCTGATTGATCAAGGGAACAACGCGACACCGGTCAAGCGGACGGTACCCTTGAAGCGACAGGCCGGATTGACGGCACGAACCGCGCGAGGTCGCAAGTGATTGCTGTCGTGACGAACTCAGCGGGCAAAGTCCCATCCGCGGACCGCGAGGCCCAGCAGGCACAGCGCACGATTGTCACCAGCGGTTGGCTGGCGCAGCGATTCCACGATGGTGTCACGCCGACATCCGCACCTCCCGGATTTCGTTGATCAACGGTGCTCCGCCATTGCCGCCCGATGGATCGCGAAGGGGAGTTCGCCTATGGTCTGGCCAAGTCGGGAATCTCGATATCCTGTGGCGCGAATTGGCCGGTTGCGGCGTCGGCGTGGCAGGCCTCGCAGTCGCTGCGGCGATAGACCGGCTTGGTCGTGAACACCGCCTCTGCGATATCGCGGTGAAGCTGGCGCCATCCTGGCGTGTCGGTGATGCGCAGCGAGCCGTCCGCCGCGGGGATGCGGAGCAGATGTGACGGTAGTGAATCCCAGTGACCGGCGGCGTTCGCGTCGAGAAAGCCGCGGATCTGCGTGATCTGCTCGGGCGAGAGGGTCGCGTCCGCTCCGAAATGGTGCTGGAGGTCGGCAAGGATGCCGTCCCAGGTCGACGCCGGCGCCAGGCTGGGCGGGAAGGCGAGATGGCAAGCACCGCATTGCAGGGCGAAGACGGGGTCGAGCGCCGAAGAGGGCACGAGACGGGCGGGCAGCGCCGTCAGGGCGGTGATCGCCACCGTGGACGACGCCAGTACAGCCAGCATGACCGCCAGGGCCGCGCGCGGATGGGCAGCGGCTGGAGCAGCGGCGTCGGCAGGGGGATGGGCCGGCTTGTCGCCGGTGAACATGGCGGCGACCAGGTTTTCGCGGCCGCGCCAACTTTCGAAAGCGACGCCGACGAGGTGAGCGCCGATCATGGCCATCAGCAGGATAGCCAGCGCGTTATGCAGATCCAACGCCTGCCGTCCCGTGGAGTAGGACAGGAAGGCCCGCAGCGGCCCCTGTTTGAGCATGCCGCCGAGGGTGATCGCGCCAGTGAGCCCGATTGCCGCCAGCACGGCGAGCAGCGCGAAGATCATCACCGCGCCGAGCGGGTTGTGGCCGAGACGGCGGTGATGCCGGCCGCAACGGAGATCCCGCACATGGGCGAGCACAGCGGCGGGGCCGTAGGCGAAGCTGGCGAAGCGCGCATAGGTGGGGCCGAGCATGCCCCAGATGACCCGCCAGGCGACGGCGACCATGACTGCCGGACCGGCGACGAGATGCCAGGCCAGGGCGGTGCGGCCGAGGATGAAGCCGGTCAGCGCAGCGACTAGGACCGCGGCGACCAGCATCCAGTGGAAGGCGCGAACGCCGATGTCCCAGACCCGGACGGACCCAGCCATCGACGGGGTATCCAAGCTCGACTTCGCCTGACGCTGCATGGCCGGGATTCGACCGCGCGGTTTCACGAGACCAAACCGTCGCCCTGTGGATTGCCTCGATTGACCTGCATCGTTACGTCCTGCTCGCACGGCCAATCAAGCCGAGTCTAGTCAATGCGGCCGACTGAAACTTGCTCGCGGCTGCGCGCGGCACGGAGTCGAGCATCAGCTCGATGACGCACACATTGATCGATCCACCGACAGCGTTCCATTCGAGGAAGCAGTTGCAGGACTTCCTGGCCGAGTGGGAGAGCCACCCGGACCTGCCGCAAGACCTACAGGCGGCGGCGGCAGGAGCGCGGCACGACCTGGCGTTCAAGGACGAGCTGGGGATACCGGACGACCCGAACCCGCCCCCTACCCAACGGATTGAGTTGATTGGGGTCTGACCGCGGCTTTTTCACGCGGCTCGCGGACCACCCCATCCCGGGGCGTGTCGACATGACGGAGCGACGCTGAAGCCCCTCTGAAACCCAACGAGAAAGCGCCACTCGTCAGATTCGACTTAAGCAACTGGTACGCCTCAGCGAATTTGGCGATAGACCGGCCTATCCGTACTCAGTGGGTCCGCGGTTCAATTCCGCGCGCCGGCACCATCCCGACCAATCCCAGGGGATTAGGCGCCCAACTCCGCGCTGATCCGAACTGCTTCCGGGTCGTCCGCCTCGGCCCCGGTCTCGCGGTTGAGGCGCTCCCGCATCCGCGCCACATCGAGCGCATTCTCCCACCGTGCTACGACGATCGTCGCCACGCCGTTGCCAATCAGATTGGTCAGCGCGCGCCCCTCGGACATGAACCGGTCCACACCGAGAATGAGCGCGATGCTCGCGACCGGTATCGTGCCGACGGAGGAGAGGGTCGCGGCGAGGACGATGAAACCGGAGCCGGTCACGCCCGCAGCACCCTTGGACGTCAGCAGCAAGACGGCGATCAGCTCGAGCTCGTGGCTCAGCGTCAGCGGTGTGTTTGTGGCCTGGGCCAGAAATACCGCCGCCATCGTCAGGTAGATGCAGGTGCCATCGAGGTTGAAGGAATAGCCGGTCGGGATGACCAAACCGACGACCGACTTCTCGCAGCCCAGATTTTCCATCTTGGCCATCATGCGGGGCAGCACCGACTCCGACGAGCTGGTGCCAAGCACGATGAGGAGCTCTTCCTTGATGTAGCGGATGAGTTTCAGGACGTTGAAGCCGGCGAGCCAGCTCACCGTGCCGAGCGCCCCGAGAATGAAGAGTACGCAGGTGATATAGAAGCAGGCCATGAGCTGCGCCAGCGAGAGCAGCGAGCCGACGCCATAGCTTCCGATCGTGAAGGCCATTGCGCCGAACGCGCCGATGGGCGCAACGCGCATCACGAACCCGACGACTTTGAAGAAGGCAAGCGCGGTCTGGTCGATCAACCTGACCAGTGGCTTGCCATGCTCGCCCAGCGCATGCAGGGCGAAGGCGAAGAGCACGGCAAAGAGCAGCACTTGTATGACATCGCCGTCCGCGAAAGCGCCAACGACAGTGTTGGGTACGATGTGCATGAGGAAGTCGACGGGGCTTTGCTGGCCGGCACTCTTCACAAACGACTGGATGCCGCGGGTGTCGAGCGTCGCCGGGTTCACGTTCATTCCGGCCCCGGGCTGCCAGATGTCGATGACGACGAGGCCGATGATGAGGGCGACTGTCGTCATCACTTCGAAATAGATCAGCGCTTTGACCCCAACCCGGCCGACCTTCTTCATATCCTCCATGCTGGCGATGCCGTGCACGACGGTGCAGAAAATGATCGGCGCAATCAGCATCTTGATGAGTTTGACGAAGAGATCACCAAGCGGCTTCATCTGCACGGCAACCGACGGATAGAAATGCCCGAGCAGCACGCCGATGACGATAGCGGTGAGTACCTGCACGTAGAGGTGCCGGTACCAAGCATGGTGCGTTGGGCCTGGCCCGGTCGCCGCGGATGCTCCCGCTCCTTCCTCCCGGCGGCTAATGTTGTTCGGCACCGTTGTCCTCCCAAGTCGCTTGCTTGGTTTTGCTTTAGACCACCCTATCCGCAACCGGTAGGTCCGCCGTTCAATTCCGCGCGCCGGCACGACTCATTTCGTTGGATACGTCTTCGGGTAAATGATCTCGTTCGCCGGCCCGGGAGGCACGGGCGGGCCGACTTTGCCGCACGCCGCAAGCAGGCCGAGGGCGGCGAGCATTGCCAGTAGCGCCGTCCGGCTCATGCGAGTGCCGCCAGCCAGCGGGCGGCTTCGGCGGCAACCAGCGCCGGGGCGGTGCCGCCCGCGCTGGTGCGGGATGCGACGGAGGCGTCAACCGACAGCACCGAAAACACCTCGTCAGTAATGCGCGGCTCTACCGCCTGCATCACGTCGAGCGGCAATGCGTCCAGCCCGACGCCGCGCTGCTCGGCGAGCGCGACGAGGCGGCCCGTCACGTGGTGCGCGTCGCGGAACGGCATACCGAGCCGGCGGACGAGCCAGTCGGCAAGGTCGGTCGCCGTCGCGAAGCCGGCACCCGCGACCGCGCGCATCCGCGCCGTGTCCGGCACCAGGTCGCGCACCATGCCGGCGGTTGCCGCGAGCGACAGCGCCCAGGCCTCGGCCGCGTCGAACACCGGCTCCTTGTCCTCCTGCATGTCCTTCGCGTAGGCGAGCGGCAGGCCCTTCATCACCGTGAGCAGCGCGACAAGCGCGCCGGTGACGCGGCCGGTCTTGGCGCGGATCAGCTCGGCCGCGTCCGGGTTGCGTTTCTGGGGCATGATCGAGCTGCCGGTCGTGAATGCGTCGGACAGCCGGACGAAGGCAAACGGCGCGCTGCACCAGATCACGATTTCCTCGGCGAGCCGCGACAGATGCATCGATGCAATCGCGGCGGCGGCGAGGAACTCGAGCGCGAAGTCACGGTCGGACACGGCGTCGAGGGAGTTGGCGGTCGGCCGGTCGAAGCCGAGAGCGGCGGAAGTCATGGCGCGGTCAATCGGGAACGACGTGCCGGCAAGCGCTGCCGAGCCGAGCGGGCATTCATTCATGCGCGCCCGCGCGTCACGGAGACGCCCGCGGTCGCGGGCGAGCATCTCGACATAGGCGAGCATGTGGTGGCCGAACGTCACCGGCTGTGCCGATTGCAGGTGCGTGAAGCCCGGCATCGGGTCGCCAGCGTGCCGCGCCGCCTGCTCGGCCAGCGCCCGCATCACGTCGGCGACCTGCGCGTCGAGCCCGTCGATCGCGTCGCGGACCCAGAGCCGGAAATCGGTCGCGACCTGATCGTTGCGGCTCCGCGCGGTATGCAGGCGGCGGCCCGCGTCGCCGATCCGCTCGGTGAGCCGCGCCTCGATGTTCATGTGGATGTCTTCGAGCGCGTCCGCGAAGTCGAACCGTCCGGCCGCGATCTCGGCCGCGATCGCGTCGAGCCCGGTTGCGATAGCACGCGCATCCTCGGCCGAGATCACCCCGACGTGGGCGAGCATCGCGGCGTGCGCGCGCGAGCCCGCGATGTCTTGCCGCCAGAGCTTGCGGTCGAAGCCGATCGAGGCGTTGATATCCTGCATGATGGCCGACGGCCCGGCGGCAAACCGGCCGCCCCATTGCGCGTTGGTCGGCGCGTTCAGACGTTCGGGCTCGGTCAAGATAGGGATACCGCCGGGATGAAGTTGATGACACGCCGCACCACGCTCGCGGCAGTGGCCGGGACCGTAGCCATCGCGGCGGGCGCGCGCAATTCGCGGGCGCAGGGGCTGGAAGGGCCGGCCGCGCTGAAGCCAGTCAACCCGCCACGACCGGCGCCGGCGATCCAGTTCGCGGACGCGAACGGGCAGACACACGCGCTCAGCGACTTCCGCGGCCATGCGATCGTGCTGAATCTCTGGGCGACGTGGTGCGTGCCTTGCGTCGCCGAGATGCCCGCGCTCGCCGCGCTGTCGCGCACCCTGGCGCCGTCCGACATCGCGGTGCTGCCGCTCTCATCCGATCGGGGCGGGGCGAATGTGGTGCGCGGGTTCTTTGAGCGGTTCGAGATCAAGGGCCTGCCGGTCCTGATTGACCCGCATGGCGCGGCGGCGAGCGCGCTATCGGCGGAGGGGATTCCGACGACGATCCTGATCGACGCCGTGGGGCGTGAGCGCGGACGGCTGGAGGGCCCGGCCGACTGGAACAGCCCGGACATGGTGACGAAGGTGCGGGCGCTGCTCAGCGCGACGTGACCGGCGGGCGCGGGCAGGCGGCGCGATCGATGAGCGCCTCGGCCTCCAGATGCGTCCCATGCAGGACGCCCCCGATCAGGATGATCGCGGCGACCAAGATCCATGGACGGCGCAATCCGCGCGACAGGTCCGCACGAGCAAGCGCCACCACGCCCACGCCTCCGACTCCGAGCGCGCCGCCCACTAGCACGTCGGCCGGCGAGTGCACGCCAAGCGCGAGCCGTGTCGTCCCGATCACGATAGCGGCGACGATCGCCACCAACCACGGACGCCGCACGCGCGCACACCAGGCGAGGGCGCCGGCGATCAGCGCGGCGGATGCCGTGTGGCCGCTCGGACTGCGGAGCACGACGGTGTCCGGTTGGCAGGCGAGCAGCCACTTCGCCAGGAACACGACGCCGAGCGTGCAGGCGAACGACGCGGCCCAGAATGTGGCGGCCCGATGCTGTCCCGCGCCGCGCAGCCCGATCAGGATCACGGCCGCCAGCGGCAGCACCACCGCCAGATCCGCGAAATCCGTCACAAAGCGCATGGCGGCGGCGGTAGCACGCGCGCTGGTTTAGTGCGACAACCAAGCTCAGCGCCCACAGACCGGACAGACAACATGCGCCGCGCCGCGACCCTTCTTGCCCTACTGCTGGTTACTGGCTGTACGGGGTACAACAACGCCATCTTCAGCGCGGTGAACCACCTGCCGCCGACCCTGCCGGCCGACGCCAAGGATCGGATCAGCGGTAATTACAAGGGCATGCCCGTGATCCTCGCGAGCACCGGTGCCTGCCCGGCCACCAGTGAGGGTCTGATCGAGGTCGGCGATGCGACGGTCTATTTCGCCTATCAGCCTGGCGTGATCTTTGTCGCCCCCGTGCAGCCGGACGGGCATGTGCACGCGCAGACGGGCGCCTCGACCCTCGACGGCACGGTGCGCGACGGGCACATGGACATGACCGTGACGACCCCGGTCTGCACGACGCGCTACCGGATGCGCTGGCTCACGTAGAGCAGCATCGGCCAGCCGTTCTGCACGAACGCCTCGCCGACGCGCATGCCAATCCCGCCGAGGAGCGTGCGGGAGGCGAAATTGCTCTCCCGCGTCACCGCGACCACACGGTCGAGCCCGGCCGGGCCGTGCGCGTAGGCAAGCGCCGCCGCCGCCGCCTCACGCGCAAGTCCCCGGCCCTGCGCCTCCGGCCAGAAGGCGAAGCGGAGCGCGACGCCGCGCCCGTCGGGGCGGAGCATTAGACCGGTGATGCCGACGAACGCGCGGCCGGCCGACCCATTCCGCTCGTGTACGGCCCAAATGCCCCAGCCGCGCGCGCCCCAGCCGCGAATATCGTCCGCCATTTCCGCCGCCGCCTTTGCGGTGTCGCGTACGCCGCCCAGCATGATCGCGAAGACGCGCGGGTCTGCCTTCAGCGCGGTGACATCCGGCAGATCGGACGCCGCGACCGGCGTGAGCAGGAGCCGCGGGGTCGCGATCGTCCAGTGCGGCGGTGTGGCCGGCGCCGGCAGGGCGTGTCTCAGCGAGCGATTGGCCGGTACTTGATTCGATGCGGTTCGGTCGCCTCGGCGCCGAGGCGGCGGCGTTTGTCGGCTTCGTAGTCCTGAAAGTTGCCCTCGAACCACTCGACGTGGCTGTCGCCTTCGAACGCCAGGATGTGCGTCGCCAGCCGGTCGAGGAACCAGCGATCGTGGCTGATAATGACCGCGCAGCCGGCGAACTCCGCCAGCGCGTCTTCGAGGGCGCGCAGCGTGTCGACGTCGAGGTCGTTGGTCGGCTCGTCGAGCAGGATGACGTTGTGCTCGGCCTTCAGCATCTTCGCGAGATGCACGCGGTTGCGCTCACCACCCGAGAGGATGCCGACGCGCTTCTGCTGGTCCGAGCCCTTGAAGTTGAACGCGCCGACGTACGCGCGGGACGGGACGGCGCGCTTGCCGAGATAGATCACGTCGGTCCCGCCGCTGATCTCCTCCCAGACCGTCTTGTTGTCGTCGAGGCTTTCACGTGACTGATCAACATAGCCGAGCTTGACCGTCTCGCCGACACGGAGGGCGCCGGCGTCCGGCTTGTCGTTGCCGGTGATCATCTTGAACAGCGTCGACTTGCCCGCGCCGTTCGGCCCGATCAGCAGCCGATTGCCGTAGCCCTTCCGCAGCTGCTCCGCCTCGATCACGGTGCCGCCGAGGCGCGGGCCGGGCGTAATGACGATTTCGGCGGTCGAGCCGGCGAGCTCCTGCGACTTCTGCAGCATCTCCTCGTAGCGGGAGATGCGGGCTCGGCTCTTGGTCTGACGCGCGCGCGGGCTCGACTGGATCCATTCCTGCTCGGCGGCCAGCGCCCGTTGCCGCGCGCTCTCTTCTTTCTCCTCCTGCTGCAGACGCTTGCGCTTCTGTTCGAGCCACGAGGAGTAATTGCCCTCAAACGGGTAGCCGCGGCCGCGCTCGATCTCAAGGATCCAGTTGGTCACGTTGTCGAGGAAGTAGCGGTCGTGGGTGATGATCATGACCGTGCCGGCGTAATCGCGCAGCGTCTTCTCGAGCCAGCTCACGCTTTCCGCGTCGAGGTGGTTGGTGGGCTCGTCGAGCAGCAGCAGGTCGGGCTTTTCCAACAGCAGCCGGCAGAGCGCGACGCGCCGCTTCTCGCCGCCCGAGAGCGTGTCGATCCGCGCCTCGGCGGGCGGGCAGCGGAGCGCGTCGAGCGCGACGTCGACGCGGCGGTCGAGCTCCCACCCGTCATTCGCGTCGATCACTTCCTGCAGCTGCGCTTGCTCGGCCAGCAGCGCGTTCATCTGCTCGTCGTCCATCGGCTCGGCGAAGGCGTTGGAGATCGCGTTGAACCGATCGAGCGCCGCCTTCACCGTCGCGAACGCGAGCTCGACGTTTTCGCCGACGGTCAGCGCCGGATCGAGCTTCGGTTCCTGTTCGAGGTAGCCGACGCGCACGCCCTCGGCGGCCCAGGCCTCGCCGCCGTATTCCTTCTCAATCCCGGCCATGATCTTCAGCAGCGTCGATTTACCGGCGCCGTTGACGCCGAGGACGCCGATCTTCACGCCCGGCAGGAATGACAGCGTGATGCCCTTGAACACCTCGCGCCCGCCTGGATAGGCCTTGGTCAGGTCCTTCATCACATAGACGTATTGGTAGGCAGCCATGGCAGTGGTCCTTGGGGGCGGCGTCTGGGGGATCGCGATGTTTAGGTGGGCGGCCCCGACGCGGCAACCAGGGACGATCAGTCGGTGCGCGCGGTCGCCTTCTTGGGCGCGGGTTCGGCGGCCGGGGCGGGTGCTTCCGGTGGCGGCGTGGCGGCCGGGCGCGGTGCCGCGGGCCGGCTGGTCTGCGCGAAATCCGGCAGGCGGAGCGTGACCTGGCTGCCGACGCCGGGCCGGCTTCGGACCTCGAGCGTGCCGCCCTGAAGTGCGACCGCCTGTTCGGCCAGGCGGAGCGAGGCGGTGAGCGTCGCCTCATCCGTGCCGCCCCCGTCGTCGGTGACGGTGATTTGCACCCGCCCGCCATGCCGCCGCGCGCTGAGCAGCACCGCGCCGCCGGGGGCGAGGCCGATCGCCGCGTGCAAAATCTCCGTCAGCGCCACGCGGAGCGGACGCGGGTTGGCCCGCACGGTCAGCCCCGACGCGACTGCGTGTTGCAAGCGCACCTGCTGCCCTTGGGCGACCCGTTCGACCCGCGCGATGGCGTCGAGCGCGACTGCGCGGACATCGACGCCCTCCGTTCCCCCGGCTGCATCGCCGGTCTCGGGCGCGCGAGTCTTGGGCGCGCGTGCGGTTTCTGGCGCGGCGGCATCGTCGAGCCCGCCCGCACGGACACCGCCGCGGGCAAACAGCGCAATCGCCGGCCCGATCGGAACAAGCACCATCAGCAGCGGAAACCAAACCATGCGCCAAACCCCGCGCGGCCCGGACGGGCCTGTCGTGACATATGGTGGCGGTTTCGGATTAAGCCGAAGTATAGAAGCCGCGCGCGGAGTGACGGAGATCGGCAGCGCCGTCAGGTGCCGGACAATCGCCGGGATCCGGATGACTGCATGGCCGGCGCTGTGTTCGCGCCGGACGGTGCGGACCGCGCTTGGTTCGTGCTCGGCGGTACGGAGTATGCCGGGCTGGGGCTTGGCGTTGCGACGGCTAGGATGGCCGGGGGTGCGGTGACGGGTTTCGCGACCGCCGCGCGCCCGGTTTCTGGATAGAGTGCCTTCTGCCAAGAGTTTATGTCCGGGAGTGTATCCGGGGCAGGTTGTCGCCACTCAAAAACACCCGTCTGGAAATAGTGAGTGGTGGCCGCCACCGTGTCGCGCGGGATATCCTCGTATTCCTCGCGATAGAAGATCGCGTCGAACCCCGCTGTGCCCTCGATCCTGCTCTCGAAATACCCGGCCGTCGCGTAGTGATTGCGCGCCGACTTGAACACGCCTGAGCCGATGGCCTTGGCGACGTCGGGATAGCTGGCCAGGTAGGCTTTCTCGTCCAGCGGCGCGGCGGCGGCGGCGATCGACAGTAGTTTTTTGAATAGGGGCGCGGGGATCGTGACCGACGCATTGGTCTCGACCGTCTCGGCGTCGATCTGGAGGGCGTTCAGCATCAGCTTGTAAGCGGGTACGAACATGGGAAGCGCCTCAACCTATGGTTGATGAAACGTATCCCACACCGGCACGGATGCGAAAGTATTTTTGCGTCGCCCGCTTAGGTTGGGGCGTCCCCGTGGTTGGCGGATTCGACATCGATTTCGACCTGTCCGGCGGCTCGATCGCCACGCTCCGTCGCGGCAGCGGGGCGGCTGAGCAGCCGGCGCGGCGGTAGCGGTGTCCCGCTCATAAGTGGCGAGCAGCCGACCGCTCGGTCAGCCGCCGGTAAACATCCGAAAGGACGCGGGCGCCGCCACCGCCGGGTTCGGGCTGGGTGGTGCACTTCGATCGTTGGTGGCTGTCGCGTTCGGCGTTGCTTCGCCAACTTTGACGGTACGTGCGCTCTGTGCAGTATCCCGCTTCGCGGCAAGGTTCGTTGCAAGGTCGCTGAGTAGGTTTCGCCGGCCGGCATGCTCTGCTCTTAGGAACAGAGCGCCTTCCGCCAAGAGATCAGGTCATCGCGCGCGGCTGGCGAAGGCTGCCTCCACTCAAACGCACCCGTGTGGAAATAGTGATGCTCGGCCGCGTCCGGATCGCGCGGGACGTCCTTGTACGTCTGCTGGTAGAATTTGACGTCGAAACCTGAGGTGCCGCGGCTTCTGCCCTCGAAATATCCAGCTACTGCGAAGTGGTCCCGAGCTGAACGAAATGTCCCGGACTGAGTCGAATTCGCAACGTCTGGGTACGCTCTGAGGTAGGCAAAAGCGTCGACCGCACTGTCAGCGGCGGCGATGGATAGCAGCTTCCTGAATAGCGACATGGGGATTGTGACGGACGTCGCGGCATCCGCGGCCTCCACGTCCATCCCGATAGACTCGAGGATCAGGCGATAAGGTGGCACGAACTTCATAGGAAATCCCCAGCCGTTCAGTTCGCGCATTGTTAGCGCACCACAGCGTTTGCGCGAAAGTGCTTTCGGTCTACACGCGCAGGTTGGATTCAGCTAACCTCCCGGGCATGAGCATCTTGGCGCCGTTCATCGCGTTGTGGTTATTCATGGCTAGCATCCCGGCGTTTCCGGCCAGCCTCGTTCAACCCGCGGCGCCAGCAATATGGCTCGCGCCCTTACAGCCGAGCCGTCCGGGTGAGCCGCCGGCCGGCATCGTCGATTTCGAGCAGTTATTCAAACCGGGCGCAGCGTGGGCGGAAGCCGCAGCGCGCATCGCAGCGTTTAAGTTATATCCTTCAGTCGCGCGCGAAGCGTCCGACGCTCAGTTGCAGGCGATCATCTCGGGTCTAGCGGCACGCCACATCCCGCTGGCGCTGGAAGGCGACATTCTCATCCGAACGTCGCGATGCGACCCCAATCCAGGCACCGGCGACGGCATCATCCCGGCGGTCGCCCGACTGAAGCGCTTGGGCGCGGACCTTCGCTATTTCGACATGAACGGCCCTTTAGTTGCGGGTCACACCTATGTCGGCCGCCCCGCGTGCCACGCCTCAATCGACGAGGTTGCCGCGGATGCGGCGAATACGATCCGGCGACTTCGCGACATCTACCCAAGCCTACAGTTCGGCGACATCGAGCCCGTTGGTCACGCCCCAACGTACCCAGATTGGGCGGAACTCCCGGCATGGTTCGCGGCGTTCAAGAAGGCCACAGGGGAGCTTCCGGCATTTTTCCATACGGACATTACATGGGGACTCCCGTGGCGGGATGATTTGCGCCGGATCGCGGCCATGAACGCAGCATCGGGCGTTCCGCTTGGTGTCATCTTGAACGGCACAGGGCACGAGTTGTCGGATGCGGACTATGCGGCCGCCGTCCAGCTGCACGCGCGGCAGGTCGAGGAAGCGCTCGGGCAATTGCCGGCGCAGGTGATATTCCAATCATGGGATCCCTATCCGCGCCATGCGCTCCCCGATACCGATCCGACGGCAATGACGGGATATGTGCTCGACTTCCTTCGTGTGCCTGCCCGCCTGACAAGCTCGCCGGTAGCCGCGCCGACAGCTCCGATCCATGCACGCCTGACCGATGCGGCAGGCACGCCGGTGGCAGGCGCGAAAGTCGTGCTCGAGGCCGTTCCGGCGTCCTCCAGCGACGGTCTCGTTGCTCAATCGATGCAGGGGACGACGCCGCCGCGCACACGAAGCGCGCTGGTCGCGCTTCGTGTGCGCGACGAATGCATGTGCACGCCTGACCCGGCCCGGCTGTCGGTAGCCGGCTTCTCGTTCGAAGGGTCTGGCCAAAAACCGTTTCACTGGAATTTCGATGCCTGGGGTCAGGCCGCGCCGACTATGATCACGGCCCGATCCGAGCGGGGCGTCCCCGTTCTGACTATCGCGGTCCCGGCGGGACAGAAGCTGTCGCTGAACGGCCCACGGTTTCCGGTCGCCGCCAATGCCCCATTTGATGCCAAATTCCTTTTGCACGTCCCGCCGGCTAGCACCGGAACTGGCTTCGTCGCTCTGATTTTCTTCGGCGATGACGGACGGGAAATTCATCGTGCCATCTTCCCCTTGACGAGCACGTGGCGTCCGGTAGGTCAGGGTGTTACGGACCAGCATGGAAATGTAGCAGTTGCCACACCCGGTGCGTTACCAACCGGCGCGGCGCTGCGCCTGAGCTATCCAGGCGATAGCCACTACAAGCCGACTACGAGCAACCCTAAACAATCCGAGTGACGCCGCTCGGCCTTATGCTATAGGCGGGCTGTCCAGTTCGAGAATTGAGAGTCATGAGCGACCAGATAAGACTGATCTCTGACTTTGCCGTCTGTGATGCTGACGTACGATCACTAATCCTAGCAGACGCGCCGGAATTCCTCTGCCGCATTGGTGGCAGTGACACCGATGTGGTGGCCGAATATCATTTTCTTTGGAAGACAGTCGGCCCTCGGGTCGCCCTCGATGCAATCAAAGACAAATTTGGAATTGTCAAACTTTTCAATGGCTACTATGACCGGGCGGAGGATCCGCAGAATATCGCCCGCTACTGTCAGGTTATGTATCAGGCCTATGAGAGCTGCCAGCGCTCAATGTTGGGAGGCTCTTCTTGGCTAACTGAATTTTTGCCGACCACAATCAATCCAGCTTTTCATGCAGACACGACTTCGGTCCGCCAGGTCTTACACGCGTTTATCGACGACATTGCTGCAAGGCAATCTCCAGCCTATCTCTATCCGTACTCCTATGTTGAGCGCATTTTGCAGGGGCCGCATACGCTTTTCCGGGCCTTTAGCGACGGACTCGCTGGTATGCGCGTGCTGGCCGTTTCCCCTTTCGCCGATTCGATCCACGCAAATTTTGCTCGGAGACATGATTTCTTCCGCGACTATAACTATCCCGAATTCGAGCTCCTCACTTATGAGACGCCAATCACGTATCACGGCCTCCCGGCGGACTTTTATCCCGACCAAGATTGGCTTGCGACACTGGAAAGACTGAAGCGCGAGATCAGTACCGTGGACTTCGATATCGCGCTCCTTTCGTGCGGTTCGTATGCGGTGCCGCTCGGGGTGCATATTCGCGACGTCATGAAAAAGAAGGCGATTTATGTCGGCGGATGTCTGCAACTGTTTTTCGGAATCACGGGCCGTCGTTATCAAGATAAATTTTTCACCGATCAAATAAATGCTGACGCTTTCATATTCCCCCTCGAGCGCGAGAAATTCCTGAGCCACGTAGTGGTCAAGAATGAAACAGCGAAGGACGCCTTCGGTGCCTATTTCTGATCTCTCATTACGGAGCCGCTGTTTATCGGTGACAAGTCGAGAATGATGGCCGATCTGAACGGATGGGTTTCTGATAATCAGCTTTTGCGAACCCTGAGACAACGCTGGACCGATCCAGCGCGCTCAATTCATCCGTTGTTTTCTCGCGATGGCTTTGAATTGCCGTCGCTCGATGACCTGCGCCCCCGCTCGATCGGTAGTGCCGGGGCAAACAACTGGCTGATTTCAGATGCAA
>CAYSTX010000010.1:0-1730 GCA_964434035.1 uncultured Acetobacteraceae bacterium
GTCCCTGCGGCACCAATACCCGATGCTGCGCCACGGCCGCTTTCTCGGCGGAGTCGAGGATGAGGAGCTGGGGGTCAAGGACCTAACCTGGATCAACGCGACCGGTGCGGAAATGCGTGACGAGGATTGGGCCGATCCCGCCACGAAGTGCTGTGGCATGCTGCTGGATGGCCGCGCGCAAGCGACCGGCATTCGACGGCGTGGTCAGGAAACGACCCTACTGCTCATTATGAACGCGTACCACGACGTCGTTGAGTTCACGATGCCGGCCTACCAGGGAGGTGAGTACTGGTCACGCCTAATAGACACGAGCCTTGCCGACCAGATCGCTCGTCCGGATATCCCGGTCGGTGAGACGTACGTTCTGACTGGACGGTCGCTACTGTTGCTACGCATGGTTGAAACTACCGCATGACGTCAACCTAATTTCGGCTCATCAGCTGCCCCGCCGGCCCGAAAGGTTTCATTACATCAATTCTCGAATGACGGCCGCCGATCTGCAGGTTGGCGACGCTCGGCAATCATGGCATTGTCAAATGATGCCGAGACGCATCGTCCGCCCTCCGGTGCCTCCGGCCCCGGATAGAAACCGCCTTCAGGAAGCGGCGCTTGCGCACCTAGCCCGATACGCCGCGACGCGTGCCGGGCTCATTCGGGTTCTCGACCGCAAGATCGATCGCTGGGCACGCGCGGCGACGGCGGAGCGTCCGGACGCGAGCGATGAAACGGCCGCTGCGGTTGAGGCGGCGCGCGTGGATGCGCGCGCGCTTGTGGATCGGTTGGTGAGTGCGGGAGCCGTTGATGACGCAGCCTTCGCGGCGACACGTGCACGGCGCTTGTCGCGTGAAGGGAAGTCTCGCGCCGCCGTCTCAGCCCATCTGAGCGCCAAGGGCGTCCCGCCGGCCGTCGCGGCAGACGTGCTGCCGGATGACGAGGAATACGAAGTCGGTGCGGCCCTGTCCCTCGCCCGCCGCCGGCGGCTCGGACCCTTTCGCCGCTCGGCGGAGATCGACGCGGCGGGCAGGATGCGTGAGATGAGCGTCATTGCGCGAGGAGGATTTTCGCGCGCGATCGCCGAGCGGGCGCTCGCGATGACATTGGATGAGGCTGAGGACTTTCTGCGGCGTCTGCGCGAGAGCTAGACTTCCGGTCAATGACGATAATCGACAAGACGCCCGGGGCAGTCGCCTTCTCCGGCGACGGATTTCGGCGCGGCGCCGTCCGTACGCTTCCGCTGGTTGCTGGGCTTGCACCGTTCGGCCTCGTTGCCGGAATCGTTGCGCAGGGTAAGGGCCTTTCCTTCGCCGAGACCGTTCTGATGAACGCGTCCGTCTATGCCGGTGCCGCGCAGTTGCTGGCGCTGAGCCACTGGTCGGATCCCGCGCCGATCCTCGGCGCGACCGTGACGGCCCTCGTGGTCAACCTGCGGATGGCGCTAATGGGACCGGTACTCACCCCCTGGCTCGCGCATCTGCGTGGTTGGCGGCTGTGGGGCAGCCTGTTCTTTTTGGTTGACCACGGCTGGGCCCTGTCCGTCGCTGACATGCGGGCTGGTGGGCGTGATGCGGGCTTCTTCGCCGGTTGCGGAGTGTCGCTCTGGTTGGCGTGGGCCCTGGCGAGTGCCGTCGGCTACGGCCTCGGTCGGACGCTTCAGCCATCACCGGATCATCCGATCTTCTTCGCTGCCCTCGCGGCCTTCGTCTGCCTCCTCGTGCCTCTTTGGCGCGGGA
>CAYSTX010000010.1:1830-15308 GCA_964434035.1 uncultured Acetobacteraceae bacterium
TATTCAGCCGTCTCCCGCCGAGTCCGAGGATCCAGGCCACGCTTGCGCATCTGCCCGGCTGCCTTTTTGTCGCCTACGTCGCCCCTGCGTTACTGCGCGGTCAACTGAAGGATGTAGTTGGCGCGGCGGCAACCGTGATCGCAATGAAATTGGGCGGCAACATTGGGGTCGCAATCGGAGTCGGAATGGCCGCGGCTTGGGCGGCCTACGCGGTCGGCCGCGCCGGCTTCTGATCGAGCCGAATTGGCCCGACAGCGAGCGGCGGGGGAGGCAGCCTCCGCCGCCGCTCGGCCTCGTTAGTTGCCGCCGTGGCCGGCGCCGGTCGTGCCACCGCGCTCGGTCGGATTATTCGTGGTGGGTGTCCCTGGCGACGCTGTCGGCACGTTCTCACCCGTGCTGTGCGGTGTGTTTGAGCCTTGGGAATAGTGCGGGTGCGTCTGATTGCGCGACGCTGGCCGGGGCGAGCCCGGGGTGAGCGGGCGCGAGGTCCGTCCGGCACTCGGCGCACCACCCGTCACAGCGGCGCCGGATCCGGAACTGTCTTGATACCCGGCCGCACCCGTCGGGCTTTGGGGCTGGGCTCCCTGTGTGGTGGTTTGTGTTTGGGCCACGGCGACTCCTCCGAGAAAGAGCGTGGCGATTGCGGCCATAGCGTAGTGTTTCATGCGAGCGGAACTCCCGGCGTGAGCGGTTTCACGGAACGGCGGGCGACAGCGACGCCCATACTGTGAAAACACCTCCGCTCGCCCGACAGTTCCATGACGCGACGGTGAGAGGTTGTGACCGACCGGTCGCGACGCCGTTACAATGGCGGGTGCCGTGTGTGCCAGTCGGTTGCGCGCTCGAACGCCGCCGCGGCACGGAGAACTTTGCCGTCCTCAAAATACCGACCGACCAGCTGCAAGCCGATCGGGAGACCCGTTGTCGATAGGCCCGCCATCATCGCGACTGCCGGGTGCCCCGTCACGTTGAAGGGCGTGCGCGCCTGCCGCGGGTACGTCTTTGCGATGGCATCCGCGTCGTCGATCCGGCACGGCGGGTCCATCGCGCTCGCACACAGCAACAGATCGTGGCCCTCGAAAACATTCTGGACCGCTTCGATCATCTGCTGCCGGCGCCGTTGCGCACCGACGTAGTCGTCGGCGGTCATGAACGCGCCGGTCATCAATCGCTGCCGGGCGAGCTGGCCATAATCGCCGGGCCGCGCTCGCAGCATCGGAGCGTGAATCGACCACGCTTCGGAATGCAGAATCACGCGGTTGACCGCCGCAAATTCGTTGAGGTCAGGCAGCGTTACGTCAGCAACGGTAGCGCCTTCTCCCGTGAGGACACGCGCCGCCTCGTCGAGGGCGGCGGCAACCTCATTCGTCGCCGGCACATCGCGCTCATGAAAGTGCCGAACGTAGCCGACGCGAAACCCCCGAATCCCACGCCCGAGATCGTGCGCGAACAACCGGTCCGGTCCGGGAGCGCTACCTGGATCGGCGGGATCGTAGCCGGCGATCGCGTCCAGCATGAGTGCCGCGTCAGCAACCGTCCGTGCAAGCGGTCCGACATGATCGAGCGTATAGGCGAGCGGAAACACGCCCCGGCGAGACACGAGGCCGTATGTCGGCTTGAGGCCAACCACGCCGCAGTTCGTCGCGGGGTTGCGGATCGAACCGCCGGTGTCCGTTCCAAAGGCGAGGGGAAAGAACCCGGCCGCCACGCCCGCGCCCGAACCTGACGAGGAACCACCCGGATGATGGTCTCGATTCCATGGATTGCGCGCCGGCGGAAACGGCAGGTCGAAGCTCGGTCCGCCAATCGCGAACTCGTGCGTCGCGACCTTGCCGAACGGAATACCGCCAACGCGCCGGATCCGAGCGACGACGGCCGCATCATGGGTCGCCGGAGCGTCCGGAAGCACCCGCGAATGCGCTGTCGTCGGAACGCCGGCGACGTCGATAATGTCCTTGACCGCAACCGGCAGGCCCGCCAGAGCGCCGCATCGCTCCTTGGCCCGTATCTCTTTTTCCGCCTGCCGCGCCGCATCCATGGCGGCGTCGCCATCCAGCCGGATGAAAACGTTCAGGGATGGATCATGCTGCTCGATCCGTTTCAGAAGATGTGAAACGTACTCGACGGGTGAAAGACGGCCGGCTTCGAACGCCCGCACGACCGCGCTCGCCGACATCCAGTGCAGTTCCATGGCCGTTACCGCACAACCGGATCTCGAAGCGAGACCACGTGCATTGGCGGCCATAGCTCAATCGCGGGATCGGTGGGCACCCGGATCACGGATCTATGGCTGACTGCGGTAATAGCCGCAGCACGGACGTCTTCGGCATGATCCTTCAGCGCCACCTCCAAGCCGGCCGCTTTAGCCAGCGTGGCGATCAAGATTTCGTCCATCGCGCGTGCCTTCCCCTTTTGCCGTCTCGATGCTGCCCCGACGGTGCCGCCGACACCAGCACCGATCGAGGGGCTTGTCTTTCGACCACCGACCCGGAGACTCGGCGCCGACAGACGCGTATCGGAGATGCATGATGACGATCGACACGCCGGCACCACCACCGCGCACCGGCCCTCTGGCGGGCCTGCGGATTGTGGAGATCGGTCACTACATTGCGGCGCCATTCTGCACGCGGGTTCTCGCCGATCTCGGAGCCGAGGTGATCAAGATCGAGCCGCCGGGAGGCGACCCGTTCCGTGGTTGGGGCGCCGCTGTCGACGGCCACTCCGTCTGGCACAGCATCCACGGGCGCAACAAATTGTCGGTCGTCCTCGACCTCAAGCGCGAGAAAGAATCGCTCCTCCGCCTGATCGAAAAGTCGGACGCGCTTGTTGAGAACCTGCGGGCTGGACAGCTTGAGCGGCTCGGCATCGGGCCGGACGTGCTTCACGCGCGGAACCCGCGGTTAGCGATCGCGCGAATTTCCGGATACGGCCAGGACGGGCCGTACCGCGACCGCCCTGCTTTTGGCGCGATCGGCGAGGCAATGGGCGGACTTCGGCACCTCACCGCGCATCCCGCCGGCAGCAGCAACTTGCCGCCGCCCCGTAACGGCATCTCGATTAGCGACGACCTCGCCGGGCTCTATGCGGCAATAGGCCTCCTGGCAGCGCTATGGCAGCGGGACGGTGCGGGAGTGGGCCGCGGGCGGGTCGTGGACGTCAATCTCGTCGATAGCGTTTTCAGCCTGATGGAGGGCATGTTGCCCGAATACGCGCTTGATGGGCGCGTGCGGCAGCCCTTTGGCGCCGCGCTTCCGACGGCGGCGCCTTCGAACACCTATGCGTGCGCGGACGGGCGATGGCTCTGCATCGCCGGCAATTCGGACCTCATTTTCGCGCGCCTGTGTCGCGTCATCGGCCGGCCGGAACTGGCGGATGACCCTCGCTTCACCACGAACGGGCTCCGATGCGCCAATGCCCCGGCACTCGATGAGGCGATCGGCGCGTGGACCCGCACGCTGACGGCGCACGCGGCCGAAGCGGCGCTGGAAGAAGCTGAGATCCCGTGCTCGCGGCTCTATGACATTGCCGACTGCGCCGCCGATCCGCATTTGCGGGCGAGGGCGTCCGTCCAGGAGGTCGAGGACCCGCTAATCGGCCAGACGCTGCATCCCGGCCCCGCCATCCGTCTCGACGGGGACGATCCGCGCGGCGTCGTCGCCTGGACGGGCCCGGCGGTCGGCGCGCACACACGCTACGTGCTCGAAAACCTGCTCGGGCAACAGGACTCGGGCAACAGTAAGCTTGCGTCGCTGCCGCGCGCGGGCCACATCTGAGGAGGACCGGCGCGTCGCCGGCAGAGGTGCCGGGCCGGCACCTGAGGGGGATACGGATGGGTAGCTTTAGCATTTGGCACTGGATGATCGTGCTGCTGGTCGTCCTGCTGCTGTTCGGCAGCGGCAAGGTCAGCACGCTGATGGGCGACTTCGCGAAGGGCATCAAGTCGTTCAAGAAGAACATGGCCGAGGACGACAGCGCGGAAGCCGCGGCGGATCGTCCGGTCGGTTCGATAGCCTCGCCGGGCGTCAACACCAGCGCCAAGACGTCGGAGACGACGACGGCTCGCAACGGCTGATCGACGGTCGTTCGCTAGAACTTGAGCTGACCCTGTCGGCTGGATCCCGTCTTTGCGGGACTGGCCGACGCAGTAACCTCGCCGTCCGCAAACCGAAGCCGCAGCGCCGCGCCGGGCGCAACTTCCGCCGCGCGCGTGAGCGGCTGGCCGGACCGATCGGTCACCAGCGCATAGCCGCGCGCGAGGACGCTCAGTGGCGACACCGCTTCGAGATGGGTCGCCGAACCCTTTAGATGGCCCCGTCCGTGCCGCAGCAGCGCCATGAGTGGCGACGCGTTCAGGCGCGCCAGCACCAGCGTCGCATCGCTCCGTATCCGTCCGACAGCGCTCATCAGGCAGCGCGGTAAACGTTCGGAAACCTGTGCCAGCGCCACCCGACGGATGGCGATAATGTCTGCGGCCGCGGGCAGGCGACGCTCAACACCCACAAGCTCGGCCCGGCGGGCCGCGACCAGCGACGGCAGCGCGAGCCCGAGACGCTCCGTCCGGTCGTCGAGCCGCTGACGCGCCGCACCGAGGACCGCCGCCGGATCAGGCAGCCCTCGCTCGGCGCGGCCGAGCTGCAGCCGCGCGTCCCCCATCAGCCGGCCGAGGCCGCCATCGAGCCTCGCGCCACGTTGCCCGATCGCGGCGAGCAGCTCGATCCGAACAGGGACCACCAGCTCCGCCGCGGCCGTCGGGGTCGGCGCGCGCCGGTCGGATACGTGGTCGACGAGCGTCGTATCCGTCTCGTGGCCGACGGCGGAGACGATCGGGATGCTGCAAGCGGCGACCGCCCGGACAACCGCCTCGTCATTGAACGCCATCAAATCTTCGAGGCTGCCGCCACCACGCGCGACGATCAGCACGTCCGGCCGGAGATTTCCGATGAGCCGATCGAACCCGGCGATGGCGGCGGCAATCCGCGCCGCGGCGCCCTCACCTTGGACCGGGACTGGCCACAACACGATCTCGCGCGGAAAGCGGCGGGCGATTGTCGTCTGGATATCCTGGATGACGGCACCCGTCGGCGACGTCACGACACCTATCAGGCGGGGCAGAAGCGGCAGGAGGCGCTTGCGCTCGGCAGCAAACAATCCCTCCGCCTGGAGGCGCTGCCGCAAGCGGTCGATGCGGGCAAGCAGCGCGCCAACGCCCGCATACTCAAGCCGGTCAACGACGAGCTGATACTGGGATCGGTCGGCGTAGTTGGTCAGGCGTCCGGTCGCGATGACCTCGACGCCGTTCTCCGGCTGCAGCCCAAGGCGCGCCACCGCCGATCGCCAGGCGACGCAGGTGAGTTTCGCCCGTTCGTCCTTGAGCGCGAAATACTGGTGGCCGTTGGAATGCGGCTTGAACTCGGTGATTTCGCCCCGAATACGGACCCGGTCGAACGCCGTTTCAAGCGTACGCTTCACCGCCCCCGACAGTTCGGAGACGGTGAACTCGGGGAGGTTGCCGACTTGCTGGGACGCTGTCGTCAGATCATCCATACCCGGATGCTATGCTACGAAGCCGGCCACGTCAGCGAGGGGTAAAAGATCATGCGCGTCCTGCTCATCGGGTCCGGCGGGCGCGAACACGCGCTGGCCTGGTCGATTGCCAGCTCGCCGCTTCTGACGAAGCTGTGGTGCGCGCCGGGTAACCCGGGAATCGGCACGCTTGCCGAGCTGGTGCCGATCGGGGCGACTGAGATCGCGGCCCTGGTCACATTCGCGGTTGAGAAGCAGATCGACCTCGTTGTGCCGGGTCCCGAGGCGCCGATCGCCGCCGGGATCACCGACGCGATGAGCGCCGCCGGCATTCGCTGCTGCGGTCCGACGGCTTCCGCCGGCCAGCTCGAAAGCAGCAAAGCCTTCGCGCACGAGGTCGCGGATGCGGCCGGGATCGCGACCGCGCGGTGGGAGCGGTTCGAGGACGCGGCGGCCGCGCGGGATTTCGTCGCGCGCCGCGGCGCGCCGATCGTGATCAAGGCGGACGGCCTTGCCGCCGGGAAGGGCGTCGTCGTCGCCGCAACCGAGGCGGAGGCAACGGCGGCGATCGATCTCATGATGGACGCCGGCGCGTTCGGGGAGGCTGGGCGCTCGGTCGTGATCGAGGAGTGCCTGACCGGGCCCGAATATTCGGTTTTCGCGCTGTGTGATGGCACGCACGCGGTGCCTCTCGGCGCCGCCTGCGATCATAAGCGCGTCGGCGAGGGTGACGTTGGGCCGAACACGGGCGGCATGGGCGCCTACGCCGAGCCGGGCGTGACACGCGGCATTGTCGAGACGACGATGGACGCGATCATCTTGCCCACCCTTGCGGAGATGGCGCGTCGCGGCCTGCCCTATCGTGGGATCCTGTTCGCGGGGTTGATGATGACCTCGGACGGTCCACGATTGATCGAGTTCAACGCCAGGTTCGGCGATCCGGAAGCCCAAACGCTGTTGCCGCTGCTGCGATCGGACCTTCTGGCCGCGCTCGTCGCAGCCTGCGACGGCGAGTTGGGCAATTTCGATCTTCGGTGGCTGCCCGGCGCGTCCGTAGCCGTCGTCGTCGCGGCCCGCGGTTATCCCGGCCAGCCGCAAACCGGCGGCGCGATCGAGGGGCTCGAGACGGCCGCTTCTATTCCCGAGGTCACGCTGTTTCACGCAGCGACCGCCGCCGGGCCGGCGCCCGGTCAAATCGTCGCCGCCGGCGGCCGCGTTCTCACCGTGGTTGGAACCGCGCCAACTATCGCCGAGGCACGGGGCCTCGCCTACACCGCCGTCGACGCAATCCGGTTTCGGGACGGTTTTTGCAGACGAGACATCGGACTCCGGGCCGTTCAGCCAGCCTGATCTCCTAGGGGTTGCTCCGCCGCTCCGCGAAAAATCCGCGTAGCAGTGACGCACATTCCGTCTCCCGCACGCCGCCAATGATCTCCGGCCGATGGTGGCACGTGGGCGCATCAAGCACGCGCGGTCCGTGCTCGACCCCGCCGCCCTTGGGGTCGTAAGCACCGAACACCAGCCGCCTGATCCGAAACAAGCTCGCGGCGTGGGCGCACATCGGACACGGTTCCAGCGTGACGATAAGATCGCAGCCAATCAGCCGTGGACTGCCCAACTGGGCGGCGGCCATACGCATTGCCAGCATTTCGGCGTGAGCCGACGCGTCGGCGCGCGCCTCCGTCTCATTGCCGGCCGCGGCCAGCACGGCGCCATCGGGGCCAAGAACGACCGCGCCTACCGGAACCTCCGCCCGCGCCGACGCGGCGCGCGCCTCGGCCAGCGCCGCCTCCATCGCTGCCGATCCAAAACCAAAGGACATGACGGTCTCTTGCCCGCAGCGGCACCGGGCGTCTAGCTGATGGAATGCAGCAAAGCAGGCGGCAAGCCAAACCGGTTATCGGCGTCACGCTGGATGCGGAGCAGCCAGGGGGATACTCGCGATACCCCTGGTACGCGCTGCGGGCGAACTATGCGGATGCGCTTGCCGGCGCGGGCGCTCTGCCCGTGGCGCTGCCGCATCACGCGAAGCTCGCCGCCGGCTATCTTGACCGGATCGACGGACTTGTCGTCACGGGCGGCGCGTTCGATGTCGACCCCGCGCTTTATGGCGATGCTGGCCGCCATCCGACGGTGACGCTCAAGGAAGGCCGCACGGAAGCCGAGCTCGCTCTGGTGCAGGAGGCGCTTTCCCGCGGCGTGCCAGTTCTTGGGATATGCGGGGGTGAGCAGCTGCTCGCAGTCGCGGTCGGTGGGACGTTGCTGCAGCACATTCCGGACAGCATCCGCGACGCCCTTGAGCACGAACAGCCGAACCCGCGCGACGAACCGGGTCATCAAGTCGCCATTTTGCCCGGCACAATGCTGGCCGACATAGTCGGCTCGTCGTCCATGGCGGTGAACTCGGCGCATCATCAGGCTGTGGCTGAAGCAGGTCCGTTCGCCCGCGTTGCCGCTGTCGCCCCGGATGGCGTGATCGAGGCGATTGAGGATCCGCGGTTCCGGTTCTGCCTTGGCGTACAGTGGCATCCCGAATTCCTGATCGACCCCGGCGACCGGCGCATTTTCGATGCCTTCGTCGCCGCCTGCGCGGGGCTATGACCGAGACGGTGCCCGATACGGGTCGTGGCGAGCGGATTGCGAAATGGCTCGCGCGCGCGGGCGTCGCCAGCCGGCGTGATGCGGAGCGCATGCTGGCCGAGGGTTCCGTTCGGCTGAACAATGCCGTGGTGACGCACCCGGCAACCTTCGTCGGACCCGGCGACATCGTGCGTGTCGCTGGCCGCGTGGTGGAGGCTCCGGACCGCTCGCGGTTGTGGCGCTACCACAAACCCGATGGGCTCGTGACGACGCACCGCGACCCGGAGGGACGGGCGACCGTCTTCGCGACGCTGCCGCCGACACTGCCGCGCGTCGTCAGCGTTGGTCGCCTCGACCTCAACAGCGAGGGGCTTCTGTTGCTGACCAACGACGGTGGTTTGGCCCGTGCGCTTGAGCTACCGGGGAACGGATGGCTGCGCCGGTATCGCGCGCGTGTCTGGGGCGCGGTCGATGAACGGGCGCTGGCCGCGCTTGCAGATGGGATCACTGTCAACGGCGTCCGTTACGGCGGCATCGAGGCCGGGCTCGACAGCCGGCGTGGCGAAAACGCGTGGCTGACGGTTGCCTTGCGCGAGGGGCGTAACCGGGAGGTTCGGCGGGTGCTGCAGGCGCTCGGGCTGACGGTCACGAGACTGATCCGGGTCGCTTACGGGCCGTTCCAGCTCGGCACCCTGCCGCGTGGCGCCGTGGAGGAAGTGCCGGCCAAAGTCCTCCGCGAGCAGCTACCGACAGATATCCGGCCGCAACCGGCGCCGCGCCGGCGCTGACATGCGGATCGTCGCGGGCGCGTGGCGCGGCCGCCGCCTCATCGCGCCGCCCGGCACGACCACACGGCCAACGTCCGACCGTGCGCGACAGGCGCTGTTCGATATGCTGCTGCACGCACCGTGGGGCGGCCGCGCTGTGATCGAGGGCGCGCGCGTCCTCGATCTGTTTGCCGGGACCGGCGCGATGGGTTTGGAAGCGCTGTCGCGTGGCGCCGCTCATGCGTGGTTCGTCGAGAAGGACCGGGCTGCCCTCGCGGCGCTTCACGCGAACATCGCGGCCTGCGGCGCGGCGACACAGAGCGAGGTCGTTCCGGCCGATGCGCTTCGGCTCTCGCCGGGTCCGGTCTGCGACGTCATCTTTCTCGATCCACCGTACGCGGCCGGCCTGATCGGTCCGGCGCTCGACGCCGCGCGTGCCGCGGGACGCGTCAATGCGGGTGCGCTCATCATCGCCGAGAGTGGAGGGGACGAACGTTTTCCGGGCGAGCCGGAATCGCCGCTCGCGTCACGCGTACATGGCGCCGCGCGCATCACGATCTGGCGCAACCGCTGATCGGTGCGCGATAACGTCTGCATAAGGACGGGGACGGAGACGGACGCATGAGCAACACAACACGCGCGATCGATTTGCGCACCGGTAGCGGACGGATGGCGGGTAAGGTTGCCGTCGTCACCGGCGCCGGTTCGCGCGGCGACGGGATTGGCAACGGCCGCGCCGCCGCCCTGTTGCTCGCGCGCGAGGGCGCAAAGGTGATTGTTCTCGATGCGGTGCGGGATTGGGCCGATGTAACGGCGCGGATGATCACCGACGCGGGCGGCACCTGTCGGGTCGTCACCGGCGACGTGACGCGGCCGGAGGATTGCGCGGCGGCCATCGCCGCTGCGACGGATGCGTGGGGCCGGCTCGATGTCCTCGTGAACAACGTCGGGGTGCTCGGGCCGAAAGGAACGGCCGAAACGGTAGACCCCGAGGGGTGGGACGCGGCGATGCGGCTCAATGTCGCGTCGATGATGCTCATGGCGAAATTCGCGATCCCGGCGATGCGCGCGGTGGGCGGCGGCGCCATTGTCAACATCGCGTCCTTCGCCGGTCTGTTCGGTGGACATCCGAACCTGCTCTATCCGACATCGAAAGGCGCCGTCGTCAACATGACCCGCGCCATGGCGGCGCAGCACGCGGCCGAGCGGATCCGCGTCAATTGTGTCGCACCCGGCATGGTCTATACGCCCATGGTGCAGGAGGCCGGCATGACGCCCGAGATGCGAGAGGCACGGCGGGAGCGGAGCCTTCTCAAGGTCGAGGGCGACGGCTGGGACGTCGGCTTCGCCGTCCTCTATCTCGCGAGCGACGAGGCACGTTGGGTGACGGGAATCGTGCTTCCCGTGGACGCCGGCGCATCCGCGGCGCCGGCGTCCCTGCCGATACCCGGTTAGGCGCGGCGGATCAGGCCGCGCGCAGGCCGCCGCCCGGTCCCAACTCCGGATGTGACCGAGACCGCAGCTTGAACGCGAATGCGATCAGCATGATCCCGAACGCGAGCGCATAGCCGCCGAGCCACCACGTCAGCACGAGCGAGCCGGCGATCGGAAAGACATAGAGCAGCACGCCCCACACGATCGAGGCGATTGCCGCCAGCGCCATCAGCCATCGCCCATGCCCGCCGTGCAAATTGAACGCGGAGACCAGGAGGAGAACGCCGGACACCACCGACCAGGCCGCGAGCATGAGTATCACGACGAGCAGGGTCAGTGCGGGCATGGCGAGCGCGAACAGTCCTGCAATGATGTCGACAACACCCTCGAGTAAAAGCAACACCCATTTGCCGTGGTTACTGGCAGCACGGAAGCCCGCGACAATGGCTGCGACACCGTCCACCAGCAGGTAGATGCCGAGCACGAGGATCAACGAGCCAAGTGTCGTGAACGGAAGCAGCAGCGCGGCCGCTGCGAACACGATCGCAACGATACCACGCAGAAGGAACACCCACCAATGCCGTGCCAGCATTGCTGAGCGACCCATCCTTGGGTCGATAATCGAAGCCGTATGCGGGAAGTCGGACATAGCGCTCTCCCTTGACTCGGTTTCGCTAAGTCAGCTTACCGCCAGAAAGTTTCGCGTGTCCTGTCAGCGCCGACCGAACAGTCGTTCGATTTCGGCCCGGCTAAGCTTCAAATATGTGGGCCGGCCGTGGCTACAGGTCGCGGCCCTCGGCGTGCGTTCCATCTGGCGCAGGAGCGCGTCCATTTCGGCAGCACCAAGCCGGCGTCCGGCGCGGACGCTGCCATGGCAGGCGAGACGCGAGACGATCGCGTTCAGGCGCTGCTCGAGCGCGGCGGTCTCCCCCGACTCCGCCAATTCATCGGCGAGGTCCCGCAACAACGGACCGGGGTCGGGCGCGCCAAGCAAGGCGGGCAGGGCGCGGACCAGCAGCGCACCCGGGCCAAACGCCTCGAACTCCAGCCCGAGTCGTGCGAGCGTCGCCGCGTGATCCACTAGGCGGGCGACGTCGCTCGCCGGCAGATCGACGACCGCCGGCAGGAGCATCGGCTGCGAGCGGACGCCACCCGCCTGCATCTCGTCCAGGATCGCTTCATGCGTCAGTCGTTCGTGCGCGGCGTGCTGGTCGACGAGAACAAGCGACCCATCATCGGCGACCGCAATGATGTATGTGTCCAGAACCTGGGCGACCGGCGCGCCGAGCGGGTAGCCGCTCGCATCGGCCGGCGGCGCCGGCAGGGTCCGCGCCGTGGGCGCGGTTCCATCGGGCGCGAACGGCAACGCGGCCTCGGCGAAACCGTTCGCTCGAACGCTTCCCGCAGAGCTCATGCCCGATGGCGTAAGACGTAACGCGGGTCGCGGCGACCAGCCGCGCGCCAACATCGACGGACCGCCGCGCGCCACGGCCGCACCGTCTGACAGCGCCGACGACAGCGCCGAAATGACCGCCCCGCGGACCGAAGCGGCGTCGCGAAACCGGAGCTCCGTCTTTGCCGGATGTACGTTGACGTCGACGTCTTCTTTCGGAATTTCCAGGTAAAGTGCGACGACCGGGTGACGACCGGCCGCGATGACGTCGCGGTAGGCGACTCGGATCGCCGTCTTGAGGACCGGATCGGCGACCGGGCGTTCGTTGACGACGAGGCTCTGCGCTGCCCCTGTGGCCCGCGTGTGAGTTGGGCTGCCGGCGAATCCCGTGACCCGGACCGCTGCACGCTCGAGCATAACGGGCAGAAGCACCGCCGCCGCCTCGGGGCCAAGCAACGCCGCGACCCGGGCCGCACGGTCCTGCGTCGGCAAGTCGAATACGGTCCGGTCGTCGACGGTGACGCGAAACGCTACCGACGGCGCCGCAAAGGCGAGGCGGCGCACCGCCAGCTCGGCGTGCTCCGCCTCGGTCCGCGGGTTCTTCAGAAACTTCCGGCGCGCGGGCGTTGCAAAGAAGAGGTCGCGGACCACGACCCGCGTTCCTGGCGGGCCCGCAGCAGGCGAAACCAAACCGACGACACCGCCCTCGACCACGATCGCACTGGCGTTCGGATCGGTCCGCGTGCGTGTCGTGATCGAGAGTCGCGCTGCCGCCCCGATCGATGGCAACGCCTCGCCGCGAAAGCCGAGCGTTGCGATGCGGATCAGTTCGTTATCGGCGAGCTTCGAGGTCGCATGGCGTTGGATGGCCATCGTCAGATCGTCGGCCGACATCCCGACGCCATCGTCGACCACTTCGATCCGATCGATTCCGCCACCGTTGATGGCCACAACAATCCGGCGAGCGCCAGCATCGAGCGCGTTTTCGACCAGCTCTTTCACGACCGCCGCCGGGCGCTCGATCACTTCGCCTGCCGCGATGCGGTTGACGATGGTTTCGGAGAGTAGCCTGATCGCGTGACCAACGGAGGTCATGCGATCGCCCACTGCGTGACCCTCGCGAAAAACGCGCGCCAGCGATGCTTCTGTCTCTCAGTGACGAGTCCGAACATCCATACCGACACGAGCACAAGGATCACCAGAATCGGCCAGGGCGGATCGAAGTGCCCGGCCCAGAACTCAAGCAAAGGATAATGCGACAGATACAGCGCAAATGTGAATGATGCGGCCCACCGGACGAGCCGCGCGCCTGCGCGCGGCCAGACGAGGCGCGCATCCCGCGCGGCCGCGATATTCACCGCGATCAGAATGCCGATGAGCCAGTCGGTGGGCGCGAAGCGGGCGTAGTGAAGCCAGGCCTGTGCCTGATGCGTGCCACCGAGTATCGACGCGCTCCATTGATCGGTCGCGCCATCCGTTCTGAACCAGGCGACGGCAATCGCGCCTATCGCGGTCGCGGCCAGAAGCAACCGCGCCGTTTCGATCCGGAATATCGGGGCCGGTTGCCGGTGCAGGTGCGCGAGTGCAAGCGCGGCGCCCATTGCCCAGAGCGGAAACAAGAGCCAGGGACGGGGACCGGTCAGCAGCAGCACGCCGAGGATCGCCACGTACCGACGCCAACCCCCGGCAAAGACGACGGCGCCGAAAAGCGCATAGTACGCGACCTCATACGTGAGCGACCAATACGGTACGTCAGAAAACGCCGTCTCGTTCAGAAACCA
>CAYSTX010000010.1:15408-32820 GCA_964434035.1 uncultured Acetobacteraceae bacterium
ACAAAGAACACCATGACGGCGCTATGGCCGACCGCCACGGGAAAGCCGACGGCGCCGCCCGAAAATCGGTCACCGCTCAAGTGCGTGCCAAATACGACGAGCGCCGCCGCGACCCGCAGGAAATCGAGATAGGCGGAGAGGCCGGTCGTCATCTCGGCCGGCCCCTCACGCTCCGTTCCCGCGCTGTTAGGCTGCTCGCGTCACGCCGCCTTGGCCATCTCGCGCAACACGTAGTGCAGGATACCGCCATGGCGATAATACGCGACCTCATCCAGAGTATCGACGCGGCACAGCACCGGCACGCGGTCAACGGCGCCGTTCGGACGGTGAACGACCAGCGTGAGATCCATGCGCGGCGCAAGCGCCTCAAGCCCCTCGACGTCAATCGTCTCGGCGCCGGTGATGCCGAGTGTTTTGCGGGTCATGCCGTCCTTGAACACCAGCGGCAGGACACCCATCCCGACGAGGTTTGAGCGATGGATGCGCTCGAAGCTTTCAACGATCACCGCGCGCACACCGAGCAGCATCGTGCCCTTTGCCGCCCAGTCGCGCGACGACCCGGTTCCGTATTCGCGACCACCGAAGATCACGAGCGGACGACCCTCGGCCTTGTAGCGCATCGCGGCATCGTAGATGGACATCTGCTCGCCCGACGGGTGATGGACCGTCATGCCGCCCTCAACGCCAGGAACCATCTCGTTTCGGATCCGGATGTTGGCGAACGTGCCGCGCATCATGATCTCGTGGTTGCCGCGCCGCGCGCCGTAGCTGTTGAAGTCGCGCTGCTGGATCTGCCGCTCCGTCAGGTATTCGCCGGCAGGCGAAGACTTGCGGATGGAGCCGGCCGGGCTGATGTGGTCGGTCGTGATGCTGTCGCCGAGCACGGCGAGGACGCGTGCACCGGTGATGTCCTTGATCGGCGCCGGCTCGGCCGTGATGCCCTCGAAATAAGGCGGGTTCTTCACGTAGGTCGAGCCGTCGATCCAGCGATAGGTCTGGCTGTCGCTCTCAACGCTGATCGCCTGCCACTGCTGCGGGCCCTTAAAGACTTCGCCGTAGCGACTCTGGAACTGCGCCCGAGAAAGATTCTTCGCGACGACCTCGGCGATCTCCTGGTTGGTCGGCCAGATGTCGCGCAGGAAGATCGGCTGCCCGGCCGGTCCGGTCCCGAGGGATGCAGTGGTGATATCCTCGTTCATCGTGCCGAGCAGCGCGTACGCGACAACAAGCGGCGGGCTCGCGAGATAATTCGCTCGCACGTTCGGATGGACTCGGCCCTCGAAGTTGCGATTGCCGGACAGCACCGACACGCCAACGAGGCCGTTATCTTCGATGGCGTCGGCGATCGGCTCGTCGAGCGGGCCGGAATTGCCGATGCAGGTCGTGCAGCCGTAACCGACCAGGTTAAATCCGAGCGCATCGAGATCTTCCGTTAAACCGGAGCGATCCAGATAGTCGGTGACGACCTGCGAACCGGGAGCGAGCGACGTCTTGACCCACGGCTTCGGCCGGAGACCGAGGGCTCGCGCCTTCCGCGCGACCAGTCCGGCCGCGACGAGCACCGACGGGTTCGACGTGTTCGTGCACGACGTGATCGCGGCGATGACGACGTCGCCATGCGTGATCGAGAAATTACGCCCAGCGACTTCGACCCGGTCATCGGCACGCGCCGGCGCTACCCCGAGGCTGGCCGTCAGCTCCTTGCGGAATGCGCTGCTCGCCTCACGCAGCAGCACACGGTCTTGCGGCCGCTTCGGCCCGGCGAGGCTCGGCTGGACCGTGCCGAGGTCAAGCTCCAGCGTATCGGTGAACACCGGGTCAGGCGTAGTCGCGTCGCGCCACATGCCCTGCGCCCGGCAATACGCCTCGACGAGTGCGATCCGGTGCTCGTCGCGCCCCGACAGACGCAGGTAGTCGAGCGTGATGCGGTCGACCGGAAAGAAGCCGCAGGTCGCGCCGTATTCGGGGGACATGTTCGCGATCGTCGCGCGGTCCGCGAGCGGCAGGTTGTCGAGGCCAAGACCGAAGAACTCGACGAATTTGCCGACAACGCCCTTCTTGCGCAGCATCTGCGTCACCGTCAGGACGAGATCGGTCGCCGTCGCTCCTTCGGGTAGCCGGCCGGTCAGCCGGAAGCCGATGACGTCCGGGATCAGCATCGCGATCGGCTGGCCGAGCATTGCGGCTTCCGCCTCAATCCCGCCGACGCCCCAGCCGAGAATGCCGAGGCCGTTGACCATGGTCGTATGGCTGTCGGTGCCGAACAGTGTGTCCGGATAGGCGATCGTCCGGCCATTGACGTCGGCCGTCCAGACCGTCTGCCCCAGATATTCGAGATTGACCTGATGGCAGATACCCGTGCCCGGCGGCACGACACGGAAATTAGCGAACGCGTCCTGGCCCCAGCGAAGGAAGGTGTAACGTTCCCGGTTGCGCTCAAACTCGATGTCGACGTTGCGGCGAAGGCTATCGGCGTGCCCGAAATCATCGACCATCACCGAATGATCGATCACCAGATCGACCGGCACCAGCGGGTTCACGCGGGCCGGGTCGCCGCCGAGCCGGGTAATTCCGTCGCGCATCGCGGCGAGATCGACCACACCCGGAACGCCGGTAAAATCCTGCATCAGGATGCGCGCCGGCTTGAATGGGATCTCGGCGGTTGAAGTCGCGTTGGCAAGCCAGCCCGCAATGGCCCGGGCGTCAGCCGGCTTGTAGGCGCGGCCATCTTCGAAGCGGAGTACGTTCTCCAACAGGACCTTGAGAGTGACCGGCAGCCGCGAGACGTCACCAATCGCATCGGCGGCAGCGGGCAGGGAGAAGTAGTCGTATTCTTTCCCCTCCACCGTCAGCGTCCGGCGAGTGTGCAAACTGTCGTGGCCAGTTGGATTCATGATTGTTTGTCCCTGCTGTCGCCGGCGCGAGGGCGCGTCGGTTCGCGACGAAGTGTGGGTCCCGGCTTAAACCATATGCCTGCCACAGCGTCCACTTTCGCCCCGGCCCCGCATGACCCCTCGCGGAGCGGGTCGGACCCGGCTTACAACAGGCCATGGACCTTAATACTCTTCCGGGGTCGCGGATCGTCCAGGTCGCGCGCCTCGCCTTTGCTCGCCCCGACACCGATTTTCTCTGTTTCGGAGAAAGCGATTGGCGGAGCTCGCCCGCCGCCGGGTCGGCCGCGGCCGCGGCCCTCGCCGCCGGAAATACGCTCTACCCCGACGTACGCGGCCTTCCACTCCTGCGATCCGGCATTGCGGATATGCTCAGTGCGCTGCACAGGCGGCCGGTCGACGAGACGCGGGTCGTCGTGACGGCTTCCGGCATGGCCGCCCTGTCGGTCGCGTTGTCGTCCGTGGTTCGTGCGGGTGACCGTGTGCTGCTGCACGAGCCAGCGTGGCCCAATGTCGGCAACGCGGCTCGGCTGCGCGGTGCGACCGTCGAGGCAATCACACTCGGCGCGCGCGAGGATGGCGGGTTCACGCTCGATCTCGATTCGCTCGCGGAGCGGCTCGTCGGCTGCCGCGCGTTTGTCTTGAACTCGCCGAACAATCCGACCGGCTGGACCGCGACCGAAGCCGAGGTCGAGACGATCATCGGACTGTGCCGCCGCCTTGGCGTCTGGCTAATTGCCGACGAGGTCTATTCTCGATTGGTCTACGATGAGTGCCCTGCCGCACCGTCGCTGCTCGACATCGCCGATCCGACCGACCGCGTCATCGTCTGCAACAGTTTCTCAAAGACCTATGCGATGACCGGCTGGCGGCTCGGCTGGCTCGTCGTGCCGGAGGGTGCGCGCGACACGATCGCCGAGATCGTCGAGGTGACACATTCCGGCGTGGCGCCATTCGCGCAAGCCGGGGCGCTTGCGGCGCTGGCGGACGCCGATTTCGTCGAGGCGTTCCGCGCGTACTGCGCCGCCGGACGGCGGCTTGCCGTCGATGCGCTTGCCGGGCTGAACGGCATCCGTCTCCACGCACCGGACGGCGCGTTCTATGCGTTCATCCGGGTCGATGGACTGAGCGACAGCGTTGGATTGGCGCGCCTATTGGTCGTCGATCATGGCGTTGCGGTCGCCCCGGGCGCCGCGTTCGGCTCGGGCGGCGAGGGTTACCTGCGCATCTGTTTCGCCCGCGCGCCGGAGACGATCAGCCGGGCGATGGGCCGTTTGCGCGCGGGGTTAGCCCAGGCGTGACCGCGACGCGACGCTGCGCTGCCTGCGGCGCGCCGGCCGCGTTACCGCATCGGAGTCCCGCGGCCGAGATGGCGCCCGATCTCGATCTCCGTCCGGGGGAGCCGGCGCGATCGACGCTACCGGGCTGGTTACAGACCTGCCCGAAATGCGGCGCGACCGCGCCCGATCTCGCCGCTCTCCCGTCGTCGACCGCTTCCGTCATTCGTACCGACGCGTATCGCGACACTGGCGGGGACGCGCCGGAGCCGTGCCGCCCCGCGCTCCGCTACGCCGCCTTGCTTGCCGGCATCGGCGACCGTTCCGGCGCGGCAGATGCGATTTTGATGGCCGCTTGGGCTGCGGACGATTTGGGCGATGACGACACGGCGTCGATGCTTCGGCGCCGGGCGGCTTCCGCCTGGGGCGTGCCACGAGATGAGCGATCGGCTCTCCGGCTCGTTGATGTCTTGCGTCGCGCGGGCATGCTGTATGACGCGGACGCACGGGCCAGCGAACTCGAGCAGGCGGCGACGGACGAAGCAACGGTGCGGATCATGGAGTTTCAGCGCGCCCGGATTGCGGAAGGCGATGTTGGCCGACATCTGATGTCGAGCGCGCTCCGCCCTCCTGCCCGCACGCCACATGTCACGCACGGACAGAGTCGTTCGCAGCCGACCGGCTGGACACAAGCGCTCTGGAGCCGCTTGCTCCGACGATGAGGTCGACGGCAGGGTAACGCCTTTGTCTGAATGAGCTTGAGGCCCGAGAAATGTCGTTCAAAGTGCAGGTTGGCCCACCGCAGATTTCGATCCATCAGGGTCAGACCGTGCTCGTCTGCGACCCGGACGGCTCGATCCCCTGGCCGTCTGACAAGGGCCTTTATTTTCTCGATACGCGGCTCGTCAGTGCGTGGTCCGTCTACGCCAATGGCGAGGAATTCGACCTGCTGAACGGGGGCGCCGTCGCCTATCACGCATCGCGCATTCAGTTGGTCAACCGGGCTTTCTTCACCGAGGATGGCGAGGTCCCGGCCCGCACCCTCGCCCTCGTCATCAACCGTGCGATCGGCAGCGGGATGCACGAGGATTTGGACCTCCGAAACCATGGTCCCCGGGCCGTTCGCTTTCAGCTCGAGGTCGCGATCCGGAGCGACTTCGCCGACGTATTCGAAGTGAAATCAAATCGCATCGTACGTCGGGGCCGGATCACGACCGAGTGGTCGGACCAGACGCAGACCCTGACGACCACATATTCGAACAAAGATTTTCTGCGCGCGGTTAGCGTACACTGCATCGTCGCGGGGGGTCGTATCGGCGATGACGCAGTCGCCGCCAACGGCCGCATCAGCTTCAGCGTGACGCTTGCGCCCGGCGAAGCATGGCACGCGTGTCTCCTGTATTCGCTGACCGATGGCGACGTGACGGAGAGCCCCCCTTCCGATTGCGCTGTCGCCGCAAGCACGGGCTTGCACGAGGATACGCTTCGGACCTGGCGCGACACCGTGCTGAAGGTCACGACGCCGAACGAGGAATTCTATCGGCTCTACGTGCAAGCCATCGAGGACATGGCGGCACTGCGGCTATCGATGCCTGTCAACGGAAACGTGGCCCTGGCCGGCAATGGCCAGACCGCGATGGTGTTCCTGCCGGCCGCCGGCCTGCCGTGGTTCGTCGCGCCGTTTGGCCGCGACAGCTTGATCGTCTCGTTGCAAAATATCCTGATCTGGCCCGAATTTGCGCGAGGCGCGCTGGATGTGCTCGGACGCCTGCAGGCCCGGGTCGATGATCCTTACCGTGATGCGGAGCCGGGCAAGATCCTGCACGAGATACGTTACGGCGAGCTCGCGCACTTCAAGCTCATTCCGCACACGCCGTATTATGGCACGGCCGATGCGACGCCGCTTTATCTGATCACGCTGCACGCCGCGTGGCGGGCAACCGGCGACCGGTCAATACTGGAGCGCTACCTGCCGAATGCCGAGGCAGCGCTGCGCTGGATCGATGAGAGCGGCGACCGCGACGGCGACGGGTTTCAGGAATATCAGACCCGGTCGAAGGCCGGATATGAGAACATGGGCTGGAAGGACAGCGGCGACGCTGTCGTTTACCCCGACGGCACGCAGGTAAAGGGGCCGAAGGCACTCTGTGAATTGCAGGGCTACGTCTATGACGCCTGGACCCGCATGGCCGAGGTTTTCGACGCGCTCGACAGGCCGGATCGGGCAAATGATCTCCGCGCCCGGGCGGCCGCGCTGTTCGATCAATTCAACGACATTTTCTGGAATGAAGACCTCGGCGTCTATGCCTTCACGCTGGACGGCGAAAAGCGGCCGGTGTGGTCCGTCGCGTCGAACATGGGTCACTGCCTGTGGTCAGGAATCGTGCCGCCGGATCGCGCAGCGCGGGTGGTGTCACGGCTGATGCAACCGGACATGTGGAGCGGGTGGGGCATCCGCACGCTTTCGGCGGCCCACCCGGCATACAATCCCTTCTCGTACCAACTGGGGTCGGTCTGGCCGCACGATAACGGGCTAATCGCGCTCGGCTTCAAGCGATACGGATTTGGCGCCGAGGCGGCACGGATCGCGCGCGACGTTAGCGGTGCGGCGAGTCATTTCCTACTCAACCAATTGCCCGAACTCTACGCTGGCGTGACGCGGGTTCCGGGCGGGTTTCCGGTTCAGTATCTTGGCGCGAACGTGCCGCAGGCGTGGGCGGCCGGCTCGGTCTTTTCGCTTCTGCAGGCAATCCTCGGCATCAACCCCGACGCACCGCGCCGCCAATTGATGATCGATCCCACGCTGCCCGATTGGCTGCCCGACATTACGCTGACCGACCTGCGGCTTGGACAGGAGCGTCTTGCAATTCGGTTCCGTCGCGTCGGTAAGGAAACCGTCCACGAGGTCATCGCGGGCGACCCCTCGCTCGTCGTCCGGTCGCCGTTCCTGGGCCCGGTCAGCTGACGCCGATCAAGCGTCGCCGCTAGCAGGAACCCACCAAGCCGGCTTGCGCCGCTCTCGAAAGGCGGCCGTTCCCTCCTGCCCTTCGGCGCTGGCGCGCTGCGTCCAGCTTTCATGCGCCAACCGGTCGGCCATCCGGTCGTCAACGTGCCAGCCATTCGCGCCAAGAAAGCTGCGTTTTGTCACCGCGACCGCGCCCGGCGCGGCAAGAAAGATTGCGTCGAGCACCTCCGACAGGCGGGCCTCGATCCGATCAGGCGAAACGACCTCGTGCACCAGGCCGATCCGGCACGCCTCCGCGGCGTCGAATCGTTCACCGGTCAGCGCATAGCGTCTCGTGTGACGCAGGCCGATGGCGTGCACCATATGCGTGCTGATCGGTGTCGGCGCGACGCCGACTCGGACTTCGGTCAAACCGAATTGGGCGTTCGACGTCGCGAGAACAACGTCGGTACAGCAAACCATACCCGCACCGCCGCCGAAGCACGCGCCATGCACAACCGCAATCGTCGGCTTCGGCCACTCATTCAACCTGCGGCAGGCATGGACGGTCGCCATCGATGCGGCGTACGCTTGCGCGGGCGAGTAGCCTGCGACGCGACCAAGCCACTCGATATCGGCGCCGGCCTGAAAATGCCGACCAGCCCCGCGAATGACAAGGCAGCGGACCCGTTCGTCACGGGCCAGCCGATCGAGGCCGAGGCGAAGCACCGTCAGCATCGCCTCGTCGTAAGCGTTGGCGCGCTCGGGACGGTTGAACGTGGCGGTTGCAACACCGCGCGCGTCGACACTCAGAAGGACGGGATCACTCATCACAGCGGGCTCCTGATGATCGGGCGGATTGTTCCAATGCGGGACGTGAGGCTGGGGCGAAGTAACGGAACGCGACAAGTCGCTTCCTTTTTCCGTCATGGCACAGCACTCTTCGCCCCCATGCAGATCCACGGGAGCTGCGTCGCGCGCGAGGGCGCGGCCGTGCTGGTGACGGGGCCGCCGGGATCGGGGAAGTCCGATCTCGTGCTGCGACTGATTGATCGCGGCTATATACTCGTGGCCGACGACCGGGTCGATGTCGACGAGCGAGGCGCTGCGTCGCCACCGCCCCCGCTGGCCGGGTTGCTCGAGGTCCGAGGGCTGGGGATTGTGCGCATGCCACACCACGCAGGTATAAAAATCGCGCTGCATGTTGAACTTGGACCGGCCGGCGCGCGTCTGCCGCCCGTTGCGATGCGAGACGAGCGTCTTGGAGTCCCGGTCGTCAGGCTCGATCCAACGCTTGCTTCCGCGCCCGCGCGCGTGTCGCTTGCGCTCGATTGCGCGCTCGGACGCGTGGAACAGGTCGCCGGCTCTTTCGCGGCATGAGCGACGCGGCAGCACCGTCTGAAATGCCGTCCCGACGACGACGAGTCGTTTTGGTGACCGGATTATCCGGCGGCGGTAAATCGTCAGTTCTCCGCGCGCTCGAGGATTTGGGGTTTGAAGCGGTCGACAATCCGCCGCTGATGATGATTGGCGCGCTGGTCACGCGAAGCGAGCGGCCGTTGGCGATCGGCGTCGATGCGCGGACGCGTGGATTCGACTCGAACGCCGTGCTCGACAGGCTCGCCGGTCTCCGCGCCGATCCGGATCTGCGCGCGGAACTTGTCTACGTGTGGGCTGATCAGACGGCGCTTCTGCGGCGCTACACTGAGACGCGCCGTCGTCATCCGCTTGCGCCGCAAGGGCGCGTGATCGACGGCATTGAGCAGGAGGAGCGGCTGACGAGACTGCTCCGCGACGCCGCCGATCTGACGATCGACACATCCGAACTGCCGCTTGCCGCGCTGAGGCATCTGATCGAGCGGCAATACGGCGCCGGCAGCGATGTCGAAGGGCAAGCCGGAATGCTCGTGTCGCTGATATCTTTCGGGTACCCGTTCGGACTCCCGCGGGACGCAGACCTGGTCTTCGATTGTCGCTTTTTGCGAAACCCTCACTACGACCCAACATTGAGGGAGAAGACGGGGTTCGATCCGGAAGTCGGCGCCTATGTCGAGGCCGATTCCGATTACGCCGCTTTTTTCGGGCGGATCATGGATCTCCTTCGACTGCTCTTGCCGCGCTTCATGCAAGAGAGCAAGAAATACGCGACAGTCGCGATTGGCTGCACAGGCGGACGGCATCGATCGGTACACACGGTCGAGCGACTGGCTAAGGTCTTGAATGATGAGGGCTGGCGGTTGCATGTAACGCACCGTGAATTGGCACGCGACGGCAACACCGAAATCGGTGTAACCAGTCGCCCCATTCCTCGCCACTCCAGCGATGGCGAGAAGACGACGGCTATTCAGGCGCAGGAGGCCTGAGAGACACCACCATGCGTGATGAGAACGAGGGCCAGACCGAGGCCGCACTCTGTACTCAGCGGTGCGCCAGGTCATGATCGGCATGATCCTGGTGACGCATGGACGGCTCGCCGAGGAATTGCGGCTAGCGATGGAACATGTCGTTGGCCTGCAAAAGAACGTCGACACCATCTGCATCGCCGTTGATGACGATATCGAGCGTCGTCGGGCCGATATCGAGGCGAGCATTCGCCGCTGCGACACCGGCGATGGCGTGGTGCTACTGACCGATATGTTCGGCGGCACCCCGAGCAACCTCGCGATCTCAATGATGGACCGAAAAGGCGTCGAGGTGATCGCGGGCGTAAATCTGCCAATGCTCGTAAAGCTTGCAAAGGTCCGATCGTCGCAACCTCTGGCCGATGCGGTCTGCTGCGCCGAAACGGCAGGTCGAAAATACATCGCCGCCGCATCCCATGTACTGAACGGCCATGGCAAGCTGAGCGGGACCTGCGGCTGACGCCGGTTCCAGCATGAGCGGCGCCGGGTCAGATGGCAGCGACGCCGACGGAACGGGGGCAGGCGGCCCCGATGCTGCCAACGCGGGTACCGGTGGCTCGGACGAGAACAACGCCGTCGTCGTCAGTCGGGTCGTGCAGATCGTAAATCGGCGGGGGCTTCATGCTCGGGCGGCGGCCCGCTTCGTCACGATGGCCGAGCGCTTCGGCGCGTCTGTCGACGTTGTCCGTGATGGACAGTCGGTCTCTGCCCGGTCGATCATGGGACTTATGATGTTGGGCGCTGGTCAGGGTTCGTCGATCGAGCTTCGGGCGGAGGGGTGGGACGCGAAGGAAGCGCTCGACGCGCTCGCCTCGCTGGTCGAGTCCGGCTTCGATGAGCACGACTGAACGGCCACCAAGCCAGCAACCGGCGCCGCCACCACCACAGCATAAGCGCCTCGCGCGCGCCCGGCGGGTTGAAGCCGAAAGCACGGCGGGCAACCGACCTGAGCGCCGCTTCGTCGGCATCCCAACCAGCCCGGGGATCGCGATCGGTCCTGTTTTCGGCGCGGCCGAACCGCAGGCGCCGGCGGGCCCCACGACCATCGAGCCCGAGGACATCAACACCGAGCGCGCGCGCCTCGACACCGCATTGACCCAGTCGCGCCGGCAAGTAACCAAGCTGCGGGCGCGTCTGTCGGTTCTACCGGAGGAAAGCCAGGCGGAGCTGGCGCCGCTGCTGGACGCCTATTTGCGGATGCTCGGCCCCTCCCGCCTGCTCCGCGGCGCCCGGCGACGGATCGAGGAAGGGCTCGCGTCGGCCGAGGCGGCCGTCGCCGCCGAATGCGACGAGTTGGCCGGGACGCTACTTCGCCAAATCCATGGTGGAACCTCGCCCGACGAGAGGGGCAGCATTCTTCGCCGGGCCGAGGAGATGCGAGAAATCGGGCGGCGCTTGATCCGCAACCTGACGCGCACGCCGTTTCGTAGTTTCGCCGGCTTGCCGCCGGGAGCGATCCTGATCTGCGAGCAATTGCGCCCGGCCGACGCGGCGCTGCTCGATCCGGCCCGGCTCGCGGCTGTCGCGACCGACGAAGGCGGCGCGGAGGGCCACACGGCCGTCATGCTCCGGGCGCTCGGCGTTCCGTCCGTGTTGGGTGCGGCCGGCGTGACGCACGCAATGACCCCGGGCGATCTGGCCGTTGTCGACGGGACCCTCGGGACGGTGACGCTCAACCCAAGCGAGGCGACCCTGGCCGAAGCGAAGCGCGCCGTTACTGCCTTTGCCCGCGATCGGCAGCGGCTCGGACGGCTGCGCCGGCTGCCGGCCCGGACGTTGGATGGCGAAGACGTCGAGCTGCAGGCGAATTTCGAGTTGCCGCTTGAGCTGCCGATGATCGCGCAATCGGGCGCGCACGGGATCGGTCTGCTGCGGTCCGAATTCCTGTTCATGAACCGCGACAGCGTTCCAGACGAGGCGACCCAGTACGAAAGCTACCGTGGCATCATCGAGGCGATGGCTGGCGATTCCGTTACCATCCGAGTGCTCGACTGGGGCGGCGAAAAGGAGATCGAGGCGCTAAGCGCGGCCGGGGTCGTGCCGGATGTGGTCGACGTCAACCCGGCGCTCGGCCTGCGGGGCATACGGCTGCTGCTCCGCCGGCCTGAACTATTCGAGACGCAGCTGGCGGCCATCCTGCGCGCGGCGCTACACGGGCCGACCCGGGTGATGCTGCCGATGGTGACGACGGTTGCAGAGGTTCGGGCCGCGCGTGAGGTGATGGAGCGTGTCGTGCGACGATTGCGCAGGCGCGGCGAGCGGTTGCCGGAACCGACACCGCCACTCGGTATCATGATCGAAACCCCGGGGGCGGCTCTGTCCGCGGACGCGCTGGCGTTGGAGGCCGACTTCTTCGCGATCGGCACGAACGACCTGACCGCATACACGCTGGCCGTCGACCGGGCCGAAACCGACGTCGCGAGCCTTTATGACCCGATCCATCCGGCGGTTCTGCGGCTGGTTCAGTTCGCGACAGAGGCGGCGCTCCGGCTTCGAATGCCGGTTTCAGTGTGCGGTGAAATGGCCGCGGACCCGCGAATGACCCGCCTGCTTCTCGGGCTGGGCATTCGCAGCTTCAGCATGAACACGGCCGCGGTTCCACGGGTGAAACAGGCGGTCCGGATGGCCGAGATCGGCGATTGTGCCCGCTTCGCGCGTCGGTTGATGGAGCGGTCGGACCCGGAATTGATCCACGCGATGATAACGGGCGAGGACGATCCGCTCAGCTGAACGTGTCGGCGCGCCCCGTCGGGACACCCCCACAAAAACCTCGCGAGACGCCTTTCGCCGACCGGGCTTTCTTGGCAGGCTCCGACCAACGCACAGCCGGGGGCGGGAAAATGGATTACGGCATCCGAGGGCGCTGGGCGATCGTCTGCGCGGCCAGCAAGGGACTAGGCCGTGCCTGCGCGACGTCGCTCGCGCGCGAAGGCGTCAATGTCGTGATTACGGCGCGGACGGCGGAGACGCTCGAGGAGACCGCGACGGCAATCCGCGCAGCGACCGGCGTCACCGTCATTGCGGTCCCCGGCGACATCACCACCGAGGCGGGTCGGGCGGCGGCGCTGGCAGCGTGTCCCGAGCCTGACATCCTGATCAACAACGCGGGCGGGCCGCCGCGTGGCGATTTCAGGGAGTGGTCGCACGACGACTGGATCGCGGCGCTCAACGCAAACATGCTGACGCCGATCGCGCTGATGCGGGCCGTCGTCGACGGCATGATCGCGCGGAAGTTCGGCCGCATCGTCAACATCACCTCGGCGTCCGTGAAGTCGCCGATCCCCGAACTCGGCATGAGCAACGGCGCCCGTGCTGGGCTCACTGGTTTCGCGGCGGGGCTCGCGCGACAGGTGGCGCGGCATAACGTCACCATAAACAACATTCTGCCGGGTCCATTTCTGACGGACCGCTTGCGCGCCGGTTTCGCCCATGCCGCCACAACCACGGGGCGTCCCGTCGACGAGGTGATCGCGGAGCGGACGCGCGCCACGCCAGCCGGGCGCGTCGGCGATCCCGCGGAGTTCGGCGACGCCTGCGCTTTTCTGTGCGCGGCGTCCTCCGGCTTTATCGTGGGACAGAACCTCTTGCTCGACGGCGGCGCTTTCAACGCTACGCTCGGCTAACCTGAGGCCGAGCGACGAACGGGGTCGCACATGCTGCGCCGACGGCGTCTGCTCACTGGGCTTGCTGCCGGCGGCATGCTGCCGTCACCAGGCGTGTCGGCGCCGAATGACCGCGATACCTCGACCCTCAGGATCGCCTGGCGTGACGCTCCGCAACGGGCCGATTTCTACAGCGACAATCTCCGCTCCGGGTATGTGCTGTCGCTCCACACGATGGACGGACTGATCTATCGCGACCCGGAGACGTTTCAGCTCAAGCCGCTTCTGGCAACGCGATGGCGGCAGGTCGACGACACGACGATCGACTTTGAGCTGCGGAAAGATGTGGCATTTCATAACGGCGATCCCCTCACCGCCGACGACGTCGCGTACACTGTTTCGACTGTCGTTTCTCTCAGCGGGATCGCAGTTCCGAGCAATTACGAGTTTCTCGCCGGTGCCGAGGCGACCAGCCCCACTTCTGTGCGAATCAGACTCCGGAGGGCATACCCGGCGGCGCTTGACTACATTGCGATGGTCTTGCCGATCTTGCCGAGGCTGTATCGCACCGAAGTCGGTGCCGAGGCGTTCGGTCGGGCGCCGGTGGGAACGGGCCCTTATCGGGTCACACGCGTGGATCCGATGAACGCGATCATCCTCGACCGCTTTGACTCATATCCGGCCAACAGCCCGAAGGGTCGACCGTCGATCGGGCACCTCTCCTTCAATGTTGCCCTCGATGAGCGCGCTGCCGTGTCGGCGCTCACGACCGGTCTCGTCGACTGGACGTGGGATTTCGGCCAGAACGAGCTAGACGGCATTATTCGGAATCCGCGGTTGCAGGCGCTGCGGGCTGAAACGATGCGGGTGACGTATCTCAGTCTCGATGCTTCGGGGCGGACCGGCGAGGGCACGCCGCTGACGAACGCGGACGTGAGGCGCGCGATTGATTACGCCATCGATCGAACAACTATCGCAAATACGATCGCAGGCACGGGAAGCCGACCAATTTTCACGCCCTGCTTCCCGTCGCAATTCGGATGTGTAGAGTCGGCGGCAGTCCGCCGTGCATATGCGCCGGATCGCGCGCGGGCGTTATTGGCGCAGGCCGGTTTTCCAAGTGGTTTCACAACCGACCTCGTCTCCGATCAACTCCCATCGCTGATTGCGGCAATCCAACGCGATTTGTCCGCGATCGGAATCACGACACGCATCAATGCAATCCGCACGGCGGACGCGATCGCAACCGCCGCCGCCGGGCGCGCGCCGTTGTTTTTGAGCAGTTGGGGTAGTTACGCGATCAACGATGCCGCCGCGTTCATGCCGCCGTTTTTTACGGGCGGTCCGCTGGACTACACGCGCGACCCAGTTGTTTCGCAGCTAGTCGATCAGGCGGTGACTGCAACGGATCCGGATCGACGCCGACAGGAATTCGCCGACGCGATTCACCGCATCACACAGAACGCCGACTGGTTGCCGATCGCATCGACGGTCAGGACCTATGCCTTCGACCGGTCGCTCGACTTCCGCACCTTCGCCGACGACCTGCCGCGGTTCTATCTCGCCCGATGGCGCTAGGCGGTTAGTCCGCGCTGCCCTCGAAAAACTCCTTCACCCGGGTGAAGAAACCTTCGCTCTCGGGATGGCCCTTCTGGTTCGTGTCCGCTTCGGCCTCGAACGCCTCGAGGAGCTCGCGCTGCTTGCGGGTCAGGTGCTGCGGCGTCTCGACCGCGACCTGGATATACATGTCGCCCCGCGCGGCGCTGCGCAGCACGGAAAACCCTTTGCCGCGGAGCCGGAACTGATCGCCCGTTTGCGTGCCGGCGGGGATTTTGACCCGTGCGCGACTGCCGTCGATCACAGGCACCTCGACCTCGCCGCCAAGCGCCGCAAGCGTCATCCGCACAGGAACCCGAACCAGCAGATTGTGCTCGGACCGTTGGAAAATCGGATGCGGCCGGATCGCGACATGGACGTAGAGATCGCCCGCGGGCGCGCCCTGTCCGCCTGCCTCTCCCTCTCCCGGGAGTCGAATCCGCGTGCCATCCTCGACACCGGCCGGGATCGCGACTTGCAGCGAGCGTTCCCGCTGAACCGTGCCCGCGCCGTGACAGACGCGACACGGGTTGCGAACGACACGTCCGCGACCACCGCAGGTCGGGCAGGTCCGCTCGACGAGGAAGAATCCCTGTTGCGCCCGAACCTTGCCCGCGCCGTTACAGGTGGTGCAGGTATCGGCCGAGCGGCCCTTGTCTTCCGACCCGGAGCCACCGCACGCGTCGCACGTGACCCGTGTCGGAACGCGCAGGGTCACCTTAGTTCCGGTGAAGGCCTGTGCGAGGTCGATTTCGACCGCCTCCCGCAGATCGGCTCCACCGCGAGGTCCGCGCGCGCCGCCACGGCGACCCATCATGTCGCCGAACATCTGGTCGAAAATATCGCCCAAACCGCCGGCCCCGGAGAAGTCGAAGCCGGCTGCGCCGCCGGGGCCGCCTGCGCCACCGTGTTCGAATGCGGCATGACCATAACGGTCGTAGGCCGCGCGCTTCTGCTCGTCCTTCAGGATCTCGTAGGCTTCCGAGCACTCTTTGAAGCGTGCCTCGGCAAGCTTGTCGTTCGGGTTCCGATCGGGATGGTACTGCATCGCAAGCTTGCGATAGGCCCGTTTCAGATCGTCCGGACTCGCATCCCGTGCGACGCCAAGGGTCGCATAATAGTCCTGCTTCGCCATTATCGGTCCCTGCCTCGACCTCGCCTTTGCCGTCTAGACTAGCCGGTTGCCGACCATTTCATTCGGACATGCACGCTTGGTTGCGAGCGGTCCAGGGATCGCTCGCGATAGTTTTGCCGCTCGCCGGAGTCATGCAAGCAAAGGGCCGCACCTGCCGGTAAACCCGGCGGGCGCGGCCCAAGCATCGTCCGCGCCGACGCGGCGTCAGGCGGACTTCTTTTTCTTCTCGTCGACTTCCTCGAACTCGGCATCGACGACCTTGTCATCGGGCCGGCCGCCAGCGCCGCCGGCATTCGCACCACCGTCCGGACCGCCCGGGCCAGCCGCGCCGGCGCCGGCTTCCGCCTGCGCGCGATACATCGCCTCACCAATTTTCATCGACGCTTGGCTCAGGCGATCCGTCGCCGTCTTGATCGCTTCGGCGTTGCCGCCCTCCATCGCGGACTTCGCCGCCGCGATGGCCTGTTCCGCGTCCGCCCGGTCGGCCGGCGCGACTTTATCGCCGTGCTCGGCGAGCGTCTTTTCGACCGAGTGGATCAACGCATCGGCATGGTTACGGGCATCGACCGCGGCCCGCTTCGCCTTGTCGGCCTCGGCGTTCGCTTCGGCTTCGCGCACCATCCGCTCGATATCAGTCTCGGACAGACCACCCGACGCCTGAATGCGGATCGTCTGCTCCTTGCCGGTCGCCTTGTCGCGCGCGTGCACTGACACGATGCCGTTGGCGTCGATATCGAACGTAACTTCTACCTGCGGCACGCCACGGGGCGCGGGCGGGATACCGACGAGATCGAACTGGCCGAGCAGCTTGTTGTCGGTCGCCATCTCGCGCTCGCCCTGATAGACCTTGATGGTCACGGCGGTCTGATTGTCGTCGGCGGTCGAGAAGACTTGGCTCTTCTTGGTCGGGATCGTCGTGTTGCGCTCGATCAGGCGGGTGAACACGCCGCCGAGCGTCTCGATGCCGAGCGACAGCGGCGTCACGTCGAGCAGCAGAACGTCCTTGACGTCGCCCTTGAGCACTGCGCCCTGCACGGCGGCGCCGATCGCGACCACCTCGTCCGGGTTCACGTTGCGCGCCGGCTCACGACCGAAGAAGGTCTTTACCGTCTCGATCACCTTCGGCATGCGTGTCATGCCGCCGACCAGGATAACTTCCTGGATCTCACCGGCGGTCACGCCAGCGTCCTTGAGGGCGGCACGGCAGGGCTCGAGCGTCCGTGCGATCAGGTCGTCAACGAGGCTCTCAAGCTTCGCCCGCGTCATCTTCATCACGAGATGCTTTGGGCCCGACGCGTCGGCCGTGATGAATGGCAAATTGATCTCTGTCTCTTTCGACGAGGACAGCTCGATCTTTGCCTTTTCGGCCGCTTCCTTCAGGCGCTGCAGCGCGAGTTTGTCGCGGCGCAGGTCGATGCCCTGCTCTCGCTTGAACTCCTCGGCGATGTAATCGATGACACGAGCGTCGAAGTCCTCTCCGCCGAGGAACGTGTCGCCGTTCGTGCTCTTCACTTCGAAGACGCCGTCGCCGATCTCGAGGATCGAGATATCGAACGTGCCGCCGC
>CAYSTX010000011.1:0-12939 GCA_964434035.1 uncultured Acetobacteraceae bacterium
GTATCGTCGACCATCACCACCTCGCCGCGCGCGACCAGCCGGTTATTGACGTAGATGTCGATAGCCTCGCCGAGTTTGCGGTCGAGCTCGACCACGGCGCCGCGGCCGAGCTTCAAAAGTTGGCTCACCTGCATCGTCGCCTTGCCGAGAACGGCGCTGACGGTGACGGGGATTTCGTAGACGGCTTCAAGGTCGCGCGCTGCGCGCGGCGCGTCCATCTCCGCGTGGTCGGGCGGCTCGGGCGGCTGAAACGGAACGGCGGCGAAGCTGGGGTCGGTCGGATCGGTCGTTTCGGTGCTCACGTCTTATCTCCCGTCATGTCGGCGGTATCGTTGGCAACGAGCACGGCCTCGACCGCCGCCCAGAGCGCACGCGCATCGCGGACGGCCTCGCCCTGATTCCACGCGACGCGGAGATCGCCCGGCGGCAGCGTGTCTGTCGGCACGACGCGGATGCGCGGTACGCCGGAGGGCGGCGTCGCGGACGTGCCGGCGGCGTCGAGATAGGCGGCGATCAGGGATGCCGCGCGGGGTGCCGCGTTGATAACAACCGCGGGCTCGGCGCCGAACGCGGGCAGCAGCGTTCGCGCCAGCGCGGCGGCCTCCGCGTCACCATGCGCGGCCGAGAGCGCCGGGAACGCCGCGCCGAAGGCCGCCAGCAGCAGGCGACTGAGCGCGAGTGCCGCCTCATCCGCCGCCACCCGCGCCGCCGCGGCAACCGTGTCGAGCTTCGTTGCGACCGTAACCAGAGCGTCGCGTGCGGCGGCCGCGTCCTCGCGTCCGGCCTCCATGCGGCCCGCCGCGAAGCCGTCGGCGAAACCTTCGGAGCGCGCTACCTCGCGCGCCTTCGTCTCGGCCTCCTCCGCCGCCGCCGTGCGCGCTTCGTCGGCCGCGCGCGCCTCCGTCTCGGCGCGGGACATCGCCTCCGCGCGCGACGGCGTCTCGTCGAGGTCGTCAAGGAACAGGATGCCGTCGATCGCGCGCGGCGGTGGCGGCGGCGACGACGGCATCGGTGGGGCGTTCGGCGTCCGCGGCGGCGTCGCCCGTCCGCCGGCCGGGGTGCGCGCGAGGTCGGCGATTAGCGCGTCAAGCGCCGTCGATGCCGCGGCATGGCGCACCGGCGCGTGGCGGCGGCGCGCCTCGATCGTCGGCGCCTTGTTTCCGCTCACAGCACCATCTCCTCATCTCGCATGCCGCCGATGTCGAGCTCGCCCTGCGCCGCCATCTCCTTGGCCAGCGTAACGATCGCGCTCTGCGCCTCATCGACGTCGCGCAACTTGACCGGGCCAAGTGCCTCGATCTCGTCGCGCAGCATGTTGCCGGCGCGCTCGCTCATGTTGCGAAGGAACAGACCTCGGACCGGCTCCGACGCGCCTTTCAGCGCCATCGGCAGCGTCTCCTTCTCGAGCGCGCGCAACAGCGTCTGGACCGCCGCCGGGCTCAGCCGCTGCAGATCGTCGAAGGTGAACATGAGCGACTTGATGCGCTCGGCCGCCTCGCGATTCCGCTCCTCGAGAGCAACCATGAATCGCGTCTCGGTCTGCCGGTCGAGGCTGTTGAAGATGTCGGCCATCAGCTCGTGCGAGTCGCGCCGTGCGCTGCGCGCGCGGTTGGACATGAACTCGGACCGGAGCGTCTGCTCGACGCCCTCCAGCACGTCCTTCTGAACGCTGTCCATGCGCAGCATCCGCATGACGACTTCCATCGCGAAGCCGTCGGGCAGCAGTGTCAGCACGCGCCCGGCGTGTTCGGCCTTGATCTTGGACAGGACGACCGCGACGGTCTGCGGGTATTCGTTCTTGAGGTAGTTGGCGAGCACGCCTTCCGGCACGTTGCCGAGCTTGTCCCACATCGTGCGTCCCGCAGGGCCGCGAATCTCCTCCATGATCTGCGCCGCACGGTCGCGCGGCAGCGCCTTCAACAGCAGCCGCTCGGTGCTTTCGTAGTTACCGACTAGCGCGCCGGCGCTCCCGAGACCGTCGGCGAAATCGGCGCAGAGGCGCTCGATGATCTCAGCGCGGACACTGCCGAGCTGCGCCATATTGGCCGAGATGTCGCGGATCTCGTCCTCATGCATCATGCCGAACAGCCGTGCGCTCTGATCCTCCCCGAGAGCCAGCATCAGGATCGCCGCTCTTTTCGTACCCGACAGCGAACGATAATCCTCGGTCCGCCTCATCCGACCTCCTGCGCCATCCAGCCGCGCAGGATCGCGAGGCTCTCCTCCGGGTGACGGTCAACCAGCTCGGTCGCGCGGCGCAGCAGCGAGGCGCGCACCTTCCCGTCGATATTGGCGAGCGTCACCAGCCGGTCGTCCTCGATCATTAGCGGCGCCGACGCGGCGGGCGCCGGCAGAGCCGGGGTCGACAGGCCCGGCGTGCCGTCCTGTACCATCGTGACGGTATCGCTGGCCGGGCGCTGGTCGCCGATCATGATCGTTTCGCCCTGGGCTGCGAGCGCCCCGCCACTGGCAGCGGCAGCGCTACCGCCGCCACCACCGGCGCCGATCTCGGCCACCGCGTCCGGCACCAGTGTCAGCCGCACGACCATCGGGCGCACCACGGTCATCAGTGCGAGCACGGCGATCAGACCGATCACCAGCGTCTCCGCCAGATGCGTGAGGTCAGCCCGCTCGATCGGCACCCCGAACAGATGCGGCACGTTCGGCACGTCGACCGCTTCAGCGTCGGCGAAGCGCATGCTGACGACATCGACGTGATCGCCACGCTTGTCGTCAAAGCCGATCGCGCTTTTGACGAGTGACGTCACCTGCGCGATCTCATCCGCCGTCAGCGGCCGCCGCGCACTGGCCGTCCCCGTGCCGGATGCCGCATCGGTCGTGCCGTCGATCATCACCGCGAGGCTGATCTTCCGCGTCTCGGCCTGATCACGCACCAGCGTGCGGACCGTCTTGCCGATCTCGTAGTTAGTCGTCGTCTCCGACCGCTGTTCCTGGCTGCCGGCCCCGCTCGGCGCGGCCGCGTTGGCGTTCGGCAGATTGTTCTGGACGGAAACAGTCGCCGGGGCTTCGGTCGAGCGGGTGTTGTCGCTGGTCGACTGCTCGCTGCGCGGCACTTGGCCGTCCGGGTCGTATTTTTCGTCGGTCTGGCTGACGCGGTCGAGATTGAGATCGACGGTCGCCTCGGCCCGTACATGCCCCACGCCGAACGTCCGTTCGAGCAGCGTTTCGATCCCGCGCGAGAGCCGCATTTCGGCGGTGCGGCGCAGGTCCTCCGCGTGCGTGGCCGGCCCGATCCCACCGCCCGCGCCATCGCCGCCGCCCGGCTCGTCGGCGCGGGCCAGCACGTCGCCGCGGCTGTCGATGATCGTGACATGATCCGGCCGCAGCCCCGGCACGGCGGCGGCGACCAGCGTCAGCACCGCCTGCACACCCTCGCGATCCAGCCCGCCGGCGCCCACAAGCGTCAGCATCACGCTCGCCTGCGCCGACTGCTGGTCCCGCGCGAACGGCTCGCGCGTCGGCAGCACGAGGTGCACGCGCGCGCCGCGCACGCCGCTGATGCCGCGGATCGTGCGTGACAGCTCGCCCTCCAACGCACGGGTCTGGTTGATGCGCTCCTGAAAGGAGCTGGCGGCCAGCCCGTCGCTATGGTCGAAAATTTCATAGCCAACCGACCCGCCCGACGGCAGGCCGCTGCCGGCCAGCAGCACACGGGCGCGCGCGACGTCGCCGCCCGGGACGCGGATCGTCGCGCCGTCCGACCCGAGCTGATACGGGATGTGCGCGCGGCCGAGCGCATCCACCATCTGCCCGGACTCGCGCAGATCAAGGTCGCCGTACAGCAGCGCATACCGCTCGCTGCCGGCGCGAAGGCTGAGCACGGCGAGCACGGCGAGAACGCCAAGCGCCACAGCCGCCATCGCCGCCAGTCGCACCGGGCCGAGCGCCCGCAAGCCATCCAGAAGATCCGTCATGCCGTGCTCGCCCCCGGCGTTCTGCCGACCGGGGCCGATATTGCCGCGTTGCGCCTAAGCGGCGGTTAATGCGGCGGCAAAACGTGCCCAGTCGGCGCTACGAGCCGACCGACTGGATGAGTCGGCGCTAGGAACCGACCGACTGGATCGCCGAGAAGTCGACCGGCAGCTTGCCCAGTTCGAGCTGCAACGCGGTGCCGGATTTTTGGATCCCGGTCACCGTGCCGACCACCGAGAACGGAATGGCCGCCGTGCCGGCGCCGCCGCCCGAGCCGGTGACGACAACGGTGTAGGCGCCGTCCGGCCGCGTCGTGCCGGTCGCGTCGGTGCCGTCCCAGGTCCAGGCATCGGCGCCCGCGGTCGCGGTCACGGTGTCCTGCCGGATCGCGTTGCCACTGGAATCGAGCACGTCGATGGTTACCGGCCCGGCGGCCGGCGGCGTGAAGCTGATGGCGGCGGTGCCGTTCTGCAGGCTCAGCTTGCTCGACGTCACGTCGACCGTCTTGCCGACGATCGAAGACGATTGCAGCACCTGCGAGCCCTGCGCGATCTGAATGAGCGACGTCAGGTTCGTATTGGTGTTGATCTGCTGCTCGACGCCAGAGAACTGCACAAGTTCGGTCGTGAACGCGTTCGGGTCCATCGGCGACGCCGGGTCCTGGTTCTTTAACTGCGTCATAAGCAGGTTGAGGAAATTCGTGTAGTTGCTGGACAGACTACCGAGCGGGTTCGTGCTCGACGATGCCGACGCGGAGCTAGTGCCCGTGTTTGACGTATTGGTGACGGTCGTTCCGCTCATGTCGTCCGTGTCCTTGTTGTTCAGGCGGTGATGTCAATCGCGGCGGCCGCGCTGCCCATGCTGCGCGCGGCGCCAACCGGTCGCGCGGGCGCGGCGTCTGCCGGCGTGTCGGATGTGGCGGCCGTGGCGTGCGAATAACCGGTCTGTCCGGCGCCGCCGTTGCCGCCGCCGCTGGTCGCGAAGCCACCGGAATGCGACCCGCCAAACCCGCCCGCGTCGGCAGCGATCGTCGCGAGCTGGTTCGCCGTCTCCGACTGCCCTTGCCCGCCGGCGTTGCCATTGCCGCCGATACCGGCGTGCGATCCAGCCACGGCCGCGACATCGGTGAGGCCGAGATGCAGATGGATGACGGCGCCCGGGGAAGCGAGGCCGGTCGCGCTCAGCGCGTTGTTCAGTATCGCTTGGTCGCGCGACAGCAGCATCAGCGTCTCCGGCCGCGTCGCCGCGATGTCGACGCGCGCCGAGCCGTCCGTTGCCCGCGCGATCGTGACCGTCACGGTGCCAAGCGATTCCGGACGCAACTGCAACTGCGTCACCGCCGCCACCGACCCCGAGTCGGTCCGCGACACCGCGCCCGTCGCCGTCGAGAGCAGCGCGGTCGCGACTTGCTCGACGGGGCCACCAGCGGTCGTCGCGGTCGGCGGGGCGGCGGCGGTTTGCACCGAGGGTGCCACGGGCGACGGCGCAGTCGTAGCGCTGGCAACGTTCGCGTCCGCGCTGGTGCCGGCGTTGGCTTGCGTCGCTGGATGCGCCACGCCGCCGGGCGTGTGCGCCGCGACCGGGCTTGGCGCGGGGGGTGTCGCGGGTGTTCCGGGCGTGACGGTGATGGAGATGTCGCCGCCTATGGGCGGAACCGCCTTGGCCGAGGCGGATGGTGCGGCTTGCGTCGTCGGTGTCGGCGTTGAGCCAGTCGGCGGCGCGCTGACCGCTTGCGACGGCGCGCCGGTTGTCGTGGATCCGGCGGACTTATCGCTGGTGGCCGGAATCGGCGAGGCGATCGCGATCAGGAGGGGCGAAGCGGCGGCGGTATCGGCCGATACGGGTGCGGCCGCCGTCGCTCCATGACCGGACGGCGCGTTGCTCTTGGCGGTGGTCGCGACAGCGAGGGTGGATGTGTTGGCGGCGTCGGACGGCATGGCGGCGTCCGTCGTCGATGCGACTGGCGGGGCGGGTACGGCCGGGGTGGGCGTGTTCGGCTGTGCCGCGTTGAGGATCGGATCACTGCCGTTCGCACCCGCCCGCGCCGTCGCTACACGTGTAACGGAGGGTGGCGTAGCGGCCGCGGGCGGTAGCGGTGTCCGCGGCGAGGGCGGCGATCCCGCGGCGTCGGCCGTGCGCGCGCCCTTGTCGAGCGCGACCGCCATGCGGGCCGCGAAGCTGGCTGTGCCGTCCCGCGGGCTCCGTGTCGAGACGGCGGCCGTGGTGTCCTGCGACGACGATTGCGTGTCGGCGGTCAACCCGACGGTCGCCGTCGTGGCGCTCCCCAGCGCGGCGGGTGCTGGCGCGGCAGACGTCGGCGTGGCGGAGCCAGGCAGGGTCGCTGGCGTGACGGAGATAGGAGCGGGTGAAACCATGAGCGGCTCTCAACAAAGCGCACCGCAACCCTGCAAGGCGCGTGCCGCCGACTAACGCGCCGCCTCGTTGGAGGCGACACGATGATTGCAGGGCGGTCGTCCTCGGACTCATCCCGGACTCGGCATGAATTGCCGGTCGGTCGCGGTCGTTGCCCGGCAGCGCTTGCCCGGTGCGCGCCGCGCCACACGCTCGTTGTCGATGAAATCAGGCGGTTACCCGCGCCGCCGTTCCTGGCACACTTCCTGCGATCCTGGCGTCCGACCTCAATACGGAGCCATGATCCGATGTCCTTGTTCGGTGCAATGAATACGGCTGTCAGCGGTCTGACGTCGCAGTCCGCCGCCTTCAGCAACATCAGCGACAACGTCGCCAACAGCCAGACCGTCGGCTTCAAGGGCGTCGATACGTCTTTCATCGACTACCTGACCGTCAGCAACGCGCAGACGAATGAGTCGGGCGCCGCGGTTGCCAAGCCGTCTTACACGAACGACGTTCAGGGCTCGATCACGCAAAGCACCGACGCGACCGCGCTCGCGATCGCCGGCCCCGGCTTCTTTCCCGTCAGCCAGCAGACGGGGCAGCAGAACGGCGCCGCGACCTTTTCGCCGCAAACCTATTACACCCGCGCCGGTGACTTCACGCTCGACACCAACGGCTATCTCGTCAACAGCGCCGGCTATACGCTGAACGGCTACCAGGCCGATCCCGCGACCGGCGCGATCGTCGCGACGTCGACAGCGCCGATCCAGATCAATAAATCCGCGTTCAACCCGGTGCCGACTGCGAATCTCTCGCTCTCAGCGAACCTGCCGGCGACGCCGACGGCCGGCACGCCGATCCAGTCGCAGATCCAGGTCTATGACGCGCTCGGCTCGTCGCACACCGTGACGCTCAACTGGACGCAGACTTCGGCCAACACGTGGTCGGTCGGCGTCAACGTTCCCGATGATACGACCGCGGCCAATCGCGGCACGGCGACCGTCACGTTCGGCGCCGCCAGCGGCAACCCGGTGCCCGAGGGCACCGTCGGTAGCGTCGCGACGCCGACCGGCTCGGTCGTGGCCAGCGCCTACACCGCCGGGCAGCCGGCGACGTTGTCGTTTACAACCAACTTCGGATCGGGCGCGCAGACGATCAACGTCAATCTCGGCACGTTCGGGCAGTCAAACGGCCTGACGCAGTTCGCGGGCACGCAGTACGATCCGCGTGGTCTGACGCAGGACGGCATTCGGCCCGGCGCCTATTCCGGCGTGTCGATTCAGCAAAACGGCGACGTTGTCGCGAGCTATGACAACGGCCAGACCCGCACGATCGCGCAGGTTCCGGTGGTGACATTCGCGAGCCCCGACGCGCTGCAGCGACAGAACGGACAGGCCTTCACCGCGACCACGCAATCCGGCATCCCCGTCGTCAAGAACGCGGGCGCAAGTGGTGCCGGCACACTCAGCACCAGTTCGGTCGAAAGCTCGAACGTCGACATCGCGTCGGAGTTCAGCAAGCTCATCGTCGCGCAGAGCGCCTATTCGGCGAACACGAAGATGGTCACGACCGCCGAGCAGTTGTTACAGCAGACGATCAATATGAAGCAGTGACCGAATTGACCGGAGCAAGGGCATGAGCATCGAGTCCGCCATTTCGATCGCGACCAGCGGTCTGGCCAATATCGCGAACGGCTTTTCCGTCATCTCACAAAACGTCGCTAACGCCAGCACACCTGGTTACGCGCGCGAGATCGCATCGCAGGAAACAGTCACTGCCGATGGGATGGGAATGGGTGTTCGAACCCTGCCGACCAGCCGAGCGGTCGATGCGGTCCTGGCACAGGGGATGCTCGATCAAAATGCCGCCGTCGGGTCGCTGACAGCGCAACAGACGGCGCTGACCGCAATCGACGCCGTGCAAGGCATGCCCGGTCAGGGTCAGGACCTCGCGAGCACGCTCGGCGCATTGCGCGACGCGTTCTCGAGGCTAGGCGTCGATCCGTCCAATCAGACGGACGCGGCCGCCGTGGTGACCGCCGCCGGCAAGCTTTCGCAGAGCGTCAATTCGCTCGCGCAGGCCTACGGTGTGCAGCGGCAGGGCGCGCAGGACGCGATCGTCGCCGGCGTCAAGTCGATCAATACGGAGCTGAGCGCGATTGGCGGACTCAACACGCAGATCATAGCGCTCAGGGCCGCCGGGCAATCGACGGCCGATCTCGAGGGCCAGCGCGACGCGGCGCTGCAATCGCTGTCGCAGGTCATCGACATCAAAACCGTGCCGGCGGCGAACGGCGACCTCGCGGTTTACACGGCGACCGGTCTCGTGCTGCCGACAGAGGGCGGTGCGAGCCAGCTCACGACCGCCGACGCGACGACGGGACCGACGGCAACCTATCCCGGCGGCGGCATTCCGCCGATCATGCTCGGCGGCGCGGACGTGACGCAGTCGCTGACGGGCGGTTCGCTCGGCGGCAACATCACACTGCGCGACAAGACGCTGCCGACGTTTCAGGCGCAACTTGATGAATTCGCGCATGGCGTCGCGACACGGTTTGACGCGCAGGGCCTCCGGCTCTTCACCGACGGCGCGGGCAATGTCCCGGCCGGCGGCGGTTCGCCGGCGCAGGCTGGCTATGTCGGCTTCTCCAGCGCGTTTCAGGTCAACCCGGCGGTTGTCGCGACGCCCTCGCTCGTCCGCGACGGCACGCAGGCGGTGGCCGGCAGCGCGACTGGCGCCACCGCGTTCACGCCCAATCCAACGGGCGGTCCGACGGGCTTCGCTACACTGATCAAGCGTGTTCTCAATCAGACTTTCGGCAGCGAAGTGCAGCCCGGTGTCACCCAGCCGGCCTTAGCAACGTCGGGTCTCGGTCCGACCGGGACCTTGTCGGCCGGGTTTTCGACGCCGCCCGATCTCGCCGGCTTCGCGACGTCATTGGTTGCTGGGCAGTCCTCCGCCAGCGCCGCAGTGCAGTCCGATCTGGCGACGCAGATCAGCGTGCAGACCGGGCTACAAACGCGGCTCGCGCAGACGAGCGGCGTCAGCATAGACAACGAAATGTCGACGATGATCGCGTTACAGAGCGCCTATAGCGCGAATGCAAGGGTTATCGCGACGGCGCAAGCACTTTGGAACCAACTCCTGCAATCGATCCCAGCACCATGAATGATGCAATCGGCGGCGCGGCGAACGCGTATGGCTACGGCGTGCTATCAACCCTGATCGCCAACAGCACGGCGACGCACAACCGGCTCGACACGCTCACCGCTCAAGCGTCGAGCGGGCTGGTCGCGCAGACCTATTCCGGGCTCGCGGAAGGGGGGCGGATATCCCTCAGCCTGCGCCCGGAAATCGCGCGGCATTCGGCCTGGCAGTCGGCCATTAGCGTCGCGACGACTCAGATGACCGAGACGCAGTCGGTGTTGACGCAGGTGGAGTCGATCGCATCGAACCTGAACGAACAGCTCAATACGCTGAACGGGCTCGACGCCAGCCAGGTCGACGCCGTCGCGGCTAACGCGCGGTCGTCGCTGCAACAGCTGGCCGGACTGCTCGATACCGAGGTTGGCGGCACATATATCTTCTCCGGCAACGACTCGGGCAACCCACCGGTTCCGAACCCGGACAGCATCCTATCGACCGGCTTCGCGACGCAGATCGCGACGGCGGTCGGCAACCTGAGTACCGCCGGCGCCGCTGCGACCGCGTCTGCGACCCTGGCCGCTTCGTCGTCGAACGCGGCCGGTGTCTCGCCGTTCACGGCGGCGCTGTCGCAGCCGGCGTCGACCATCAACGCCACGCTGCCGTCGGTCGAGGTTGGGCCTGGGCAGCGCGTCACCTTCGGGATCGCGGCCAGCGCCAACGGCACCGTCATGTCAGCCGGCAGCAGCACCACCGGCTCCTACATGCGCGATCTGATGCGGGCGCTGGCGACGGTCGGCTCGCTGACGAGCGCGCAAGTCTCCGATCCGAATTTCCAGGCACTCATCTCCGATACGCGGACGAGCCTTCGGGGCGCGATCAGCGCGATGACGACGGAGGCTGGCAACCTCGGGCAGACGCAGCAATCGCTGACAGCGACCGCGACACGGCTCGGCGATACGGCGGCCACACTGACGACCCAGGTTTCGAACGTCGAGGACGTCGACATGGCGAAGACGCTGTCGGCGCTGTCGCAGACGCAAACCCAGCTTCAGGCGTCCTATCAGATGATCGCGGCGGAAAACAACCTGTCGCTCGTAAAGTTTCTCCCGGTCGGCTGATTGTTTCAGCGGCTGTTAACTTAAAGCCGGCAGGATGTTGGAACGCCAGCAAAACGCGGCGAAACAATTCCCCATCTGGACCAGAGGTAAGAGACCATGTCCCTCAATTCCGTCAATACGAACAATAGCGCCATCGTCGCGCTTCAGTCGCTCAACCTGACCGCGACGCAGCTCGCGGCGACACAGAAGCAGGTGTCGACCGGCTATCGCGTCGCCGATGCGGTCGATGACGGCGCGGCGTATGCCGTCGCCCAGCGCGTCCGCGCGGACGTCAGCGCGCTGACCAGCGCCAACCAGCAGCTCGGCAACGTGCAGGGCCTGCTTTCGACGACGTTGTCCGGCCTGAACAACATCTCGAACTTGATGAACACGATGCAGGGCGTCCTCGTGAAGCTGGCGGACGGCAACACGCAGGGCAGCCAGCGAACCGACTATCAGGCGCAGTACAATAGCGACCTGGCCAACTTGAAGACCTTCATCACCGATAGCACCTATAACGGCAAGACGCTGATCAACGACTTCGCCGGGGCGACCGGCGGCGGCAACGTCAACGTCATCCGCAACGAGTCGGGCTCAAGCTACGCGATCAACGCCTTCGACGCGTCGACTGTGTATGCGTCGTTGACGTTGGCCGCCGGCATCACGGCCGGTGCAGCGGCGGCGAAGATCACCGCTACGGGCGCGTTCTCGGCGGGTCTGGACACGATCGGCCAGCAGCTCAACACCTATGGTGCCGCCAACAACTACGTCACCAACCAGATCAGCTTCAACAGCAACAAGATCGACGCTCTGAACACGGGCGTCGGCGCGCTGGTGGACGCGAACCTGGCGCAGGAAGCGGCGATGCTGACGGCCCTGCAGACGCGTCAGCAGCTCGGCACGCAGGCGTTGTCGCTTGCGAACCAGGCGCCGCAGAGCTTGCTCAGCCTGTTCAAGTAAGAGACCACTCGCTTCGGCTCGGCGGGGGCGGGCATCCGCCCGCCCCCGCTTCTTCTCCCTGCTTTCCCTACCGTCTTGACCGACCTCGCCGACCACGCCGCCAGGATGCGGCGCTAATTGGAAGATCCAATGTCAAATCTCGTGCTCGAGTTGCGCGCCGGCGAGATGATGATTGTCAACGGTGCGCCGATCCGCTTTCGCACAAAGACGCGGCTCGAACTGACGGCGCGGGCGCGCTTTCTGTTCGGCAAGCAGATCATGGCGCCGACCGAGGCCGACAGTCCCGCCCGGCGGATCTATTTCGTTCTCCAAACAGCCTATATCGGCACCGATGGCGAACGCGAGAGCGGCCTCGCCGCCGCGCGCGCGCTGATCGATGAGTTTCGGCGCGCGACGACATCGCCGCTGGTCGCCGACATCCTGCGCCGCGCCCTCGCCGCCGCGGAGGCGGACGATTGCTATCAGGCGCTCAAGCTGACGCGCCGGATCATCCGGCATGAGGACGTGATCCTCGGTCGCGTGCCGCACGCGGACGCGATGACCGCGCCTCCGCCCGGTTCCGTCGAACGAGACATACCACAGGACATTCCGCAGGTTACAGCAGCATGAACCACGCCCGTGCCCACGCGGCCTACGCGACGAGCGTCTCCCACCGCGGTCCACGCGCGCAGGAGGCCGATTTGTTCCGGCGGATCACCGGCGCGCTCCGAGCGTCCCAGTCGCTCGGGCCGATCGCGAAGACGCGCGCGCTCGCCGACAATCGCCGTCTCTGGCTTGCCGTCTGCGATCTCATGCGCGACCCAGCCAACCAACTACCTGACGTACTGCGGGCGAGGATCGTTGCAATCGGCAAGGCCGTGCTGCGCGAGCTGGATTCGGACCGACCTAATATCGACTTCCTGGCCAACGTCAACGATCAGATCGCCGACGCGCTCACGACCTGAGTCGTCCGGCGAAGGCTTCCGTCAACGGCTCAGGAGGAGCCCCGCCATGGATTTCGCGACCGACACGACGCGCGAGGAACAAGCCGATAGCGGCGGGCCGGGCGATCCCGTCCCCGCAGCGTCGCGCGCTGCCACGTTGCTCGCGGCCGGCCGTCCTGGTGCGGCGCGGCTTGTAATTGCCGCCCTGCTCGCGGCGCGGCCGGACGATGTCGATCTTCTGGTCCTGGACGCGCAGGCAGCGTTGGCCGAAGGGCGGCGTGACGATGCGGCGCGCGGGCTTGACCATGCGGTTGCGGTCGATCCGAATGCCATCGCGCCGCGTCTCGTGCGCGCCGCTGCAGCACTCGCCGCCGCGGACGCGGTGTCTGCCGCGACCGACGCGGCGGAGGCCGTCGTTCTGGCGCCGCATCTGCCGGCGGCGAAATCCCTGCTTGGCCGCGCCCTCGCGGTTCTCGGCCGCCATGAAGACGCGCGGCCGTGTCTCGCCTCAGCGCTCGCCGCCG
>CAYSTX010000011.1:13039-26426 GCA_964434035.1 uncultured Acetobacteraceae bacterium
GACCGCGCCTATGCCGACGCACTGGCGCTCGCGCCGGAGGATCCGTATCTGCGTCACCTGGTCGCGAGCGCCGGCCATGCGCCGCCGACCGATCGCGCGGCGCCCGACTATGTGCGCGCGGTCTTCGACAGCTACGCGCCGCGTTTCGATCAGCACCTGATTGATCTCGGTTACCGCGTGCCTGGCCTGATTCGCGCGGCGCTGCTGAGGCGTTTGGCGGGCGAGGACGGCACGCTCGCACCGATGTGGCGCGGTCTTCCATGGCTCGATCTCGGCTGCGGCACCGGGCTCTGCGCCGTCGTCCTGTCGGACCTGAAGCTCGGCCCGTCGACGGGGGTCGATCTCTCGCCCAACATGCTGGCCGAAGCGCGGGCGAAGGGCCTGTACGCGCATCTGATCGAGGCCGATCTGTTGGCGGCACTCGATGCCGACGACGGTCCGCCGTGGAAACTGATCGTTTCGGGCGATACGTTCTGCTATTTCGGCGATCTCGCCCCGCTGCTCGACCGGATCGCAAATCGTCTCGCGGTCGGCGGGATTTTGGTCTTTTCGGTCGAACGGCACGATAACGCGGAGCAGGACGCCGCCGGCTGGCGGCTTGGTGCGCGCGCGCGGTATTCGCATCGGCGGTCCGCCGTCGCCGACAGTGTCGCGGCCGCCGGCCTCGTCGTCCGGGCGATGGATGAGGTCACCATTCGGATGGAGGCGTGCGATCCTGTCCCCGGCTTGCTCGTCGTCGCGGAGCGTCTGGCGTGACGGCGCTGACGGCGGCGACGCGCGCGCCCGCGTCGGCGTCTGACCGGACGCTCGACCCGGCGATCGCGCTGCTCGGCATCGGCCGGCCGGATCTCGCGTTGCCGCTGCTGCGCGGCGCGACCGCGGTGGACGGCGCCTCGCCCGCGACATGGCTCAACCGCGCGCTCGCCGAACGCGCAGCGGGCGACGCGGCGCAGGCGGACGCGATCCTCGACGCGCTGACGGACGCGCTGCCCGCGTGGGAGGAGCCGCATCTTCGCCGCGCCGAGGCGCACCGGGCGGCGGGTCGGATGGACGCGGCTGAGGCCGCCTATAACCAAACGCTCGCCCGCGCGCCGGATCGGCTGGAGGCGCTGATCGCGCTTGGCAGTTTGCTCGTCGCGTCCGGTCGCGGCATGGAGGCGGTGCCAAAGCTGCAGCGCGCGGTGACGCTCGCCCCCGATAACGTCGAGGCGTGGGACGCGCTCGGCCTTGCGCTGCTGCAAATCGATGAGACGGAGGCGGCGCGCGCCGCGGTGACGGAGGCGCGGCAACGTGCGCCGCTGGATGTTGCGATCGCGCTCCATGCCGCCGAGGCCGAATTCGCTTCCGGCCGCGACGCCGCGGAAGCGGCGCTGGCGCAAGCGGAATCAGCGAGCGCTAAGGACCCGACGAACGGCGCGGTGCTAGCGATGCGCGGCCTGTTGTTGACCCGGCTCGGGCGCAGCGCCGAGGCGGCCGACGTGCTGGAGGCCGCGTGCGCGCTCGGCGCCGATACCGCGCCGGTGCTCGGCCTGCTCGGCACCGTACTCGCCAGCCTCGACCGCATGGGCGCGGCTGAGCCGGTGCTGCGCCGCGCGCTGGCGCTCGCGCCGGACGACCCAGGAATCAACGTCGCGCTGCCGACCGTGCTGCTGCGGCTGCATCGCCATGCGGAAGCCGCGTCCCTGCTCGAAGCCGCCGACGAGCGGCTCGGCGAAGACAACGTGCGCGCCGCCAACCGCGCCGCGATCACGCTGCAGCTCGGAGAGCAGGCGGAGGCGGAGATCTTCGCCCGACGTGCCATCGCGCTCGCGCCCGACAGCGCGTCCGGCTGGCGCGCGCTCTGCAACGTGCTGCCGTATCGGAGCGGTGTGACACAATCCGACATGCTTTCCGCCGCACGCGCATGCGCCGCTGCGGCGAAGCGTGCCGACGCGGCCGCGCCCGTGTTTGCATCCGTCGCCGATCCGGACCGTCGATTGCGCCTCGGGCTGCTCTCGGGCGGGTTGCGCACGCATCCGGTCGGCTGGCTGACGATCGCCGGGCTCGAGGCGCTCGACCCCGCTGCGTTCGGCGTCGTCGCCTTCGCCGAACGCACGTCACTCGGCCTGCAAGACCCAATCGCCCGCCGGTTCCGCGTGCTGGCCGAAGCATGGCACGTGACGGACGGGCACTCGGACGCGGCGGTTGCCGAGTTGGTCCGCGCTTCTGGCGTCGACATTCTGCTCGAACTCGGCGGCCACGGTGAGGCCGGCCGACTTGGCGTCTGCGCCGAGCGCGCGGCTCCGGTGCAGATCAAATGGGTCGGCTCACAAACGCACAGCACCGGTGTCGCGGAGATGGATTGGTTCATCACCGACCGGTGGGAAAGTCCGCTCGGCGCCGAGGCTGGTTTCTCCGAGCGCCTGCTGCGGCTCGATGACGGCTATGTCTGCTACGCCCCGCCGCCCGGCGCACCCGCGGTCGGGGCGCTCCCGGCATTGGCACGCGGGCACGTGACGTTCGGCTGCCTCAACAACCTCGAAAAGATGACGCAGGAAACTCTCGATGCCTGGGGTGCGATCCTCTGCCGCGTCCCGAACGCACGGTTGCTTTTGAAAACACATCAGTTCGGCGATCCGGCGCTCGTGCGCGGCGTTGCTAACGCGCTCGCGCGGCGCGGTGTCGATCCGGCGCGGATCAGCTGCCGCGGCGCCTCCTCGCACCACCTTCATGTTGCCACTTATGCGGGGATCGACGTGGCGCTCGACCCGTTTCCCTATGCCGGCGGGCTGACGACGTGCGAGGCGCTGTGGATGGGCGTGCCGACGGTGACGCTTGCCGGCGCGCTGTTCTCCGGCCGACACTCGACGAGCCATCTGTCGAATGTCGGCCTGACCGACTGGGTCGCGCAGGACATCGATCAGTACGTTGACCGCGCGGTCGAGGCGGCGCGTGATCTGGCCGCGCTCGACCTCCTGCGCGCATCGCTGCGTGATCGCGTGCGCACGAGCCCGCTCTGTGACGCGTCGCGTTTCGGCCGAAGTCTCGGCTCGGCGTTACGCCATGCGTGGCGCGACTGGTGCGCCGCCCGATGAACGCCCCGCCGCCGCCAAAGCTCGGGCTGCCGCACCTGTTCGGCACCGAGCGCCGGCTGATGGACGACACGTTCGCCGCCGGCTTCGCGCGTTATCAGGAGTTCGGCCTCGGCGGCTCGACCCTGCTGGCGCTCGCCGCCGGTTTCGATGCGGTCGTTGCCGTCGATAGCGACCCGGCCTGGGTCAGCACCGTGCGCGTGGACCCCGGGGTTGCGCCGTCGGTCGCGTCCGGCCGCGCGGCGATCCTGCACGCCGACATCGGCCCGATCGGGGCCTGGGGCGCGCCGATGGATGCGAGGTCCGCGCCGCTATGGCCGAATTATCTCGCGGTCGCCTGGATGGAATGGACACGGCGGGGCGCGACGCCGGATCTCGTCTATGTCGATGGGCGGTTCCGCGTTGCATGCTGTCTGTCGGCGTGGCTCGTGTGCCGGCATGATCCCGCGTTCCGGCTGATGCTGCATGACATGGGCGGCGACCGCGTGGCGCATTACGCGCCGGTGCTCGACTTCTACGAAATCGAGGTCGCCGAGGGCACGCTGGTCCGGTTCCGCCCGAAGCCGCACGCCAACGCTGCGCACGCGGTCACGACGCTCCTGACGTATCAATTCCGGGTGACGTGACCGCCTGGCCGCCGCTTACTCGTCGTAGGAGACCAGTGCCTCGAACGGCACGGGGAGCTTTCCGCGGCCGTTCAGGAATGTCAGCTCGATCAGCGCGGCCGCGCCCGGCACCTGGGCGCCAACCTGCCGCAGTAGCGAAATGCCGGCCGCCATCGTCCCGCCGGTCGCGAGCAGATCGTCGACCACGACGACGCGCTGCCCGGGCTTCACCGCATCCGCCTGGATCTCGATCCGGTCCGATCCGTATTCGAGCGCATAGTCGAACCCGATCGTCTCGCCCGGCAGCTTCCCGCGCTTGCGCAACATGATGAAGCCGCAATGGAGCTTCAGCGCCAGCGGCGCCGCGACCAGAAACCCGCGGCTTTCCACGCCGGCGACGAGGTCGGGCTGCCAGTTGCGCACCGTCCGCGCCATGCGGCCCATCGCGACCTGCCACGCATCCTCATGCCGTAACAATGTCGATATGTCGTAGAAGAGGATGCCCGGCTTCGGGAAATCGGGGATGCCGCGGATGTGATCTTTGAGGTCCATGGCGCGGAAAGTAGCGTGCGACGCACGGCCGCGCTACGTCGTCCGTCATGTCGCGTGTCCCAATCGCAGTCGTCGCCGGTGTCGGCGGCCTCATTCTCTACGTGATGGCGGTGGTCGCGCTGGCCGACCACGTCCTCGGCCTCAACTGGGCGATCCAGGCCGCCTATTACCTCGTCGCCGGAATCGCCTGGGTGTTCCCGATGCAGAAGCTCATGTACTGGGCGGCCCGTCGCTGATGATTTGGCGGACGAGGGACAGCACGCTGCCGCCCGTATAGGCGACCGACGCGATGCCGGCCGCCGCTGCGGTTGCGAGATCGGTCGGCTGATCGCCGATCAGCACGGCCCGATCCGGCGACACCTGCCAAGCGCGGAGGAGGTCGAGGATCATCCCGGGTGCGGGCTTACGCCAGTCGCTCACCCGCGTGTAGGCGGGAACGGTCCCCTCCGGATGGAACGGGCAATAGCGGACATCATCGACCGTGCCGCAAGCCGCCCGCACCGCGTCCGCCATCCACGCATGCAGCGCGCGCACATCCTCCTCGCCGTAGTGCCCGCGTGCGACCCCTGACTGATTGGTGACGATGAAGACGTGCCATCCGGCATCGGTCGCATACGCGATCGCCTCGCGCGCGTCGCCGTTCCACTCCCAGCGATCGCGCGTGCCGACCCAGCCGTGATCGACGTTGATGACGCCGTCACGGTCGAGGAACAGCGCCCGACGGTTGCCGAGCCGCGCCGGAACCTCCGTCTGCGCGCGGGCGAAATCGTCCGGCACGCCGATGTCGATAAAATACCCGTCGAGCACGGTGCCGCGCAGAACGCCCGCGCGCGCCAGCGCCGGCAGCACGTCCCGCTCCAGTGAACATACCGGCTCGGCGCTTTCGGCGACGCGCCGGTCGAGGCGATAAATCCCCGCGTTGATGAGGCCGGGCGAGCCCGGCGGCGGCGGCGCGGCGAGGCCGGCGACGCGGTCGCCGCCCATCGTGACGACGCCGTAGCGTGATGCGTCGGGCAGGGCGCGCAGCACGATGCGGCCGGTGACGTCCGGACCGTCGGCGGCGGCTTCGGCCAGCATGCGGGCGAGGTTCGCGTCGAGCAGCGAGTCGCCGTTGCAGAGCAGGAAGGACGCATCCAGCGACGCCGCCGCGTGACGCAATGCGCCACCCGTGCCAGCCGGCACCGGCTCCTCGACGCACTCGATCCGGATATCCCCCGGCATCGTCCGCCGTATCGAAGGCACCGCGTCCCGCACCGCACCGGCGAGGTGCCCGGTCAGCAGCAGTACGTCAGTGACGCCGAAGCGCATCAGCTCGCGGATGACCCAGGCAATGAACGGCCGGTCGCCAGCGGGCAGGAGCGGCTTCGGCGTCGTCGCGGCCAGCGCGCCGAGTCGCGTGCCGAGGCCACCGCACAGGATCGCCGCCTGCCGCAGCGTCGCCACGGCTTGCGTCGGCGCATCAATCACGCGGGAACATGGCCCGTTCAACCAACGCGCAGACGATGTGCGCGGCGGTGATGTGGATTTGCTGGATGATCGGCGTGCTATCCGACGGCGCGCGCAGCAGCAGGTCGCAATCCTCCGCCATCGGCCCGCCGGCAGCACCACCGAAGCCGAGCGTCACCAACCCGCCCGCGCGACCAACCGCGAAGGCGCGCCGCACATTCGGCGACCGGCCGGAGGTCGAGATACCGAGCAGCACGTCGCCCGGCCGCCCGAGCGCCAGCACCTGCCGCTCGAACACATGATCATACCCGTAATCGTTCGCGGTCGCGGTGATCGACGAGGTGTCGGTCGTCAGCGCGATCGCTGCCAGCGGCGCGCGATCGTACATGAGGCGGGAGATGAACTCCCCCGCGATGTGCTGCGCGTCGCCCGCGCTGCCGCCGTTGCCGCAAACGAGCAGCTTCCCGCCCGCCCGCAGCGCGGTGACGATGCGTGCCGCCATATCCTCCATCACGGCGTGCGCCGCCGCATCGCGCGCGAAATCCCGCGCCGCCGCGGCGCTGCGGTCGAGATAGGTCGCCATCCACTCGTCATCGGTCATGCGCGCGGTCTCCTGTGCGATCGGCGTGCCGTCAGAAAATCTTCCAGCCTTCCGTACCATGGCCGGTGAAGTGGCACGTCATCACCTGTCCGTCCTGCTGACGCAACGCGCGGATGACATCGACGCGGCGGGACGGATCGACGAGGAACGTCATGAACCCGCCGCCGCCCGCGCCCGACACCTTGCCCGCGAGCGCGCCGGCCGCCGTCGCCGCGTTGTGCACTTCTTCGATGTGCGCCGTACTGATGCTGTCGGCGAGCTTTTTCTTCGCCTCCCACGATTTACGCATGAATCCAGCGAAGCCGCGAATGTCGCCCTTCAACAGGCATTCCTTCATGCCGAACGCGTCGGCCTTGATCTCGTGCATCGCGTCCAGCGTGTCGCCCGTGCCGCCGACGAGGTTCGCCGTCTGCTTCTCGATGATCGCGGCGGAGGAGCGGGAGACGCCCGAGTTGAACAGCACGAGCGAGGTTTCGAGTTCGCTGATAATCCAGTTCTTGATCCGGAGCGGGTTCACGATCACCCGCTCCTCGGGGAAAAACTCCATGAAATTCACGCCGCCGAAGGTCGCCGCGTACTGGTCCTGTCGCCCGCCCTTCAGCCCCGCGTCCGCGCGCTCGATCTCGAACGCAAGCCGCGCGATCTCATATTCGCCGAGCGGCAGCGATAGCCACTCGACAAATGCCTTGAGTAGCGAAACGACCATCGTTGACGACGTGCCGAGGCCGGAGCCGGGTGGCGCGTCGCAGAACGTGGTGATGCGGCACGGCAGCGGGCGTCCGGCGTTGAACTGCCTCACGATCCGCCGATAGACGGCGCGGTGCAGGATGAGCGGATAGGCGATCTCCATCTCCGCATCCGCATCCGCCTCGAACACGCCTTCGAGGTCGGACGCGGTGAAGCAGACACGGCCGTCAGCGGTCGGCTCGATCACCGTGTAGGCGTAGAGGTCGACGGTCACGTTGAGCACGGCGCCGCCCCAGGTGTCGCAATAGGGCGACACGTCGGTGCCGCCACCGGCGAGACCGAGCCGCAGCGGTGCGCGGGAACGGATGATCATGCGACGCTCTCCCCCCTGTCGCGTTACGCGACGCTCTCCGTGTGTCGCGCTGCGGCAAGCAGCGCATCAAACCCGCGGAGCCGCGCGGACCAGTCGTAGTCGGCCAATACCCGCGCCCGGGCCGCCCGCCCGATAGCGTCGCCCGCGTCCCGGTCGGCGGCTAGGCGGACACAGGCGGCCGCGAAGGCATCGGCATCGTCCGCCAGCACGACTTCGCGCCCCGGCGCCGCGTCGATCCCCTCGAGCGCGTCCGATGTGACAATGGCGGGCCGCGCCATAGCCATCGCTTCTAGCACCTTGTTCTGAATCCCGCGCGCGATCCGCATCGGGGCAACTCCGGCAACGGCATGGGCGAGATAGGGGCGCACGTCGGCGACCCTTCCCGTCACCGTGATCCCCTCCGTGCCGGCGAGCGCCTGTACGGCGGGGGCGGGGTTCGAGCCGACGACCGCGAAGGCCGCGTCCGGCAGTGTCTGGCGGATGCGGGGCAGGATGTCGGCGGCGAACCACGTCACCGCGTCCACGTTCGGCGGGTAATCCATCGTGCCGGTGAAGACGAACGTGGGCCGCGACGGGTCGAGCAGGGGCGCGTGGGTCAGGGCGGGGTCGAAATAGGTGGCATCCACCCCGCTGACGACCGCGCGGATTCGTTCGGCCGCGTCCGGCAGAAGCTGGCGGAACAGCGCCGCCTCGCTCTCGGTGACGAAGGTGCTCCAGTCCGCCTCGCGGGCGATGCGCGCCTCAAGCGCGGCAACGCGCCGCCATTCGCGCGCATGGACATACCGCATGGGACCGCGCCCGCCCTCCGCGTAGGCGCGCCACTTTTCGCTATCGACGTCGGCGAGATCGACCAGTGTGGTCCGCGACGCCGCGCCGGGCTGGTCCAGCACATAGGGTGCCATGTTGCCCGAGTTGACGAAGACGACCGCCGGCTGCACCCGGTCCAGGACGCCGCGCACCCATCTTGCGAGGCCGCCATCCTTGAAGAAACTGACGCTGAGCGCCTCGCCCGTCAGCAGGCCGCGCGTGCAGGCGATCCGCGCCACCCGCCGGTCGAGCCGGGCGAAATAGGCGTCGGCGCAGAGTGCCCGCACCGTATCGACATGCGCCCAGTCCGCCTTGTCGTCGATCAGGCAGCCGAGATGCACCCGGTAGCGCTGCGACAGGTGTCGTAAAATCTGCAAAGGGCGTATCTTTTCGCCCTTGATCGGCGGATACGGGATGCGCTGGGTGAGGAACAGGAGGTCTTCGGCTTGGTCGGCGTCCATCGTTCTTATCCGCTGACCCTCGTTCTCGCCCGTCGGTCGTTCGCGCGCGCCATCACGGAACCGTCATAAAATCGGCATGCGCCTGAAACAGTGTCGGCTTAGCTGCCACGAGTGTCGTAATCAAGGAAACTCCTGATGAAACGTCGCCACCTGCTCGCCGGTTCGGCCGCCGCAATCGCAACGTCCGGCGTGGCCATGAGCCCGCGCCGCGGCGCGGCGGCGGAGAAGACCACGGTCGTGTTCTGGCACTCGATGACCGGCGCACTCGGCGAGGAGCTCAACCGCATCGTCACCTCGTTCAATACGGCCCAGCCGAACGTCGCGTCCGGCACCGAGGTGCAGGCGGTATTCAAGGGCAGCTATCCCGACACGCTGACCGCCGCCATCGCCGCCTTCCGGGCCGGGCAGGCGCCGCACATCGTGCAGGTGTTCGAGGTCGGCACCGGAACGATGCTGGCTGCCGGCGGCGCGGTGAAGCAGGTGTGGGAACTGGCGAAGGAGACGGGCGTCAACATCAACCCGGACTCGTTCATCCCGCCGGTGCGCGGCTATTACAGCCTGTCGGACGGGCGGATGGCCTCGATGCCGTTCAACTCGTCGACCGCGATTCTCTGGTACAACAAGGACGCCCTCAAGCGCGCCGGGCTCGACCCCGACAATGCGCCTGCGACTTGGCCCGAGTTGATCACCGCCGCCCGCGCGATCAAGGCCAAGGGCGCGAGCGACGTCGCGCTCACCACGTCCTGGCCAACCTGGATCCAGCTCGAGGAATACAGCGCGATCCACAACTTGCCCTACGCGACCCGCGCCAACGGCTTCGACGGGCTCGACGCCGAGCTGCTGATCAACAGCCCCGCACACGTGCATCACATCGACCGGCTGCTGACGCTCGCCAAAGAGGGGCTGCTCAAATACGGCGGGCGCGGCAACGCGGCCGATCCGTTGTTGATTTCCGGGACAGCCGCGGTGACCTGTAACTCATCCGGGATGCGCGGCGACCTCGTAAAATCGGCGAAGTTCGACTGGGGCGCCGGGTTCCTGCCGTGTGACCCCGACCTTATCAAGACGCCGCTCAACTCGATCATCGGCGGCGCGAGCCTTTGGGCGATGACGAAGCCGGGCCGGACGCCAGCCGAATACAAGGCGGTCGCGGACTTCCTGGTCTTCCTCGCCGGACCGGGGAACGCCGCGGATTGGAGCCAGCACACAGGCTACGTGCCGGTGACGCATGGCGGCTACGAGGTGCTGAAGGCGAGCGGCTATTACGCAAAGAATCCCGGCGCCGATATCCCCGTCCGTCAGCTCGCGCGCGGTACGATGACGGACAATTCGCGCGGCATCCGACTAGGCCGGCTGCCGGAAATCCGCACCATCATCGAGGAAGAGCTGGAGAGCGCGCTGCAGGGCAATCAGACGGCGCAGCAGGCGATGGACAAGTCCGTCGAGCGCGGCAACCGCGTGCTTCGCGCGTTCGAGAAGTCGGTCAAGGCCTGATCGCCCGGCATACGACCCGGCCGCCCGCGTGATCGAACGCCGCACGGTTTTTGAGCACCGGGCATTGCCGGCGCTGCTGGCCGCGCCGCAGCTGCTGCTGACGGCCGTGTTCTTCCTGTGGCCGGCAGCGGAGGCGGTGCTGTCCAGCCTGCGGACGGAGGACCCGTTCGGGCAATCGTCGCGGTTTGCGGGGCTCACGAATTTCCGCGATCTTTTGACCGACCCGCTCTATGCCGCGTCCGCGCTCCGGACCGCCGTGTTCTGCGCCGCCGTCACCGCGCTCTCGATCGGTGTCGCGCTGCTGCTGGCGGTCTCGGCCGACCGGGCGCTGCGGGGGGTGAAGGTTTATCGGGCGCTGCTGGTGTGGCCATACGCGGTCGCGCCGGCGATCGCGGGCGTCGTCTGGATGCTGCTGCTGCACCCGGCGATCGGCGTCATCGGCCGGCCGCTGAACCGCGCGGGTCTCGGCTGGGACTACCTCATCAACGGCGGACAGGCGTTGCTGGTCGTGATCCTGGCGAGCGCGTGGAAGCAGGTCAGCTACAACTTCATCTTCCTGCTCGCCGGCCTGCAATCGGTGCCGCGCGCGGTGATGGAGGCAGCAAGGCTCGACGGTGCGCGGGGCTGGCGGATGCTATTCTACATCATCGTCCCGCTGCTCGCGCCGACGCTGACGTTTTTGCTCGCGGTCGACATCGTGTATGCGGCGTTCGACACGTTCGCGACGGTGCAGGCGCTGACGCATGGCGGTCCGGGACAGGCGACGACGACGCTCGTAGTGAAGGTCTATCGCGACGGCGTGCTCAATCAGGATCTCGGCGGATCATCGGCGCAATCGGTGCTGCTGATGATCGTCGTCACCCTGGTAACCATGCTGCAATTCCGGGCCGCTGGCCGCCGCAAGCGTCCGTTGGCTGACGGGCGCGGCGGATGAAGGACGGCAACACGACCGCGCACGCCGTGCTGCTGCTGGGTGTGGCGCTGTTCGCGCTGCCGATCTGGCTGCTGTTCGCCGGCTCCACGCAGGATGCAGGGGCGATTGCGCGCGGAGATATTTCGCTGATCCCTAATCCGGCCGGGCTTGGCGTTTACCTCAATGTGCTGCGGCAAGGCGCGGGGTATCAGGGGGCGTCGCCTGTTTGGCGGATGCTCGCCGTGTCATTCGGCATGGCGGTCGCGATCGCGGTCGGCAAGATCGCGATTTCGCTCACCTCCGCGTATGCGGTCGCGTTCTTCCGTTTCCCGTTCCGGATGCTGGCGTTCTGGACCATCCTGCTGACGCTCATGCTGCCGGTCGAGGTACGGATTGTGCCGACCTACGCGGTGATGGCGGGGCTCGGCCTGATCAACAGCTTCACCGGCCTCACGGTGCCGCTGATCGCGTCCGCGACGGCGACGCTGCTGTTCCGGCAGATGTTCCTCACGATCCCTGACGCGCTGTTCGAGGCGGCGCGCATTGACGGCGCGGGGCCGATCACGTTCCTCCGCCACGTGCTGATCCCGGTCAGCCGGCCGCAAATCGCGGCGCTGTTCGTCATCCTGTTTGTTTACGGCTGGAATCAGTATCTTTGGCCGCTACTGGTCGCGACCGATCCGCGCCTCGATACGATCGTGATCGGCCTCGTGAAGATGATTGGCATCGAGAGCGTGACCGAATGGAACCGCGTGATGGCGACCGCCGTGCTCGCGTTGCTGCCGCCGATGCTGGTGGTCGCGCTGATGCAGCGGTGGTTTGTCGCGGGGCTGACTGAGGGGGAGAAGTAGTCATTCGCCAGGCCCGTCGAGGTCGAGCGCAAGCAACTCCTCGTCGTAAAAAACGCCGTCGACACAGAGCGCCCGCCAGTCGACCCCGTACGGCGTAAATCCGAGCCGCTGATACATCATGCGGGTATGACGGTTCATGGTCACGACGTTCGCGTATAGGATGGTGACGTGCTGCCCGGCGTGTTCGACCACGCGCCTGACAAGACGCTCGGCTATTCCGTGGCCCCGCCACGTCGGCCGCACGAAAACGCCCCAAAGCGTGCCCTTGTGCCGCTGCTTGCGCTTTTCGCTCGCCAGGAACCCGGCCATACCGACGAGCGCGTCGTCGGCGAACGCGCCGAAAATCACACTCGGCTCGGGGCCCTCAATGCGCGCTTGGAAGGTTTCCAGCGGAAGCGCCGCTTCCTCCTCATAGCTCGACCCGAAGGCTTCCGGCGATGTCGCGAGTGCATCAAGGCGGATCGCCCGAAAAGCCTTGGTGTCGGATGCGGCCAAAGCGCGAATCAGGATGCCCGAGATCGGCGGATGCGCGATCATGACTCAGCCAAGTGATTCGCCGGCGTTCGTGACGACGATCATTATCGACCCGCTCAACAGCGCAAAGCCGAGCGGTTGGCTCAGCCAGCGCCCCCAGGTCGCATTCTTCTCGATCGCCATCACCGCCCCGAGTGCCAGCATCCAGCCGACATTGCCGGTGCCGACCACGAACATCAGCAGCATTATCGCCCAGCAGCAGCCAACGCAGAACACGCCATGATCCAGCCCGAGCAGGAACGCGTCGCGCCGCGGCGCGATCCCGTGCCAGTGCCGCACGACGAAGCTCAGCGGCGTGCGGCATCGGTCGAGGCAACGGTATTTGAGCCGGGTGAACTGAAAGCCCCCCGCGAGCGCCAGCAACGCCGCGCCCGGCACCCAGGCGTTGACGAGCACCCAACGCGACCGGCCGGCGATCCCATGCACCGCGGCGTCCAGCAGATGCGCGGCGACGCCGAAGCCCAGCCATGCCAGCAGGTAGCCGGCAATCAGTAGCGCGATCAGGCCAGCCCGATCGCCCCGTCCGGCCAGCATGCGGTCGAACCGCCGCAACAGCGGCAGCGCGGTCGGCAGCATCATCGCGGCAGACATCAGCAGCCAGCCGCCGACGTATAGCAGCGCGGGCAGAAGCACCGTCCCACCGGGCAGCGCGCGGCAAATCGTTCCGGCTAGACCGAGATCGGTCCACCGCCCGTGGTCGAGATATCGGCCGTACGGACCCTGCTCCCACGCATACAGCGCCGCCCAGGCCGTGCCGATCAATGCCGCCATGATCGGCACGAGCCAGTTTCGCGTACGCAGCGCCGCCATGGCGGTCGGCTCGGTTCGCGCAGTCAGGAATCGAGGCGGAACGTGCTCTGCAACGCGTTGTGCCCCGTGAGATCGAGGTTGTGGCCGAGTTCCGCGTGCTTCGAGCGATAGCGCGTCGCCTTGCCGACGAAGACGGGCGCGCCGGGGACGGTGGAGAAGATCGTATTGCTCAGCACCGTGGT
>CAYSTX010000011.1:26526-28166 GCA_964434035.1 uncultured Acetobacteraceae bacterium
TCGGGCGCCGCGCGGTGCGGTCGAGCGATATCGGCCGGGCGGAACGCTACAACGATTTGGGCGGCAACGAAACAATGGACTGATCGGGCAGCGGCGGCCGTTGACCGCGCGGCATGTCAGGCGAGAGGAGCGGCGCACGATTTGAAAACACAGTAAATTCGTAACTGATCCGGCACGTTCCGAGATGCGATCATCAACAGCGGGCGTGACCGGATCTGTGCCCATGATTGATTATGACGCACTGGTTTGGTAGCAGTGTCCCTTCCGGACCGTGCCGTTAGCCCTATGCGTGGCGCAAATTCCATTATGCCGAAGTTGAATACGACCAAGGGGCGGATGATCCGATATTTGGTTCGATTTGGTCGGGACGCCCTCAGTGATCGACAAGCTCGAGTTCTTGATTGCCATCGCGCGTGAGCAGAATTTCCGTCGGGCGGCGGAGACCTGTGGCGTCGCGCAGCCGACCTTATCGGCCGCCATCAAGCATCTCGAGGAAACGCTCGGCGTGATGCTGGTCCGCCGGAACTCCCGCTACCAGGGCCTGACCCCGGAGGGCGAGCGAGTATTGGAATGGGCGCACCGCCTCGTCGCCGACGCGCGTGCGATGCGCGAAGAGGTCTGGACGTTCCGCAAGGGCCTGTCCGGCCGGATCACGATTGCCACGATCCCCACCGCGCTGTCCTACGTACCCCAACTCACACAGCCGTTCCAGGCGGCGCATAAAGGGGTGCAGATCACGGTCCGCTCGCGCTCGTCGCTGGAAATACTGGACGAGCTGAACGATTTCCGCGCCGATGTCGGCATAACGTACATTGGAAACGAAACCATCGGCCGTCTGCGCGGCATCCCGCTGTTTACCGAGCACTACCGGCTTGTCACTACACAGGGCGGCCCGGCGGGCATGCAGGACAGCATCACTTGGGCGGAGGCGAGCGCGCTATCCCTCTGCCTGCTCACCCCTGATATGCAAAATCGCCGCATCATGGATCGGCTGCTCGACCCGATAGGCGCGACGCCGACTGTTCGCCCGATCGAATCCGACTCGGTCGTCGCCTTGCTCGCGCATGTCCGGAGCGGCAGTTGGGCGACGATCGTCGCAGAGCAGCTGGCGGACACGCTCGCCTCCGCCCCGCCGTTCAAGTCGATTCCGATTACCGCGCCCGAGGCGTCGTATCAGGTGGGATTAGTGGTGCCGGACCGGCAGCCCGTGTCGCCGACATTGAGCGCATTGTTGCGTATGGTCGAGACCCAGGTTGCCCGGAAAGCGGCCTGACGCGATAGGATTTCGCTATCGCACAACCGAAACTTCCTCTTGTTCGCCGCACCGCACGGCCCGAACGTAATCTTGCACATACCGGCGGGTAATTACAGTCGGAACGACTCGGCTTTCAGGCAAATCCGCTCGAGCGGTTGCATGGCCGCCGTTCCGATCGTGGCTAACGGCCGGGCTTGCCGTCGGTGATACTCGCATGTTTCCGACGAAGGATCACGTGGAGGGGCAACAAGGAACGGTCAATGAGCGGTCTTGCGGAAGTTCAAGACGGACGCGCGTCAGCAGGCATGTTCGACCGCGCACGAATTATCGCGCGTCCCGGTTTCAACCGTTGGCTTGTGCCGCCCGCCGCGCTCGCGATCCATCT
>CAYSTX010000011.1:28266-32414 GCA_964434035.1 uncultured Acetobacteraceae bacterium
TGGGGATCAAGGCGCATCTTTTGTGGGTCGTGTGGCTCGGCATGGGTGTCCTCGGCGGCGTCGGGCTCGGGATCGGCTACATTTCTCCCGTCTCCACGCTCGTGAAGTGGTTTCCGGACCGGCGCGGCATGGCGACCGGCATGGCGATCATGGGTTTCGGCGGCGGCGCCATGATCGGTGCACCGCTCGCGAACCTGCTGATGGGACATTTTCGCGGCCCGGCCGGGCCCGGTGTCTGGCAGACGTTTATCGTGCTCGCCGCGATCTATGCCGTCTTCATGCTGGCCGGCAGCTTCGGCTATCGCATCCCGCCGGCGGACTGGAAGGCCGCCGGCGCGCGGCCTTCGACGAAGCAAATGACCGCGTCGGGGCATGTCCACCTCAACCGCGCCTGGCGCACGCCGCAATTCTGGTTGGTCTGGACCGTGCTGTTGCTGAACGTCAGCGCGGGGATCGGCGTGCTGAGCGTCGCGTCACCAATGCTGCAGCAGATCTTCGCCGCACCGCCGGCAACGGCCGCAGGCTTCGTCGGGCTGTTGTCGCTGTTCAACATCGCCGGGCGGTTCTTCTGGGCCTCGATCTCCGACCGGCTCGGGCGGAAGGTCACCTACTCGGTGTTCTTCCTGCTCGGGATCGCGTTCTACGCGGGCGCGCCCTGGGCCGCCCATAGCGGCAACAAGGCGCTGTTCGTCGCGTTCTTCTGCGTTATCCTGTCGATGTATGGCGGCGGCTTCGCAACGGTGCCGGCCTATCTCGCCGACCTGTTCGGAACGCAGTTCGTCGGCGCGATCCATGGCCGGCTGCTGACTGCGTGGTCGACCGCGGGCGTGCTCGGTCCGCTGCTCGTCAGCTATATCAGCCAGGCCGCGAGCCTCAGTGGCGTGCCGAAGACCGGCATCTACGACACGACGCTCTACGTGCTCGCGGTGCTGCTCGCGATCGGTTTCATCGCCAACCTTCTGATCCGTCCGGTGTCGGAGCGGAACTTCATGTCCGCGGCCGAGGTCGTGTACGCGCAGGCAAATCAGGGTGGGGCGCCCGCCGCCAGCAGCAGTTCCGTCATCGGTCTCGGTGGGTTCACTGGCGGCGTCGCGCTCGCGTGGCTCTGTGTGGTCGTGCCGATCGCGTGGGGCGTCTGGATGACGCTGTCGCAGGTCGCAAACCTGTTCTGACGGCGCACGGATAACGGCGGGTCCACTCTGCCGCCGGATCATCGTTTTCGTTGCATAGGGAAGGAAACAAGGATGCAAGCGAGTCGACGGAGCCTACTGGGACATGCGGCCATCGGTGCTGGCGGCCTGGTGGGATTGACTAAGATGGCATCGGCGGCCGAGACCGCCGAGTTCGCCGCGAAGCCCGGCGATGGCGGGTTCGCGTTCGGGGCGACGCAGCTGCCGCCGGGCGATGAGTGGGTTCACCACAACCCGGGCGAGACCGAACTGGAGCCGTTCACCTATTCGCTCGATGGCAGCAAGCCGAAAGTGACGTCCGGCGGATGGGCCAAGGAGGCGACGGCCCGCCAGTTCAAGATCAGCAAGGGCATCGCCGGCGTCCACATGTTCCTCGACCCGGGGGCATCGCGGGAACTGCACTGGCACGCGCTCGCGGCCGAGTGGGCCTTCGTCATCAGCGGTCAGTGCCAGACGATGGTCCTGGACCCGACGGGACAGCACGAGATCAACAATTTCGGGCCGGGCGATCTTTGGTACTTCCCGAAGGGACACGGCCACTCGATCCAGACGATCGGCAACAAGCCCTGCCACTTCATTCTTTCCTTCGACAACGGCGGCTTCTCCGAGAACACCACGTTCTCGATCACTGACTGGGTGAGCCTGACGCCGGACGACATGCTGGCCGCCAATTTCGGGGTGCCGAAGGAGGTCTTCGCATCTTTCCCAAAGGGCGAGACCTACATCATGGCGGGCAAGGTGCTGCCGCCCGAACTGGCGAAGGCGAAGGACGCGCCGTGGCCCCGGGAGTCGACGCACAAGTTCAGCCTGATGCAGGAGAAATCGGTCCTGCAGGAGTTTGAGGGCGGGTCGCTCCGGCTGGCGACGGTGAACGAATTCCCGATCTCGAAGAACATGGCCGGCGGCGTCATGACGCTGAAGCCCGGCGCCATCCGTGAGCTTCATTGGCACCCCAACGCCAACGAATGGCACTACTACCTGAAGGGCGAGGGGCAGGTCGCGCTGTTCGGGTCGGGCGGCCGCGGCAAGGTGGCGTCCGTCAAACCGGGCGACGTCGCCTACATTCCGGCCGGTTTCGGCCATGCCGTGCGCAACACCGGCAAGGAAGACCTGGAATTCGTGCTGACGTTCGACGCCGGCGAGTTCCAGGAAATTTCGCTCTCCGATTGGATGGCCGCCAGCCCGAACTACCTGCTCGCCAACAACTTCGGCCAGCAGGAATCGACCTTCGAGAAGTTCCCGAGGGCGTCGAAGCGGATCCGCGCCGCAACCTGAGGCGTGTGACGGCGGCGGGTGTTTGTGATAGTCGTTCGCTATCGCGACACCCGCCTGCCCGCTTGTTTGACCGGATTTGCCTGATCATTCTGATCGGTAGCTTCGAAAAGGTGCTTGCAGCGCGATGGCGACTACCTCCGTATCTCAGCTCGGTTCCGGCCGGGCTGCCGGTAAGCCGTGGTCCGGCGCGGCGCGGCTTCAGGCGATCATCGACGCCCATCGCGGCGTCGACGGGCCTCTGCTGCCGCTGCTGCATGCCGTGCAGGAGGCATTCGGCTGCGTGCCGACCGAGGCGGAGGCGCCGATCGCGGAGGCCCTGAACCTCTCCCAGGCGGAGGTGTACGGGGTAATTTCATTCTATCACGATTTCCGGCGCGCCCCGGCCGGACGGCACGTGCTGAAGCTGTGCCGCGCCGAGGCTTGTCAGTCCATGGGCGGCGAGGCGATTGCCCGCGACTTGCTGCGTCGCCTCAAACTCGAATGGGGCGGTCAAACCGAGGACGGCGCGCTGACGGTCGAGCCGGTGTACTGCCTCGGCCTTTGCGCCTGCGCGCCGGCGGCCATGCTCGACGACACGCCGGTCGGCCGGGTGGACGCTGACGCGCTGGACGGTCTGCTCGCGGAGGCGCGGGCATGACCCGCGTCTTCCTGCCGGCCGACGCCGCCGCCCTCGCGCTCGGCGCCGACCGTGTCGCGCGCGCGATTGAGCGGGAATCGGCTTCGCGCGGCCTGACGGTCGAGCTGGTGCGGACCGGCACGCGCGGCATGGTGTGGCTCGAGCCGCTTGTCGAGGTCGAAACGACAAGCGGTCACCGCGTCGGCTACGGACCGGTGCGCGCGTCTGACGTCGCTGGGCTGTTTGATGCCGGTTTCCTCGATGGTCGCGACCACGACCTTGCGATTGGGCCGCCGGATCAGCACCCGCTGCAGTTGCGGCAGACGCGGCTGACTTTCGCCCGGTGCGGCGTGATCGATCCCGTATCGGTCGACGACTATCGCGCGCACGGCGGGTTCGCCGGGCTCGATCGCGCGCTGACGATCGATGGCGCCGCGATCGTAGACGAGGTCACGCAGTCGGGACTGCGCGGCCGCGGCGGCGCCGGCTTCCCGACCGGGATCAAGTGGACCACGGTTCGGAAGGCGCCGGCCGAGCAGCGCTACGTCGTCTGCAACGCCGATGAGGGCGACAGCGGCACCTTCGCCGACCGGATGCTGATGGAAGGCGATCCGCTCAGCCTGATCGAAGGCATGACGATCGCCGGCCTCGCGGTCGATGCGACGAAAGGTTTCATCTACGTCCGCTCCGAATACCCGCACGCCTTCCGCACGCTGCACCAGGCGATCGCGGCAGCGACCGATGCCGGTTACCTGGGCACGGACATTCGCGGCTCCGGCCGCCGCTTCACGCTGGAAGTTCGCGTCGGTGCGGGCGCGTATATCTGCGGCGAGGAAACGTCGCTGCTTGAGAGCCTTGAGGGTAAGCGCGGCGTTGTGCGCGCCAAGCCGCCGCTGCCGGCGATCGCGGGTCTGTTCGGTAAACCGACGGTTGTGAACAACGTGCTGACGTTCGCCGCCGTGCCGTACATCGTGGCGGAGGGCGGCAAGGCATACGCCGCGCACGGCATCGGCCGCTCGCGCGGCACGCTGCCTGTGCAGCTCGCCGGCAACGTCCGTCGCGGCGGC
>CAYSTX010000012.1:0-20563 GCA_964434035.1 uncultured Acetobacteraceae bacterium
GCTAAGGGTTGGGCTTATGCCCAGTCTGGTCCTGACGCCCCGGTATCTCTTGACGTGTTAATCGATGGCGAGTTCCACACGTCCGTTGTCTGCGATGGCGAACGTCAGGACGTGCGTGCTGCCGGGCATCCCACAGCCATGGTGGGGTTCCAGGTCGAAGTCCCGACAAAATACTTCGATGGCGAAGATCATGTCCTTGAAGTTCGTCCGACAGCAGATGATCCGCGCCGCTTTGAGACACCGCAAGGCGAAGGTCCGGCGCGGCAGAAATTCAACTTCCAAGCTCAAGCCACGATCGGCCAAGTCGATGGACTCCGCGACGGCGCGATACGCGGTTGGGTATTCCTGCACAACCGAGCAAAAGGTACCAAAGTCGGCGGCCAACAGGTGCTCGTAACCCTGCAAGGCCGGCCGATTGCGCAGCTTACGGCTCGCGTTTTTAGAGCCGACGTCGCGATCGCGCACGATTGCGATCCTAACTGCGGTTTTTGGTTTGCTCCGCCACCCGAGATGGTCGCAGGCAAGACCGTTGAGCTAGATTTTCGAGTTATTCCGGGTCGTCACGTTCTTGCTGGCAGCCCGACGCGCATTGATTTCCCTTCGCATGAAACCGCTGGAGAGATCCGCGACCTCAAAGAAGCGGCTGACAAGATCTTTGCAGATCTGTGGCTCTTACGTGACCGCTTGCGGCGAATCATGCCGAAAGAGGTGTACACGACCGAGAATTATGATGTGTGGGCGCGGCGCAACCAGAAGCTGATCGCCGAGATGCCGGACCAGATGGAAGGGCTGCTAACCCCTGACGGCTCAGTGCCGCCTCTGGTGAGTATCATCTGTCCCGCTTACAAGCCGCGACTTTCCGATTTCGTGGCGGCCATCGAATCGGTTTGCGCCCAGTCCTACCGGAATTGGGAATTGATTATCGTTGATGACGCCAGCAAGTCGCCGGAACTGACTGACTGCATCGCTGCGTATCAGCGCAAAGACAAGCGCATCAAGGCCGTGAGCCTGAAGAAAAACCATGGCATCAGCGCGGCGACTAACGTGGCCCTTTCCCACGCGCATGGGCGTTATGTCGCCTTGTTCGACCACGACGATCTGCTCGGGGATCGAGCTATAGAGTTTATGGTGGCCGCGGCGCTCCGGACCGGGGCTCAGATGCTCTACAGTGACGAAGATAAGATAGACGATTATGGGGTATTCTCTGAGCCGAACCTCAAGCCGGACTGGAACTACCGACTGCTGCTTGCTCAGAACTATATCTGCCATCTGTTGCTTGTAGAGCGCGATCTGCTCACTAAGGTAGGGCCGTTCCGGGAGGAGTGCGACGGCGCCCAAGATCACGACATCATTCTGCGGCTTGCGGAGGTGATCCCGGACGAGAAAATCGTGCACGTGCCAGCGGTGCTGTATCATTGGCGAAAGACGCCGACATCCACCGCGGCTTCGGGCAAGACCAAAACTTATACCGTCGCGGCCGGCATTCGGGCCGTTCAGGATCATCTGGAACGGACAGGGGTTCCGGGGCGCGTGTACTCGCCTCGCGACATCACCTGTTTCGAGATAGACTGGACTTTGGAGCGGGAGCCGTCAGTCACGGTCATCATTCCCTACCGTGAACATATCGGCATGACGCGGGCGTGCCTCGAGGCGCTGTGGGAAAACACAGCCTATCAAAACTTCCGGGTCATACTCGTCGATAACTGGTCCGTATCGGATGAGGCAATCGAGTTCGCTGCAGAGATGAATGCACGCGATGGTGTTTCAGTGATTAGGGTGGAGGAGCCGTTCAACTACTCACGGCTGAACAACATCGCCGTGGCGGCTTGCGACAGCGAGCTACTGCTATTCATGAACAACGATGTGATTGTGTCGAAACCAGACTGGCTCCGCGTCACGGTGGGCGAGATGCTGGCCGACCCGAAAGTGGGCATCGTGGGCAACAAGCTTCTGTATGCAAACGGGTTGGTGCAGCACGGTGGCGTGATTCTGGGCGTGGGCGGGGTGGCGGACCATGCGCACAGAGGCCTTAAGGTAGATGATCCGGGCTATGCTGCACGTGCGATCAGCGCGCAGGACATGTCGGCCGTAACAGCGGCATGTATGCTGTGCCGGCGTTCGGCCTTCGAAGCGGTCGGCGGGTTCGACGAACGCGACCTGCACGTCGCATTCAACGACGTGGACCTATGCCTGAAAGTTGGCGAAGCCGGGTATCGGGTAATCTGGACGCCGCAATCGGTTGCGGAACACCGCGAGAGCATCAGCCGAGGGGATGATATGCGGCCCGATCAGCAATCGCGCTTTTTTCACGAGAATCAAATAATGACAACGCGATGGGCGAGTGCCATTGCGAACGACAAATTCTACAATCGCGCTTTTTCGCGATCGTCGGGCATATTCACAGACCTTCAGCTTCCGTCCAGCGAAACTGTCGGCATCCCGACGGACGCTGATCCTGCCCAATCGCACTTCGCCGGCAGCATGGTGCAGCGGAGCATCCCGAAGCCCGCGCTGCACGTTAGCAACGGTTCGGCAGCACTGCGAAACGGCGAGCATCGCCTTGAAAGCGCAATGATGAAACGTCGGACGCGCTCGGCGCCTTCTAGAACCGCTTGAGCAGCCGGTCGATGTAGTCGCGCTCGGGCGCCGGGCGGGTCATGTCGGCGCCGCGCCGGCGCAGCTCCTCCTCGATCGCCTGTGTGCGCAGCCGTTCCATCTGCGACGGCACCCGCGTCCCGTCCTCACCCAAGCCGCCGCCGGTGCCGAGGCCAAGCGGCCTTCCGAACGGATCGCGCGCGGCGCGGCCGCTTTCGCCGGGGCTGTCGGTCTCGCTGCCGAACCCGGTGCCGGACGGGTTGCGTCCGGCACCCTCGGCGTTGCGGCCCGACTTGTCGCCGACGCGGCCCTGGCCGTCGCCCGGCTCGCCTGACATCTCGTCGCCCGATCCTTCCTCGCCCTCGCCCTCGGCGCTGTCGCCGCGACCGAATTTCTGATCGAGGCTTTGCGCCATGTCCCGTCCGCTTTTCTGCAACGCCTCGATCGCGCGCTGCTCGGCGGCCGAGGCCGACGGGCTGCCCTCCGGCGTGCCTTCGCCCGACAGCGCGCCGCGCGCGTCGCGCATCGCCGCGTCGGCGTCGCCAAGGCTCGGCGGCACGGCGCCGGTCAGGTCACCAAATTGCTGCATCAGCTCGCCGAGCGCGCGGCGGAGCGCTTGCTGCACCCGTCGGTCGGCGTCCCGCTCCGACTGGTCCTCATTGCCGCCGTTCTGGGCTGATTGCGCGGCGCGGTGCTCGGCGTTGTCGAGCAGCGCGCCCTCGCGTTCGATCATGTCTTGCAGCGCGCCGACCTGCGAGCGGCCCTTGGCGCGCCCCTCGGCGCGCTCGGACTGGCCCGCGCTCTTGCGGCGCGCCGCCTGGCGTAGCTGGTCGAGTTGCCGCTCCAGTTCGGCGAGGCGCTGGCCCGCTTCCGCCGTCTTTCCTTGTTGCGCCGCCTCGCGCGCCGCCTCGGCGAGGCGCTGCAGTTCGGCCCCGTCGATCTGACCCGGCTGCTCGCCGACCGGCGGGCGGACGCCTTCGCTCTGCGCGCGCTCGGTCAGCGCCTTAAGATTCTTGGCGATCGCGTCCTCTAGGCGCCGCATCGCCTGTTCAAGCGCCGCCTTGTTCTCTGCGGTCGGCGCTGCCTCGGCCCGCGCCAGCGCCTCGCGCGCCGCCGCCCGCGCGCGCTCGAGTTCGGCCGCCGTGCGCGTCGCCGCGCCCTCCTCGATCCGGATCGCGAGCGACCACAGCCGCTCTTGCGCCTCGCCGACGGCTTCGTCGGACCGGTCACGCAGCAGCAGCGAGTAGATAGCGGCCAAGTTGATCACCGACGCGCTGTCGCCCGCGAGCGTGCGTGGCCCATCAACCAGTTGCCGGTCGAGGCCGGCGAGCGCCGTGCGGCGGTCTTCCGGGTGGGCGGATAGGCCGCGCCGGATATCGATCAGGGCGCGGGCGACTGGGTTGTGAAAGACGCGCTCGGGCAGTGTGAAGGTCGCGTCGGCGCTGCGCCCGTCGCGGCCGGCGACGTTCTCTGCATACAGCGAGGCGACGACCGGCAGGCCGGCCCACGGGTTCGCCGACAGGTCGCGTGACGCCGCCCCGTGCGCATCGACGCCCGCATTCGGGGCCCGCGCGTCGGGCTGCGGCGGCGGCAGCGGCACGATCAGCGGCGGCGCGGCCGGTCGGTCACGCAGCCGGATCGAGACCTCCATTCGCTTGATGCCGTGCGCGTCCGACACCTGCCACGGCAGGCGCGTCGTGACGCCATGCCCCGACGGGCCGGGCGGCGAGGCCCAGGCGACAATCGGCGCCGGAACCGAAGCGACCGCCAACGACCACGCAGCGAGCGGCCGCCCGCCGGCGCTGACGCTAAGCCGCCCGCCATGGTCGAGCACGAGATCCGCCTGCGCGCTGCCGGCATCAAGCCGGTGCACGCTCGCAGCGACCGAGCCGAACGTTACCGACGGGACCGGGCCGTCCGCCGAGCCGCCTGTCACGCTGACGGTCAGCCGCGTGCCGGCATCGAGCGCGATAGGCGCGCCGTTTGCAGCCGTTGGCGGCAGCAGGCGGGGCGCTTGTCCTGCCCAGGCGGGCGGCGTCGCCCATGCCTCGGCGCGAAGCGCGGGTGGTGCTGCGGCGACGGCGAAAGTGGGGGAGAGGGCGCGAAGTAGGCGATCCACCGCATCGGGTCCGGCGACGACCAGGCCCGCGACCAGCAGAACGACCACGGCGCCGCGCAGCGCCCGCCGGTCCCGCGCGGCGAGGCCCGGGTGCGGCAGACCAACGCGGAGCCGCCGAACCATCGCGGCCGCCCGTGCCTGATGCGCCCGCCAGAGCGCCGGGTCGCCGCCCGTCGCCGATTGATCTGTCAGCGCCGCGAGCGGCCGGTGCCGCAAGCCGGACGCTTGTTCGAGCCGCCGGTCGGCATCGGCGTCGGCCGGCGGACGGATGGCGAACAGACCCCGCGCCAGCAGCCCGGCTGCGCCGAGGACGACGGCGCCCAGTAGGATCGCGTGCCAGAGCGGCGGCAGCATCTGCGGTAGGCCGAACAGGGCGGTTGCGAGGAACAGCCCGACCACGCCGAACGCGGGCCAAAGCGCCGGCCACGCCTGTTCGAATACGAGCACCACGCGCGCCAACGACCGGCGGCGGCCAAGCCCCGCCGGCGCGGGCGCGCCGGGTTGGGCGTTTGGCGCGCCGTCGGGGGCGGAACTCATGCGGCCGTGGAGCCGGGTTCGGGATTGGCGCCGTCCGGTGGTGCTGCGAGCCAGGACGGTATGGTCTCATCGGCCCAGAGTCGCTCGACCGGCGGCCGCGCGCGAATTAGCGACCACGCCTCGGTGCCGGGGCGCGCGCCATCGATCAGAACCTGCGCCGCCGGAAGGCGAGCGTTGTAGGTGCTGCTCATCACTGCACCATACGCGCCCGTGTCGAGGATCGCCACGCGGGCGTCCGCTTCGACCGTGGGAAACGGCAAATCTCGGGCAAATGTGTCCGCGGTTTCGCAAACCGGGCCGACAATGTCGGCCTCCGTCACGCGTCTCGCCGCCAGCACTGGCGACAGCGGCACGATTGGGTGGCGCGCGCCGTACATCGCTGGCCGGACGAGGTCGTTCATCGCGGCATCGAGCACGACAAAGCGCGCGGCGGCCGTTTGCTTGACCAGAACGACCGAGGCCAGCAGCACGCCGGCCGGCCCGACCAGCCACCGCCCCGGCTCGACCAGCAACTCGACGCCGAGGCCGCCAAGCGTCGCCGCGATTGCGCCGGCCCAGGCGTGCGGGTCGGCGTCCGGCGCGTCACCCGAGCCAAGTCCGAGACCGCCGCCGCAATCGACGACTGAGACCGTTTGCCCGGCGTCGCGGAGCGCGCGGACGAGGCCGGCGAGGCGCGTATAGGCGTCGCGATACGGGCCGGCGCGCATTACTTGGCTGCCGATGTGCACGGCAAGACCAACCGGCGCCAATCCGGGCAGGCGCGCCGCGTGCGCATACAGCGCCGGCACGTCATCGTGCGGGATGCCGAATTTGTCGCGGGCGCGGCCGGTGCTGATTTTGTCGTTCGTCACGGCGTCCACGTCCGGATTGACGCGGAGCGCCACGCGCACCGTGACGCCGAGGGCGGATGCGATCGCCGACAGCATCGCGATTTCCTCGGCCGATTCCGCGTTGATCTGCCCGACGCCCTCGATCAGCGCGCGGCGGATCTCGTCCGGCGTTTTGCCGACGCCCGAATAGACGATCCGCGACGCCGGAATGCCGGCCGCGCGGGCGCGCAGCAGCTCGCCGAGGCTGACGACGTCGGCGCCCGCGCCGGCCGCGCGGACCGTCGCAAGCACGGCGATGTGGTCGTTGGCCTTGACGGCATAGCGTATCGCGGCACCCGTCGGCGCCATGGCGTCCGACAGCAGCGCGAGCCGGTGGCGGAGCGTGCCGGCGCCGAAGACATAGGTCGGCGTGCCGATCTCGGCGGCGATGCGGTCGAGCGGCACGCCCTCCATCAACAGACCGTCCCGCGCACCCATCCGCAGGTGCGGCCGGCGGGCGAGGATGTCGGCGAAGGAAGGCGTTGATGAAACCTCGTGCGCCGACGCCGTATTGGCGTCGGTGACGGGGCGGTCGGTTGGCAGGGCGTGGTCGGGCGGGGTCATGCCCGGTAATCTATGGTGGCGCTTGGGTCCGCGCCATCCGGTCGTCGCGATCGGCTATTAGCCCTCGGGTGGGGCCATCGATTTGATCAGCTCGAATACACGCTTGCGGACCCCGGCATCGGTGATCCGGTTGTAGGCGCGCACCAGTTCGAGCGTCTCGCGGCGGCCGATATTGTCCTCGCTACCGCTGAACGCGTCCTGCGTTTCGGCGAAGCCGCCGATGCGCCCGCCGCGACTCGACCCGCCAATCGGCGACGACAGGCTATCGGGCATATCGTCAAAAAAGAAACTCACCGGCACGTCGAGTACGCGCGACAGATCGAACAGCCGCGACGCGCCAACGCGGTTCAGACCGCGTTCATATTTCTGGACCTGCTGGAAAGTCAGCGACAGGCTCTCACCGAGTCGTTCCTGCGACATGCCCAGAAGTGTGCGGCGTAGCTTGATCCGCGCGCCGACATGCACGTCGATCGGGCTCGGGCGGGACATCCGGTCCACGTCGGTCGCATCATTCGGCATCATTTCACCTTCAATCCATCTACGCTCTCAAGCCGGCAGCGCGTTACCGTGGGCCGCTGAACGGTACCTGAACAGCATCCACGCCCCACGCTGTCGACGGTCGAGCAACTGCATTTCACAACCACGGGGTGTCGTAACACATCGTCAACCCCGCAGAAACGATCTTATACAGTTCCTAAGAACTGGAAAATAGACGTTTAAGATGACAAACACGAAACCCAAGCGCGAGCACGATCAGCGCAAGCGCACCGGGGATGGCGAGGCCGCCTCGCGCGAACAGGGTGCGCGGTAGTGCGGGGGGCAGTGATACCACCAGATATCCAGTCTTCCCGAGCCCGAGACGTGCCATTTCGTGGCCGAACCCGTCGAAGACGGCCGAGATGCCGGTGTTCGCGGCGCGCAACAGTGGCAGACCTTCCTCGACCGCACGCATCCGGGCCTGGGCCAGATGCTGCCGCGGCCCCGATGAATTCCCGAACCACGCATCGTTGGTGACGTTAACGAGCCACGCCGGCCGATCCGCCTCATTCACCATCTCGCCCGAGTAGATCGCCTCGTAACAGATCATCGGCCCGACCGGCGGGACGCCCGGCAGGTGGATCGTCGTCGGCCCGCTTCCAGCGGCAAATCCGCCGCCCGGCACGACCTGGATCGGCAGCGGGAACCAGTCGGGCTGAAACTCCCCGAACGGCACCAGATGCCATTTGTCGTACACGTCGCGCACGCGTCCGCCGGGGCCGAACGCGACCAGTGAGTTGCGCGGCCGGCCGGATGGGGTGAAGCCGACGCTGCCGATCAGCGCGGCGCCAGGCCGATCGGGCCCGATTCCCGCCGCCGCAAGAATCGCGTCGCGCCCCGGTCCGATCTGCTCGAGCGGGAAGACCGGGCTCGCCGTTTCCGGCCAAACGACGACCGGCGTTCCGGGACCGGCCGCGGCCACTCCCTGGCGCGTCAATGTCAGGTACCTTTCCCAGATCCCGCGCGCGAGATCGGGGCTCCATTTCTGGCCCTGCGGCACGTTGCCCTGCACCAGCACGACCTGCACGGGCGGCCCGGACGGCGCCGGCGGTATCTCAAGCGTCGTGCGAAGGGTGCCGGCGATCATCCAGAGCACGAGACCGGCGACACAAGTGCGCATCCCGCGCCGGCCAAAATAGGGCGTCGCCGCGAGCAGCAACGTCAGCAGTGTCAGCCCATCGACCCCGATCCAGGCCGCGGGCTGCATCATCATCGTGCCGAGCGGACCCGGGATGCTCCAATCTCCGCCCCACGGGTCCCACGGGAAGCCGGTCGCGACGAACTCGCGCGCAAGGTCAGCGAGCACCCAGGCGCCCGCGAGTGCCAGCACCCGGCCAAGCCCAGCGGGAGCGAGGCGGGCGACACCGGTCGCGGCGGCGATGAACAGCGCCAGGACGGCAGCGAGCGCCGGGACGGCGAACGGCACCAGCCACCAGAATCGTGCGGCCTCGAACAGGATCGCCTCGGTGATCCAGTAGAGGCCGAGAATGTGATGCGCGAGGCCGAAGAAGAACCCCCGCCGCGCCGCCACGGCTGGGCCGGGCGTGCCGTCCAGCAGGTGCAGCAGCGCGGGCACGGCGATCAGCAGCACCGGTAGCGCGTGCACCGGCGGCAGCGCCAGCGCTGACAGCCCGCCGAAACCCGCCGCCGCCACGTCTGCCCGCCAGCCGCGCATCGCGCCAAGGCGCGCCCACAACGCCGGCAGCCGCCCCGGCCTCATCCGGTGACGATCCGCTCCGCGGGAACGGGCAGGCCCTGCAGCCGCCAAGCAATGCATTCGGCCGCCATTGCGCCCATGGCGATCAACGCCGCGTCGGTGACCCCGGCGACGTGTGGCGTCACGATCACTGCCGGATGTCGGCGCAGTGGGTGATCGGCGGGCGGCGGCTCGGTCTCGAACACGTCGAGCGCCGCGCCCGACAGATGGCCGGATTGCAGCGCATCGTACAGCGCTGTCTCATCGACGATGCCTCCGCGCGCCGTGTTGACGACCATCGCTCCGGCCGGCAGTCGGGCGATTGCGTCCGCGCCGATCAGGCGGCGTGTCGCGGGCGTCAGCGGGCAGTGGACCGACAGTGCGTCCGATCGCTCCAGCAGCGCATCGAGACTCGGCGCGCGCGCGATTGCGTCGCCGAATGCGCTTTCCGGCGCCGCCGGATCGAACGCCGCGACCTCCATGTCGAAGGCGGCGGCGAGCGTCGCCACCCGACGGCCGATCGCGCCGAGGCCGAGCAGCCCGAGCCGCAGCCCGGCAATGTCGCGCACCTTGGTTGCGGCGCCACGCCACGCGCCGTCCGCGATGCTGGCGCCGAGCGGGCCGAATTGCTTGGCGAGTGCCAGCACCATGGCGACCGTGTGTTCGGCAACGGCGTCGGTGTTCGAACCGGGTGCCCGCGTGACCATGATCCCGCGCGCCGCGGCGGCGGCGAGGTCCACATCATCGACGCCGACGCCGTGCCGCGCGACGATCACCAGCCTGTCGGACGCGTCCATGACCTCGGCCGTGACCTGCCCCTGACGCGTCAGGATCGCGTCCGCGCGCACCGTGCGCGCGAGGGCTGCGATGGTGTCGGGCGGCGGGTAGGGTGGCATGTAGTGGATCGAACAATCCGCCGCCTCAAGCAGCCGGACCGCGGGCTCGGCCAGCCGCGGCGCCGTCATCACGACCTGACGTCGGCTCATGCCTGCTGGCGCTCGTAGTGCCGAAAGTATTTCTCGGTCACGAGGTCCGTCTTGACGATGATCGCGATGTCCGTGGTGTTGAACTGATGGTCGATCACCGCGCCGTCGCCGACGAAGCCGCCGAGCCTGAGATAGCCTTTGATGAGCGGCGGCAGCGTCGCCATCGCGCGGTTGGTGTCGAGGGTGTCCGGGTCGATCCGCCGCATATGGACATAGCGCGACGGCAGCGCGCGCGGCCGCAGCGCCGGCGGGGCGAGGTGGTAGTGGTGCAGGTACGTCAGCTCCGGCGCGAGTACGTCGGGGTCGGTGCCGGGAAGGCTCGCGCAGCCGAACATCAGGTCGATCTGATGGTGAAAGACATAGGCCGCGAGGCCGCGCCACAGCAGCTGCATGACGGCGCGCGATCGGTGCGCGACATCGACGCAGGAGCGGCCAAGCTCCAGCAGCCGGCCGGGAAACGAGGTCAACATCCCGATGTCGTATTCGTCGGCGGAATAGAACCGGCCGATCTCCGCTGCCGCCTCGCGCCGGATCATCCGATACGTGCCGACGACCGCCTCGGGCCCGTCGCCAAGTGCGTGGTCAACCACGAGCAGATGGTCGGCAACCGCGTCGTAGGCATCATGGTCGCGGCCGGCGGCGGCGGTCGCCGTGTCGGCGGTCGCGCCGCGCTCTTCATAGAAGACGCGGTAGCGGAGACGCTGGACAGCGTCGATTTCGGCCGCCGTCGTCGCGACGCGCACGCCGAGGTCGCCGCTGCGGATCTCGGCGAGCGCGGTGGGAGGAGACGATCGGGGCTTGAAGCTCCCGACCCGGAGCGATGTGACGATGTTCATCGATCAGCGCGCGCCGCGTGCCGGCGACCCACCGCATGACCGGGCGAACCAGCCCCCGGGCCGGCACCGGGACCGGCAGAAGCGGGAGCCTGGCCCGGCGCGGACGCGGCGGCGGGGATTGCGGTCCGTCGACGGCCGAACAGTTCCAGCCGCAGCGACACCAGTTCAAACCCCAGCCGGTCGGCAATGGCCTGCATCAAATGATCATGCTCCGCGTCCTCGAACTCGACCACGCGGCCGGTCTCGACGTCGATCAGGTGGTAGTGCCGGCCGTGCTCGCTCGGCTCATACCGGGCACGCCCGCCGCCGAAATCGCGGCGCTCGAGGATGCCTTTTTCCTCGAACAGCCGGACCGTCCGATAGACGGTGGCGATGGAGATGCGGTTGTCGAGACCGGACGCGCGCCGGTACAGTTCCTCGACGTCCGGATGATCGCTCGCATCCGACAGCACGCGGGCAATCACCCGCCGCTGGCCGGTCATCTTCAGCCCCCGTTCGACACAGAGCCGCTCGATGCGCGATTCCATCCAGACCCTTGGCCTACCGCTCCGCGCCATGCTCGCCGCCTGGACAGACCGCGCAGGCTGTCTTGGGCGCGGCCGGACGCCACCTAGTCTGGGCGGCGTAGCCGATCCGGGGGCGGCCTGTCGAGCGCCCCGGTCGGATACTGTCGCGCCCGCGACTATTTGCTGCGGCCGACCCGCGGCTTCGTGCCGAGCCCGATCTTCTTGGCGAGCGAGGAGCGATGCCGGGCATAGTTCGGCGCAACCATCGGGTAATCAGCCGGCAAGTTCCAGCGCTCCCGGTACTGCTCAGGCGTCATATTGTACGCTGTCTTGAGATGCCGCTTCAGCATCTTCAGCTTCTTGCCGTCTTCTAGACAGACGATGTGATCCGGAAACACCGATTTGCGCGCGGGCACCGCCGGCTGCGGCCGCTCCGGCTCTGCCGGCTCTTTCCCGACGCCGGCAAGCGTGCGGTAAACCTCTTGGATCAGCGACGGCAGCGCATCCGGCGACACGGAATTATTGGAGACGTGCGCGGACACGATTTGCGCCGTCAGCCCAAGGACGCTTCCGTGTCCTGCGTGTTCCACCATAACCGGTCCCTTTCAAGTCTAGCTCGAGACGCCATATACTCGACGTTTCTGCGGTTTCGCAATGGTTATTCAGTGCTGGCAAGAGAAATGGGATGTCGCACACCAAAACCGACCTGACGGAAGCGGTAAACAATCCGAAAACGCAAACATCGCCGGCCGCGACCGTCGATGTAACCGGCGAAGTTTGTCCGATGACCTTCGTCAAGACCCGGCTTGCGCTTGAGCGTATTCCGCCCGGTGGCGTGTTGCGCGTGCTGATGCAGGGCGACGTGGCGCCCCGGAACGTCCCCCGCACCGCCGCGGCGCAGGGTCACACGGTGGTTTCTATGGAAACCGACGCGACCGGGCTTACTGTTCTGTTGTTGCGCCGAAAGGGTTCAGCAGGGCCCGCATGATCGCGGCATCGCCGCCGCCCGGGTAATAGCGAGGCCGCCGCCCGATGACGGTGAAGCCTGCGCTTGCGTAAAGCGCCCGCGCCGCCGCGTTATCAGTCGCGACCTCCAGCAAAATCGCCGCCGCGCCCCGCGCCGCCGCCTCCACCATCGCGCGGTCGAGCAAAGAGCGCCCGATACCCTGGCGACGGAGCGACGGCACCACGGCAAGGGTCAGCACCTCCGCCTCTCCGCCGACGGCGCGTGCAAGGACGAGGCCGCCCGCCGGATGGATGAACCCGAACGCAATCTTTGGCTCGATCTGCAGCCGCATCGCATCCGCGCCCCAGCGATCGGCGGGGGCGAAGCAAGCCGCGTGGATCTCGGCCATGACCGCCGCGTGCGCCCGCGTCGCGGGAACCAGCGGATCAGACGGCAGGGCGCGCCTCGGGCGGATCGACATACAAAGGTGTCGCGGCCCGCGGCGGCAGTCGTCCCTGGAGGCGCGCGGCGGCGGCGGCCGCGACGCCGGTCGCAGTCGGCCGGCGAAGGTCGCTCAGCAGGACGTCGGCGCCGCGCGCGGCCAGGACGGACGCGACCTCAATCGCGGCGTCGCCGGCGACGACCACCGGCCCGTCGGGGCTGGGCAAATCCGCGCGCTCGAACGCGGCGGCAGCGTCTTCTCGTTCGACGAAGCTGCGCCCGCGCCGGTTGTCGGTCGCCGCCCACAGACGACGTCCGGCCGCGAGTGCGGGCGCAATAGAAGGATCCGCTGCGAGCGCCTCGCCGACTGTCACGCCGACGACTGGCACGCCGGCGCCGAGGCCGATGCCGGATGCCAGCGACAGCGCACCGCGAATCCCGGTGAAACTGCCGGGGCCGACCGTCACCGCGACGGCGTCGATTGGCGGCGCTTGGCCCATGATCGCATCGGCCATCGCGGCAAGGCTGCCGACCGGCGATCGTCCATCACCGGAGGGCGCCGCCTCGGTCCGGATCGCGACCACGTCACCGTCCGCGACGACCGCCGCAAGTGCGGTTCCGGTCGCCGCGTCGAGGACAAGCATCCGCATCGCGCTACAGCAGCTCGCACGCCTCGTCGAAGTCAAAGCGCGGCGAACGTGGCATCAGCCCGCTTGGGTCGCCGTAGCCAATATTGACGAGGAAGTTCGACCGCCAGCCACGCCCGTAGAGGAATTCGGCATCGACCTTGGCGTTGTCGAAGCCCGACATCGCCCCGCAATCGAGCCCAAGTGCGCGAGCGGCCATCATGAGATAGGCGCCTTGCAGTGTGCCGTTACGAAACGCGGTCGCGTCGGCCAGCGGCTCATTGCCGGCAAACCATGACCGTGCGTCGGTGTGCGGAAACAGCTTCGGCAGATAGTCGTAAAACCGCGGATCATAAGCGACGATGGCCGTGACGGGCGCGGACATTGTCTTCTCGATATTGCCCGCCGACAGCGCCGGCTTCAGCCGCTCTTTCGCGGCACCGGAGCGCAAAAACAGGAACCGCGCCGGCGAAGAGTTGGCCGATGTCGGCCCCATCTTCAGCAGGTTGAACAGTTCACGCAGAGTCTCGTCGGATACCGGCTTGTTCGTCCACTTGTTGTGCGTGCGCGCCTCGCGGAACAGCGTGTCGAGCGCCGCCGCGTCGATCCGATCGGCCATTAAAGATCCACCTGCTCGACGGCGACGACTTCGGGCACGTAATGGCGCAGCATGTTCTCGATGCCGTGCTTGAGCGTCGCGCGCGACGACGGGCAGCCGGAGCAGGCGCCCTGCATGTGCAGCATCACGACGCCGTCGCGATATCCGCGAAAGACGATGTCGCCGCCATCGCCTGCAACGGCGGGGCGGACGCGCGTGTCGAGCAGGTCCTTGATCTGTGCGACGATTTCCTCATCGCCGGCCGCGATCTCCTCGATCAACGCGTCCGGCGCGCCGCCCTCAATGACGGGGCGGCCGGCGACGAAATGCTCCATGATGGCGCCGAGCACCTGCGGCTTCAGCGACTGCCAGTCGATGAGGTCCGACTTCGTGACGGTGACGAAATCGGCGCCGAGGAAAACGCGGGCGACGCCGGGGAGCGCGAACAGCGCGGTCGCGAGCGGGCTGCGGTCGGCGGCGCCGGCGGTCGCGAAGTCGGCCGTGGCGGCGCCCATGACCGAACGGCCGGGCAGGAACTTGAGGGTCGCCGGATTGGGCGTTCCCTCGGTTTCGATGAACATGGCGGGTAAGCCTCCGACGGAATTCCGAAACCGGACCCACGCGGTCCGGTCATCACACGCTACATCGTCGAGAGGGCGCGGAATGGCAAGGGCCGGCGGGGGGCAATTGCCAGCCGGGCGTTATGCGGTCGGTCGGATACGGCGAGGTTGGTGGAGCCGAGGGGAATCGAACCCCTGACCTCCTGAATGCCATTCAGGCGCTCTCCCAACTGAGCTACGGCCCCGTCCGCTTGGGAGCGGTCCTATAGCCCTGGGCGTTCCGGGACGACAAGACCTCGCGATTGACACGGCGGAGAACGGGGGCGATATCGCCGCCTTTCTTACGGGTCACCGTTCACTCATGCCGACGTACGCGTTCGTTTTTCCCGGCCAGGGCAGCCAGTCCGTCGGTATGGGCCGCGACCTTGCAGCGGCCTTCGCCTCGGCGCGCGAGGTGTTGCAGGAGGTTGACGACGTCCTCAAACAGAAGCTGTCGAAGCTGATGTTCGAGGGGCCGGCCGAGACGCTGACGCTGACCGAAAATGCGCAGCCGGCGCTGATGGCGATGTCGATGGCCGTGCTGCGGACGCTCGAGCGGGAGGGCGGATTTGTCCTCCGTGATCGCGCTTCGGTGGTCGCGGGGCACTCGCTCGGCGAATACACGGCGCTTGCCGCCGCCGGTGCCTTTAGCATCGCCGACGCGGCGCTCCTGCTCCGTCGGCGTGGCGAGGCGATGCAGCGCGCCGTGCCGCTGGGTGAGGGCGCCATGGCCGCCCTGATCGGGGTCGAGATGGCCGATGCTGAGGCGATCTGCGCCGAGGCCGCGGAAGTCCCCGGCGCCGAGCCGCCCGCGCGCGAGGTGATCGAGCCGGCGAACGATAATGGCGGCGGACAGATCGTCATTTCCGGCGCGCGCGCCGCGGTTGAGCGGGCAATCGAGATCGCCCGGGCGCGCGGTGTGAAGCGCGCTATGCTGCTGCCGGTCTCCGCCCCGTTTCACTGCGCGCTGATGCAGCCGGCGGCCGACGCGATGCGTGACGCGCTGGAGCAGGCGCCGCCCGCGCCCCCGGCCATTCCGCTGGTTGCCAACGTAACCGCCGAGCGGGCGACCGACGCCGGCGAGATACGGGACCTGCTGGTGCGGCAGGTCACGGCCACGGTCCGCTGGCGCGAAAGTATCGAGTCGATGGCGGCCATGGGCATCGACAGCGTGGTCGAGCTTGGCGCCGGCCGGGTTTTGAGCGGTCTTGCCCGTCGTATAAACCCGGATCTGTCGACCGCCTCCGCCGGCAGCTCTGCCGAAATCGACGTTCTGCTCAAGGCACTCTGAACCATGTTCCGATTGGACGGTAAGACGGCCCTGGTCACAGGGGCCAGCGGCGGCATTGGCGGCGCGATCGCCCGCGCCCTCCACGCGCAAGGGGCGATCGTGGTCTGCTCCGGCACCCGCGCGGACGCGCTCGACGCGCTGGTCGCCGAACTGGGTGAGCGGGCGCACGCTTTCCCCGCCGATCTGCGCGATCCGGCGGCGGCCGAGGCGCTAGTTACCTCCGCAGAAGAGCGGGCCGGGCCGCTGTTTGCCGTCGTGAACAACGCCGGGCTGACGCGCGACATGCTGGCGCTCCGTATGCGGGACGAGGATTGGGCTGACGTGCTCGACGTCGATCTAGCCGCCCCGTTTCGCCTCAGCCGGGCGGCGCTCCGCGGTATGCTGCGCCGCCGCGCCGGCCGGATCGTCAACATCGGCAGCATCGTCGGCGCCACCGGCAACGCCGGGCAGGCGAACTATGCGGCGGCCAAAGCCGGGCTGATTGGCCTGACCAAGGCGCTCGCGGCCGAGGTCGCGTCGCGGCAGGTCACAGTGAACGCGGTCGCCCCCGGCTTCATCGAGACGCCGATGACCGACGCCCTCTCTGAGACGCAGCGGGCGAAGCTGAAGGACGCAATCCCGCTTGGCCGACTCGGCCAACCGGCCGACGTTGCGGCGGCGGTCGCCTGGCTCGTGAGCGAGGAAGCGGCCTGGGTTACGGGCGCGACGCTGCACGTAAACGGCGGGATGGCGATGTTATGATGGGCCGGTTTGGAAAGTGTGACGAAACCATGCTAAGCGCCGCGGTCTTCCGTTTCGGCGGGTCCTGCGCTTCCGTCCGGGTTCGCCCCGGCGGACCGGCATAGTGGGCCAAGACGGCAGCAATCGGGCGAGGACAGGAGTAAAGCAGGACCGATGAGTGACATTGCGGACAAGGTGAAGAAGATCGTCGTCGAGCATCTCGGCGTCGAGGATAGCAAAGTGACCCCCGAGGCGTCGTTCATCGACGATCTGGGCGCGGACAGCCTCGACACGGTCGAGCTGGTGATGGCCTTCGAAGAAGCGTTTTCGGTCGAGATCCCGGAAGACGCCGCCGAGAAGATCAGCACAGTGAAGGATGCGATCGACTATATCGAGAAGCAGAAAGCGGCCTGATCGCGGGGATTGATTCGCGTGTCGCGCATCGCCGCCATGGGTCCCGCCGCCGAGCGCCGGGTCGTCGTTACCGGGATGGGGATCGTCTGCCCGGTTGGGGTGGGCGTCGCCCCCGTGTGGCGCCGGCTGATCGAGGGCCGCTCCGGCATCAGTAGCATTCAGTCGTTTGATACGAGCGAACTGACTTGCAAGGTTGCGGGGCAGGTGCCGGCCGGCACGCGCGCGGACGGCGGCCTCGACGTGTCGGAGTTCATCCCGACCAAAGACCAGAAGAAGATGGACCGCTTCATCCAGTTCGCGATCGCCGCCGCCGTCGAGGCGGTGGAGGATAGCGGCTGGGCGCCCGAGACCGACGACGATCGCTGCGCCACTGGCGTGATGATCGGGTCGGGCATCGGCGGCTTGCAGACGATCTATGATGCGTCGGTGCAGGTGCATGAGGGCAAGGCGCGGCGGCTGTCGCCCTTCTTCATCCCGTCCGCGCTGATCAATCTCGCCTCCGGTCACCTCTCGATCCGCTACGGCTTCAAGGGCCCGAACCACTCCGTCGTCACCGCCTGCGCGACCGGCGTGCATGCGATCGGCGACGCGGCGCGGCTCATTCAGTTGGGCGATGCGGACGTAATGATCGCGGGCGGCGCGGAATCAGGGGTGAATTTGCTCGGCCTCGCGGGTTTTTGCGCGTCGCGGGCGCTATCCACGGCATTCAACGACCGGCCCCAGGCGGCAAGCCGCCCGTGGGATCGCGATCGCGACGGCTTCGTGATGGGCGAGGGCGCGGGGATTCTGGTGCTCGAGGACTACGAGCACGCGCGGGCGCGCGGCGCGAACATCTATGCCGAAATCGGCGGCTACGGCCTATCCGGCGACGCGCACCACATCACGGCGCCGGCCGAAGGGCATGAGGGCGCGTACCGGGCGATGCAGGCGGCGCTGCGCAGCGGCCGGGTCGTTCCCAGCGACATCCAGTACGTCAACGCGCACGGCACTTCGACGCCCCTGGGCGACGATCTGGAGCTGGAAGCGGTGGAGCGGTTATTCGCAGACGTCGCACCTGGCGCGGTCGCGATGTCGTCCACCAAGTCGGCGACCGGGCATTTGCTCGGGGCGGCCGGCGCGGTTGAGGCGGTTTTTTCGATTATGGCGATCCGGGACAATGTCGCGCCGCCGACCCTGAACCTCGATGACCCGAGCCGCGACAGCCGGATCGACCGTGTCGCGCACACGGCGCAGGAGCGCCCGATCCGTCTCGCGCTGTCGAACAGCTTCGGCTTCGGCGGCACGAACGCGAGCGTCGTGTTCCGGCCCGCCCCCTGAACGGGGCGGCGCCCGGCCGCTAGGCGCCATGAGGAGTTTCATCGGCCGCGCCCTCACTGTCGGCATCGTGCTTCTCGCCGTTCTGTCGGGCGCGTTCACCTATGCACGGCACGTGCTGCTGGCACCGGGACCGCTGCCGGAAGCTCAGAACGTCGTGGTGCCGCGCGGCGATACCGAGACCGTCGGCGCGGCATTGGAGCGGGCGGGCGTTGTCGCGCAGGCTTGGCAGTTTCGGGTCGAGGCGCTGATCACCCGCCGCGACGGACCGTCGCGGTCGGCCGAGTTCGCCTTTCCCGCTCATGCGTCGCTCGCCGACGTGCTCGCGATCCTGCGGACAGCGCATCCGGTGGAGCATCGGCTGACGATCACGGAAGGGCTGACTGCACATCAGATAATGGCGCTTGTCGACGCGGCCGACGCGCTGAGCGGCCCGGCGCCGGTGCCAGACGAGGGCGCGCTGTTGCCGGAAACCTATTCGTATGAGCGCGGTACCAGCCGTGCGTCGGTCGAGGCGCGGGCGATGGCGGCGATGGACCGGGCGCTGGCCGAGGCATGGGCCAGCCGGGCGCCCAACCTGCCGCTCACGTCCCCGCACGAGGCGCTTGTGTTGGCCAGCATCGTCGAGCGGGAGACGGCGAAGCCCGCGGAGCGGCCGATGGTCGCGGCCGTCTATCTCAACCGGCTGCGACTCGGCATGAAGCTGCAGGCCGACCCGACCGTCGCCTACGCCGCCAACGCCGGCGCGGGTCCGCTCGGGCGGCCGCTGACGCGTAACGATCTTGGCCGGGACGATCCTATCAACACGTATCGAGTGGCGGGATTGCCGCCGAGCCCGATCTGCTCACCGGGCCGCGCCAGCCTGATGGCGGTGACGCACCCGGCGGACAGCGACGCGCTCTATTTCGTGGCAGACGGCAGCGGCGGGCACGTGTTTGCGCGCACCCCCGAAGAGCACGCCCGCAATGTCGCGCATTGGCGGTCGATCGAGGCAGGCGGCACCCACTAAACGGCGCCGCCCACCAGATTGGCGACTTAGACGGACGCGAACCACACCGTTGGGACGAACGCGTAGCCTTGCGACTGACGGGCGACGTGCCCGAACGTCGGAAAATCGAGGTGCATGCCGGCGACCGCCATGCGGTCCGACGCCACGCGGTCGAGGATGCGTTCACGCGTCGATGCCGCTTGCGCGCCGTCGACGTCCCAGACCACCCCGGCCTTAGGTTCAGCGAACTGAATGCCTGGCAGGTGGACAGTGTCGGCCCAGATCAGCAGCGACTCGTTGCCCGACGCAACCAGATAGCCGGTGTGGCCGGGCGTATGGCCCGGGAGCGCCATTGCGGTGACGCCTGGCACCGGCGTCGCGCCGTCGCTGATTAGCCGGGTCCGCTTGGCGTACGGGGCGACGCACCGGCGCGCCATCTCGAAATAGGGGCGCCCGTCGTCGCCGGCCTTCGCCATCGTGCCGTCATCCTGCCAGAACGCATGTTCGGCGCCGTTCATGACGAGCTCCGCGTTCGGAAACACCGCCGCTCCGTTTGCATCGATAAGGCCGCTAACGTGGTCGGGGTGCAGATGCGTGAGCAACACCGTGCCGACTTTGTCGGGCGTGACGCCGATTGCGGAAAGATTGGTTAGCATGCCACCAAGCGTTGGCGCCATCGCGCGCGGGGCGCCCGTGTCGACCAGTGTGACGTGCCCGGCGCTCTCGATCAGGAAGGCGTTGACCGTCAGCCGTGGCGGATCGACGCGGAACGTGTCGTGCAACAGGCGCGCGGCCTTGGCGCGCTCGATGTTCGTGACGAGGTTGAGCGAGCCTTCAAAGAACCCGTCGTTGACGGCGGTCACGATGGTGTCGCCGACGCGATGGCGGACAGCGGCGCACGGTTGCGGAATGGGCATGGCGACAGCCTCTCCTGATAAATAGCGGCCGTGATCTGGCACGGGCCGGGTTGGTCGTCTTTCCTTTAGCTAGGTCGCTGGTACAACCGGCCAATGCCTGCACCTCTCGCCTCAATGACTGGATTCGCACGCGCCCAGGGGACGCTGCCGGACGGCGCGCGCTTCGTGTGGGAGGTGCGGAGCGTCAACGGCCGTGGCCTCGAACTGCGGTTCCGTCTGCCGTCCGGCTATGACGCCGCCGAGCCGGCGCTCCGTGAGGCGGCGGCCAAGGTGCTCCGGCGCGGCAACGTCAACGCGACGCTGACCGTCCGGCAGGAGACGCAGGCGGCGGCGCAGCCCGATCCGGCGGCCCTCGAACAGGCGCTGCGTCTCGCGACGGAATTGCGCGCGCGGATCCCGGATAGCCCGCCGATTCGGGCCGAATTGCTACTCGCGCTGCCGGGCGTGCTCCGCGCCGGCGCCGC
>CAYSTX010000012.1:20663-24443 GCA_964434035.1 uncultured Acetobacteraceae bacterium
GGCCGCCGGCTCGACTTCCTGATGCAGGAGTTCAACCGCGAGGCCAACACGCTCTGCGCCAAATCGGCTTCGGTCGCGCTGACCGCGACCGGGCTCGCGCTCAAGGCGGCGATCGAGCAGTTGCGCGAGCAGGTGCAGAATATCGAATGACGCCGCCGACCGCTCGCCCCGCGCGCGCCCGGCGCGGCCTCTGTCTCGTGCTCGCCGCCCCGTCGGGCGCGGGGAAAAGCTCGGTCAGCCGCGCGCTGCTCGCCGCCGACCCGGCGTTGACGCTGTCGGTCTCCGTCACCACGCGCGCGCCGCGCCCGGATGAGCAGGACGGCGTGCACTATTATTTCCGCAGCCGCGCCGAGTTCGACGCGATGGCCGCGCAGGGCGAGCTGCTGGAGTGGGCGAACGTGTTCGGCCGTGGCTACGGCACGCCGCGCGCACCAGTCGTCGCCGCCCTCGCCGCCGGGAGGGACGTGTTGTTCGACATCGACTGGCAGGGTCATCGCGCGTTGCGGGCGGCGCTGCCGGGCGATGTGGTCGGCGTCTTTCTGCTGCCGCCGTCGCTTGCGCATCTGGAGGAGCGGCTGCGTGCGCGCGGCGGCGACACGCCGGAGGAAATCGCGCGGCGCATGGCGGCGGCGCGGGATGAGATCGGCCATTGGGATGAGTTCGACCACCTTATTGTCAACGACGATTTCGACACGACGGTGGACGCCGTGCGCGCCGTGCTGATCGCTGGACGAACCGCTCGGCCGCGCGCGGCCGGGCCGGCGGCCCTTGCCCGCGCAATGGCGGGACCATGACGTATACGTTCCACTTCGGCATTGTTTGGGACAATGCCGGCGAGTTGCTGGATGGCGCGTGGCTGACGGTGCGGCTGTCGGCGCTCGCGATGGCGCTCAGCCTCGTGGTCGCGATCCTCGGCGCGTTCGGCCGCACGAGCGGCCCGCGCGCGTTGCAGAGCCTGATCGCCGCCTATGTCGAGGTGATCCGCAACACGCCGTTCCTCGTGCAGATCTTCATCATCTTCTTCGGCCTGCCGCGCCTCGGCGTGCGGCTCGATGCCAATCAGGCGGCACTCTTTGCGCTTGTGCTGAACGGCAGCGCCTACGCGATCGAGATCGTGCGCGCGGGGTTGCTGTCGATCACCCACGGGCAGGTCGAGGCAGCGGCGGCGCTTGGCCTGCATAAATTCGCGATCTTTCGTCTGGTCGTGCTGCCACAGGCGCTCGCCGCCATCGCAGCACCGCTCGGCAGTCAGTTTATACTGCTGATGCTGAACAGCTCGATCACCTCGGTCATCTCCGCCGAGGAGTTGACCGCCGTCAGTCAGGATATCGGCAGCCGCACCTTCCGCAGCTTTGAGATCACGATCGCGGCGACGCTGATCTATTTCGGGCTGTCGACCGGGTTCAGCACCGTCTTCGACCTGATCGAGCGGACCGCGTTCGGCTGGCGCCGGGTGGCGCGCTGAGATGCGCTCGCTCGGTATCGGCGACATCGAATATCTGCTGCTGGCGACGCGCTGGACGATCCTGCTCTCGATCGGCGCATTCGCCGGCGGCGGCGTGATCGGGCTCGCGGTCGCGCTGATGCGGACGGCGTCCGCGCGCGTGTTGCGGTGGCCGGCGCTCGCCTACATCCGGCTGCTGCAGGGCACGCCGCTGCTGCTGCAATTGTTCCTGGTGTTCTTTGGCGGCGACATGATCGGCGTGCCGCTCGGCGCCTGGTTCTCGGCGCTGCTCGGCCTCAGCCTCAACGCCGGCGCCTTCCTGGGTGAAATCTGGCGCGGCGCGATCCAATCGGTGCCGTACGGACAGACGGAGGCGGCACGCGCGCTCGGCCTCCACTACCAGGCGCGTATGGCGCGCGTCGTGTTGCCGCAGGCCCTGCGACTCGCCGTGCCGCCGACCGTCGGCTTCCTTGTCAACCTGGTAAAAAGCACCTCGCTCGCCGCCATCATCGGCTTCGTCGAGCTGACGCGCGCCGGGCAGCAACTGAACAACGCGACGTTCCGGCCCTTCGTGATCTTCGGCATTGTCGCGGCGATCTACTTCGCCCTCTGTTTTCCACTCACGATCGCCAGCCGCAGGCTGGAACGCGTGCTCGGTCGCGCCTATACGCGATAACAACAAACAACGGTCGGGGAGTGACGTGATGCGGGCGATCTTGGGCTTGGCGCTGGCGGTCGTGATGATGGTGGCAGGCATCGGCGCCGGTCCCGCGCGGGCGCAGACGGTCGATGAGATCATCAGCCGCGGCACAATCAATATCGGCGTGCTCGTTGATCTGCCGCCGTATGGGCTGCTCAATTCCGAACAACAGCCGGACGGCTATGACATCGAAGTCGCGAAGCTGCTCGGCAAATTCCTGGGCGTGAAGGTCAACCTCGTTCCGCTGACCGGCCCTAACCGCATTCCGTTCCTCGTCAGCGGCAAGGTCGACCTGATCGTCGCGACCTTCGGCATCACGCCGGAGCGCGCGAAAACGGTGATGTTTTCGATCCCGTACAGCGCGATCGAAAACGTCATCTTCGCCGGCAAGGACAAGAACTACGCCAAGATCGAGGACCTCAAGGGCGCGCGGATCGGCGTGCCGCGCGGCACCGTGCAGGACGTGCTGCTGACGAACGCGCTCGGCAGGCAAGCGTCGATCCAGCGTTTCGATGACGACCCGAGCACGTATCAGGCGCTGCTGAGCGGGCAGGTGGACGCGATCGCCGAAACCGGGCTGACGGGCGACGAATTCTACAAGAAGGCCGGCAGCGATATCGGCCGCAAGTTCACCCTTCTGCGCCAGCCGAACGGCATCACGATGCGGGCTAATCAATGGAACCTGCATCAGTGGGTCAACACGTTCGTCTATTACGTGAAAAACGACGGCGAGCTGGACACGCTCTATCGCAAGTGGTTCCAGACCCCGCTGCCGCCGCTGCCGACGTTCTGAGGGCGGGGCGTTTAGTCGGCGTTGGCGCTGGTGTTTTCGAGCGCCACCGCCAACCGCTCGAACTCGGCGACCGTCAGCGTCTCGGCGCGGCGGTTGCCGGCGATCTCGGCGGTGAGCAGCAGCGCCTCGCCGCCGATTGCGCGCAAGCTGCCGCGTAGCATCTTCCGCCGCTGACCGAACGCCGCCGCCGTCACCCGCTCCATCGCGGAAAAGAGTGCCGGCGATGGTTGCATCGCGTGCGGAGTTAGCCTGACGACGGCGGAGGCGACCTTCGGCGGCGGGACGAACGCTTCCGCTGGCAGGCGCAGCGCGAGGTCCGTCGCGCACACCCATTGCGCCAATACTGAGAGCCGTCCGTACGCCGGCGTGTCCGGGGCGGCGGCGATCCGCTCGGCCACCTCGCGTTGGAACATCAGCGTCAGCCGCTCGAACGCGGCGGCCTGCCGCAGCCAGCCGACGAGCAGAGGCGTCGCGACATTATACGGTAAGTTCGCAACCACCTGACGCGGTGGCGCACCCATCGATGCGAGATCGAGCCGCGTCGCGTCCGCCGCCAGCACGGTGAGCCGACCGCCGCTGGCAGGCTCGGCGGCCAGCTCCTCGACGGCGGCGACGGCGCGCGGATCGACCTCAACCGCGATGACCCGCGCCGCGCCCGCGTCAAGCAGCGCGCGCGTGAGCCCCCCCGGCCCTGGCCCGACCTCAATCACCGTGCGGCCCGTCAGATCGCCCGACGCGCGCGCGATCCGCGCAGTGATGTTGCCGTCGAGCAGAAAATGCTGGCCGAGCGATCGCCGCGCGTCGAGCCCGTGCCGCGCGATGACCTCGCGGAGCGGCGCCCGC
>CAYSTX010000012.1:24543-32336 GCA_964434035.1 uncultured Acetobacteraceae bacterium
GTTGCGCTGGCGGGCTTGCGCTCGTCGATCGACGCCTCGCGCCGGAGCGTCGTCAGCAGCTGGCGTGACGCTAGCTCGATCCGCTCGCCGAGCAGCTGGTTGCCGATCTCCTCGCGGTTCAGCGCGGCGACGTTTTTCTGCTCGCGCGAGCAGACGATTACGACCGCGATGCCGTCAGTGGAAACGAGCGGCTGGCTCGCCCGGTCGCTCGGCAGGCTCGCCAACAACGTGCGGAACGCCGGGGGGTTGATGGTCTCCAGCCGCACCTCACCGGGATCGGCCGGCCGTGGTGAGTTCACCGACTTCGCCATCGCCTCCATCGCGTCGCAGCTATGCACGCTGGCGCTGATGGAGCGGGCGCGGTTCAGCACCTCACGCTGCGCGTCGGTCGGGTGCGCGGGATCGAGCGGCGAGGCGAAGGGCAGGAACGTCTGACGCAACGAAACTATCGTGCCGATGTCGTGGCCGATTTCGCGCTTTGCCCGTAGCGTCACGATGGAGATGCCGCCCGGCACGGTGATCGGGTTGGAGATGGCGCCGACCGGCATCTGCTGCACGATCTGCGCGACCTCGGGGTCGAGCTGGTTCGGCTGCACCCAGCCGAGATCGCCACCCGACAGCGCCGTCTGGCTCTGGCTGAACTGCGCGGCGGCGACAGTGAAGGGGGCGCCGGAGCGGAGTTCGCTGATGACGGTTTCGGCGAACCGTTCGGCGTCATTGCGCTGCGCCGGGTTGTCGACGCCGATGAAGATCTCGGCGACACGAAACTCCGGCCGGCCAACCTCGGACCGCAGCGCGCGCTCCTGCTCGTCAATGGCGGTCTTGCTGATGTTCGCGGTCTCGCCGAGCTGCTGGCGAAGCACCTGCGTCCAGCCGAGCTGTACGCGGATCTGATCGATCAGCGTCCGCAGGCTGACGCCGTCGGCGGTGAGTTTGGCGCGGAGCGCGCCGGCGGGCATGCCGTTTCGCGACTCGATCTCGCGGATGCTGTCGGCGATCTGCTTGTCGCCGATGATGATGTGGCGGCGCTGCGCCTCTTGCAGCTCGAGCCGCTCGTTGATGAGTTGGCGCGTGATCTGCGGGCGGAGACGGTCGAGCACCTCGGGCGTGACCGGTAGACCGGTCGAGACCGCGAACAGCCGGCCGCGTGCGGTCACGTCGCCGCGACTGATGACGTCGCCGTTGACGACCGCGACGATGCTGCTTTCCGGCTCGACCGGCGGGCGGGCCGTCTTCGGCGACGCCGGCGCCGCGACGGAAGCCGTAATGCCGAGGAACAGCGCGGTTGCCAGGAGGCCGGTCAGTCGGGGCGGCAGCATCATGAGCGGGGCATCCGGTAACGTGAGGGACGGCGGCGGCGGATGGTCATAGCGCGCGGAACCCGATCTGGCCGACCGTCTTGAACGTGAGTTCGAACAGAATCGTCGTCGCGCCGTGGTCGCCGTTGATCGATGTATACCGTTGAAACAGTCTCACATCAAAAATTGAGCATTCGTCCTCATAGCTCACAATGCCGCCGATGCTGTCCAGCCGGTTCAGCTGGACGTTTTCGCGCACAGCGGTGTTGAAACGATACCGCCCGTAGCCGGCGCTCACGCCGAGCGTGACCTCGTTGCGCGGCGTAAAATAGGCGTTTCCGGCCGGCGGCGGCGGGGGCTGATCGTAGAAGGTGTAAGGATTGAACTGCGAATAAAGGTACCCGGCGGTCACGCGGAAGTCGTTTGTTCCGACCGAGGCCAGGGCGTCCGCCGCCCGCGTCTGCAACGATGCGTGATCGAGCCGGGTCCGATAGGTCAGGTCAAGCCATTTGGTTGGCGACACCGTCGCCCGCGCGACCACGTCCGACACGCTGTTCCAGAGCCCCGCCTGCTGTTCGAACAGGTTCGTCTTTTCGGTGCGGTACGACTGACCGACCAACCCGTCGAACGCAAAGCCGTTCAAGAGCCACGCCGTGTGCATCCCGACATTGGCGCGAACCCCGCCCTCCTGCCGGTCGATCCCCGCGAAGCGATTCAGCGAGAACAGGTTTTGGTCGGTGAATTCCAGATCGAGGCTGTCCTCATTCGGGATCTTCGTGAACTGCGACAGTCCGGCGTTGGGTGCGACGATCACCTGCGCGATCGGCTCGATGACCTGCTGCCCCCAGGCGCCGCTGTCGCGCATGAAGGGCCAGCGCGCCATCAGCGCGACCTGCGGCTGCACGCGCGTTGGCGACACGTTGTTCTTCAAACCGAAATTAGGCTGCTGCGTGAACTGGGTCGCTTGGTACGTCGCCCCGTCGGCGTGGAACGTCAGCGTGTAAAGATCGCCGAGCTGACCGACGAAAGGCCGCTCCCAGTTGACGCTCAGGCTCGCGCGGCGCGTATTGGTGCCGTCGGTTCGGACCACGTTGAAGTCTTGCGTATCAACGGACAGTCGGCCGCCGAGGAAGTCCGGTTCGCCGAGATACGAATACTGAAACCGCGGCAGGACCGTCGGAATCTTCGATGACACAATCGTCGTCGAGTTAATCGCCTGATAGCCCTTCGCGTCAAGCCGCGCGTAGGCGCCCTGGCCAAAGCCCTCGATATAGGCTTGGCTCGACAGGAAGGCGGTGTTGCCGCCGACATCGCGGCTCAGCTTGAAGTCGTTGAGGAAGTTGGTTGACGACCCGCGCGCCACGTCGAAGCCGTAGCGCCACGTGTCATCCAGATTGAAGCGGCCCTGCGAAAAGATGCTGCCCTGCGCGCCGCGCTCACGGTTGTTGTAGAAGTAGCCGGCCGTGAGGTCGGTGGTGATCTCGCCGTCGTTGAACCGGCGTCGATACCGCACATCGATCAACGGGCCGGCGGCCGATCCAACCTCGGGCGTGAGCGTCGCGTCCGACTGGTCGTCGAGCACGAGATAGTAGGGTTGCCCATAGAGCGCGCCGACATGGGAGGAATACCCTACTACCGGGAACAGCAAACCGCTCTGCCGCTTCACCGACGGGTCTGGGTGCGAGAGGAACGGGAAATAGGCGACCGGCAGCCCCGCCATCTCCAGCTCGGCGTCCGTATATTCGATGCGCTTGTGTTCTAGATCCTGCACCGCCGATATCGCGCGTATCTGCCAGAGCGGCGGTTCCGAAGGGTTATCGCGGCAGACGTCGCAGCTCGAGTAGACGACGCGGCTAAGCTCGTTGATCTGGCCCTCGAAACGGCGCGCGCCGTTGGCCGCAAGCTTGCCGTTTTGCGTCAGCAGCGCCCGCATACCGCGCAGCACGCCTTCCTTCATCCCCTGCTGCAGCTCAGCATAGTCGGAAAACAGCACCTCGCCGTCCGGCTCCAGCAGCACGACGTGCCCGCGCGCGGCGGCGACGTTGGTGTTGCGGTCGAAGGTGATCCGGTCGGCGCGTATCTCGTGATCGTTCTGCCAGGCGTCGACATGGCCCTCGGCGGTGACGATGCCGTTCTCGCGGTCGTAGGTGACGCTATCGGCAACGAACGTTACCGGCTGATCCTGCCGGATCGGCGCGCCATGCACGCCGGTGGGCAGGGCCGCGCCTTGCGCGCGGGCGGTCCCGCCGGCGGCGGCACTCAGCGCCGCGGCGACCGCGAATGTGCGGAGCGCGCCCTGCATCAGCCGTCCTCCAGGTGGATTAGTAGCGCGAGCGCCAGCATCAGCCCCGACACGGCCGGCGCCCAGGCGGCGAGCGCCACCGGCAGCGCGCCGGACTGCCCGAACTCCTCCGCCATTTTGGATACGACGAACAGCGCGAAACCGGCGGCGACGCCGCTGCCGATCATTTGGGCGACGCCGCCGCGACGCGCCGGCCGCATCGAAAACCCGGCCGAGACCAGCGCCATCGTTGCCGCGAGCAACGGCAGCGCGAGCAGCGCCTGATAGTGCAGCCGGTGGCGAACCGACGAGAAGCCGGAGCGGTTGAGCAGCCGGATGAAGTCAGGCAACGCCCAGACAGACAGCGTGTCGGGTGAGGCGAAGCTGTCCTCCACGCGGCCCACGGTGAGGTCGGTCGGCAAAGCGGTCGTCTGCGGCGGCCCCGGCGTCTGGTCGGGCCGCACCACGACGGCGTCGGGTAGTGTCCATACCCCGCGGCCAAGGGTCGCCTGCGGCGCCTCAATCCGCTCCAGCAGATGATCGTCCGGGTCGAGCCGGAAGACGCTGACCTGAGTCGCATCGAGGGTACGGTTCTTCATCTGCACACCGAGCGCATGAATGATCGCGACGCCCTTCGGCGTCAGCACGCGGTCCGATTGGCGGAGCCAGAGCTGTCCGCCGTTGAGCGCGAGCGGGCCGCCGCCGGCGCGCAGGTACATGTTGTCGAGCGTCTCGGCGCGGGCGAGCATCGCCGACGAGAGCGGGCTCAGCGCGGCCGTCGCGAAGGCGCCCATCAGCATTGCGCAGAGCGTCGGCGCGGCCAGGAACTGCCACGCGGAGACGCCCGCCGCGCGCGTGACAATCAGTTCCGACGACCGCGTTAGCCGCCAGAACGCAACGATGCCGCCGAGCAGCACCGCGAACGGCAGGATCTGCATCGCGATATAAGGAACCCGCAGCGCGGCGATGCCGACAACCAGGGTGAAGGTCGCCTCCGGATGCGTCGCAGAGCGGCGGAGCAGCTCGATGAAGTCGAACAGCACGACGAGCCCGGTCAGCGCCGCGAGCATGGCCATGACCGCGCCCACGAAGTTGCGTGCGAAATAGCCGGTGAGTGTCCAGGCAATGGCGAAGTTCAAACGCGCGGCGCCCGCTTAACTGGCCTGCGCGCCGAGCAGCGCACCGCCCGAAGCGGGGCGCCGCAGCCGCACGTCGGGCCGGAGAAGCACGAACGCCGCGACCACGCCCGGTGCCACCGCCTGCAGCCAGATCAGCGCGATCAGGTGGTTGTCGCGCGCCGCGAGGTTGTCGGCGGCGAGACCCAGTGCGAGCAGCAACGTGACGATACCGATTGCAACGACCGTTCGCATCAGCCCCCCATGTCGCCGGAATTGCCCGGTCAGCACCGCGGCGAGGGCGATCAGCGCGAAGGAGCCCGCCGTCAGTGGCGTCGCCAGCCGCTTATACGCCTCGGCATGCCATTTCGGCAGGTCGCGTGGGTTCGGCGCGATCGCCGCCGGCGGGTGTAAGAGGTCGGACAGCGACACCTCCGACATGTCGCGCAGCCGCTCGCCGTTGCTATGCGCGGCCTGCCCGAGGTCCAGCACGTTGCGGCCGAAGGTCAGGATGTTCAGGCGCCCGGTCTTCTGGTCGATGTCCTGCCGGCTGCCGTTGAACAGGATCACCTGCGGCCCGGCCGGCCCCTCGGCCAACTGCCCCCGTTCGGCGAGGATGGTCGCCCGCGCGCCCTTCTGCCGTGCGTCGTCAACCAGGATGCCGCGCAGCGATCCGTCCGGCGCGCGCGAGCGCACATAGACGGTGACGTCGTCGGTCACCGGCGTGAATACGCCTTCCTGCAGCAGATAGGCGGCGATGCGGTTCCGGATTTCGAACTGAAACTCCCGGAAATCGCGCAGACTGGCCGGCACGATCACGAGGTTGAGCAGGTATCCGGCGAGGATGGCAAAGGTCGCGACCGCCAGCGCCGGCCGCGCCATCGCCAAAGGCGATAGCCCGGCCGCGCGCATTACCGTCAGCTCCCGGTCGCCGGCGAGCCGCTGATAAATGAACTGCACGACGACATAGGTCGTGATCGGCAGGATCACGGCGACGAAACTTGGGATCAGCAGCCCGGTCAGGCGGAGGAAGACGCCGAGCGACAGGCCGTGATTGACCACAAGTTCCACGAACCGCAACGATTGCGTGAGCCAGATCAGCAGTGACAGCCCGCCGGTGACGGCGATCAGCCCGAGCAGAAGCTGCCGTGCGATATAGCGGTCCAGTCGGGTCGCGATGGGGCGGAGGCGCATGGGTCGAATCGGGTCAGCCATCTCTGTCCAAAGGCGGCCGTCGGTTGTCGGCCAGCGGCCGGGCCGATGCAAGCGTTTGCCGTCAACCGGGGCCGGGTCGCCACGCGGCATCCGCCCGCACCCGTGTTCGTGCGGCCATTATCCGCATCAGCGACGGGCAGGCGCGGCAGGCGGCAACGAGCGCCGGCTGCACCGCCGCACGCCGCGCCAGACCGTGCGCCAGCATTGCCCGGCCGATCTGCCCCGCGAGGTCGCTTGCCACCCGGCGGTGATAGCCGGCGGGGTCCGCGCCTTTCAATACCGCCGAAGCCACAAGTCGCCCGGTGTGCAGGGCGATCGCGACGCCATCGCCGGCGAGGGACGGGATGACGCCCACCTGATCGCCGAGCCTGAACACGCGCCCGGCCGGGGGTGGAGTGCTCGGCTTGTGGACGAACCCGTACGGAATGGAAGCGATCGCGACCGGCCGCGCTCGGAGCGCGCGTGCCCCCGTCAGCCGCCGGGCGAGATGAGGCGCCGTTTCGTGCAGATGGGCCAGCAGCGAGTCCCAGCCGCTGCCTGCCTCGCGCAGCGCTGCGCGTGAGACCAGCAGGCAGAGCGTGGCCCGGCCGCCCTCGACCGGTTGCAGTCCAGCATAACCTCCCCCGAACAACACGATCTCGATATGACCGTTAAGTGCCTCGGCCTGCGCCGGAGCCAGCCGGTAATATGTTTTGAAACCGACCAGATCCGCGCTTTCAACCCGCGCGCCCGTGCGGGCCATGCCGCGCAGTTCGTGCTTGCCGGTTGCGAGCAGCACGGCGGACGCATCGAGCACGCCTCCATCTCCGGCGTCGACCGCGCCCGACCGCGTGATCCCGCGCGCCGCGTGGCCGCGCAGCACGGTGGCGCCGCACTCAGCCGCGCGCTCCAGCAACGCTGCGTCGAGACGCCGGCGCGAGACTCCCCAGGCCGGAAACGGCAGAGATGTCGCGGCGATGCTATTATTCGCAACGATCCGCAAGCGTCCGATCGGCTCCGGCGATAGCGCCGCCAGATCGACTCCGAGCGCCACGACGGCCGAAGCCGCCTCGCCGCTCAGGAAATCGCCGCACACCGGATCGGACGGGACCGCATTCCGCTCCAGCACGATGACCGGCCTGCCGGCGCGGGCGAGCGTGATGGCCGCGGCCGAGCCCGCCGGGCCCCCGCCGATCACGACGGATGGATGCACGAGACCCCGATCCGAAACGGGACATGATGCGAGACGCGCGCGTCGCGAATCCCGGCATCGTAGAGCACGCGCCGCCATTCCGGCGCGCGGAGCGAGCGGGCGATCGAGACCTGCCCGTCCGCGCGTACGAACCGGTGCCAGCCGACCGCGCGCGCGATCAGCGGAAACCCGGCGAAGGACAGCGGATTGCGTTCGAGGTCGCCAATGAACCAGCCGCGCCGCGCCGTGCCGTCGCTCCAGCGCAGGAAGCGAACCAGCGTGGCGTCCGACAAATGGTGCGCGAAGTGCGCGCTGATGACGACGTCGGGCGCGGGATCGCACGCGTAGGCGAACACGTCCGCTTGCACGAAGGTGATCGCGTCCGCTTGCGGCGTCGCCTCGGTCGCCGCGCGGATTGCCCACGGATTGAGATCGATACCAACCAGCCGCCCGGTGCGCCCGCGCCCGCGCAACAAGGCGGCGACCGCGCGCAGCGCATCGCCCTGTCCGCACCCGACATCCAGCACCGAGAGCTGCGTCTCGGCCGGCAGTGTGTCGAGCAATCGGCCGAGCCACGCGAGCATCGGCCGGTGCGTCATCGTCGCCACATTGACCCGCGCGAGATCGGCGAGGCAGGCAGCATAATCGGCGTAGTCATGACAATCGGTATCCATCCGCTCGACCATTGAGGGATCGGACGGGTCGGTGCGCCG
>CAYSTX010000013.1:0-11710 GCA_964434035.1 uncultured Acetobacteraceae bacterium
GAAAGCGCGTCCGCCCGCTCGGGCGAGAGCGTGAGGCGAAATGGCGGGTCGTCCGGGCGAAATAGCTCGCGCGGGTGCGGTTCGAACGTGAGCACGGCGAGCGGCGAGGCCGGTCGGGCGGCGTGCGCCGCGCGCAGAACCTGTGCGTGACCCAGATGCACGCCGTCGAAATTGCCGAGCGCCACCGTGGCGCCCCGCGCGTCTTCCGGCACGCCGCGCCAATCGCGAATGATCCGCATACGGGGTTTGTGCGGTCGCTGGTGGCCCTTTGGCAAGCCGCTGCGCTTCCGCCGACGCCGCCGGGTGGTGGTCCCGCCGCGCCGACGGGTGTAAGCCGCAATGATCGTCATGCATAAGGATCGCGCACCATGGTCAAGACCGACATCGGCACCTCGGAAACGCTGCTCGAGGAGCTCGCCGGTTGGGTACGCATGGAGACGCCGACTACCGATGCGTTCGCGGTCAACGCCCTGCTGACACATTGCGAGGGCGAACTGGTCCATGCCGGCGCGCGCGTCACGCGTATGCCGGGCCGTGAGGGATTCGGCGACATCCTCGTTGCCCGGACGCCGGGCGAAGGGAAGCCGATCCTGATCTCCGGCCACCTCGACACCGTCTGGTCCACAGGCACCCTCGCGACGATGCCGTTCCGGGTGGAAGGCGACCGGGCGCACGGGCCCGGCATCTACGACATGAAGGCCGGCAGCTTCGCGGCGTTCCACGCGGTCCGGTCGATCCTGAAACAGGGCATCAAGACGCCGCACCCCGTGACGCTGCTGCTGACGCCCGACGAGGAGGTCGGCAGCCCGACCAGCCGGGCGCTGATCGAGCGAGAGGGGCTGGGAGCGTCCTACGTCCTGATCCCCGAGCCGGCGGGGGCGGGCGGGGCCTGCGTTACGGCGCGGAAGGGGGTCGGGCGGTTCGTGATCACCGTGACCGGCGTCGGATCGCATGCCGGCAGCGCGTTCACCGTCGGCGCCTCCGCCGTCGTCGAGCTCGCGCACCAGATCCTCGCCATCGCTGCGATGGTCGATGTCGAGGCCGGCATCACGCTCAACGTCGCCCCGATCGAAGGTGGCACGCGGCCGAACGTGATCGCGTCGCATGCCTCCTGCGAGGTTGACCTGCGTGTGCCGACGGCGGCGGACGGCGAGCGGATGACGGCGGCTGTGCTGGGGCTCGCCGCGCGCGATCCGCGCTGCTCTGTCACGGTGAAGGGCGGGATGAATCGGCCGCCCTTTGCCGAGACGCCCGGGATCCTCGACCTCTACGCCCGCGCCCGCGCGGTCGCTGAGACGGTCGGGATTGACATGCCGAAACAATCCCGCGGCGGCGGTTCAGACGGGAATTTCACGGCGGCCCTCGGCGTGCCGACGCTCGACGGCCTCGGCGTCAGCGGCGCCGGCGCGCACGCCGAGCATGAGCACATCCTATGGCGCGACCTGGCGCCCCGCGCTGCGCTGCTGGCCGGGCTGATAGAGACGCTGGAATAGCGGCACGAGCCGCCCTGGCAGCCGCCGGCCCGGCTGCTCGATGAACCGCCAGGTCAGCGTGGCGGCGGACAGCAGGACGAGCAGCAGTACCGCCGAGCGAACGGCGAGCGACACGTGCAGCCGGCCGATCACGATCACCAGCGGCACGTGGAGCAGGTACATCGAATACGAAATGGCGCCGAGCCAGACGAGCACCGGTGTCGACATGACCCGCGACAGCAGACCACGCTCGTCGCCAAGCGCCGCGATCAACAGGGCGGAGCCAAGCGTGATCGGCACCGGGTCGGCGCTCAGCACCCCGAACCCGATCGCGAGCACCGCCAGGATCTGCATCGCCGTCGCGGCGGCGGCAGTCGGCCGCGCGCCACGGTTCGCGATCGTCGCGGTGACGGCGCCGAGCGAGAACCCGGCCATCCCGCGCAGCAGGGCGCCGAGGCCGACGATTGCGCCCGCATGGTCGCGCAACACCTCGTACTCCGCGCCGAAGAGGCCGAGCACGAGAACGCCGAGCAGCCAAGTCGGCGAACGCCGCATGAGGAACAGGGCGAGCGGAAACAGCGCGTAGGCGAGCAACTCGACGCCGATGGACCAGGACGGCGGGTTCCACGGCGATCCGTCCAGCACATACGGCTGCAGCAGCAGCGCCACTGCCGGCAGATCCGGCCAAGCGTGTGGGGCCAGCGGGCGCGTATGGGTCTGCAGATACGGTGCCGCCGCAGCGTGAAAGGCGAGCACCCCAAGCACGGCGAGGTGCAGCGGATAAACCCGAAATATGCGCCGCAGGTAGAACATAGGCACGGCGCGACCGACGAGGTCGGCGTAGACACGCGCGAGGATGTAGCCGCTCAGCACAAAGAAGATGTCGACGGCGACGTAGCCGCTCGAAAAGAGGAAGCCGGCCGGAGACGCGATGTTGTCGCCCGTCCAGTCGGGCCAGGCGTGGTGAAACACGACCCATAGCGCCGCGATGCCGCGCAGCGCCGTGAGCGGCCGGTTCTCGTGCCGGCCGCTATTCGCCCGAACCACGCCCACCTCAGCCAGCCGCGACACGCCGGGCGAGGTCGGCGAGGATCGGCACGGCGTCCGTGAGGTCGGACAGATGCACGTGCTCGTCGGGCGTATGCGCGAGCGCGATGTTGCCCGGCCCGAGCACGACGCAGGGTGCCAGCGACTGCAAAACGGCGGCGTCGGTGCCAAAGGGCACGGTTGCGGCAGCGCGTTCCCCGGTCACGGCCAGTGCCGCCGCGACCAGCGGATGGTCTTGCGGCAATTCGAGCGGCGGCCCTTCCGCGAAGATATCGAGTGTCATGCCGGCCGTGTCGGCTGCGTCTTGCACCGCCGCGACGATCGGCGCCGGATCGAGCCCGGCAGCATAGCGGAACTTGATCCGGACGGTCGCGCGCGGGACCGTCATGTTCACTGGCGCGCCGTGATTGTCGATGACGAGGTTGAAGTCGCCGAAGGGCGGATCGTACGCCGGGTTTCGCCACTCCGGCGTATTTCGCACCTGATTGTGGACGTCGTGCATAGCGGTCAGGAAAGGCGCCAACGTCCAGTTGGCGTTGACGCCGCGCCCGGTGCTGCTGTGCGCCTGCACGCCGGTCGCGGTCGCGGTGAACAGGATGCTGCTCCGATGGCCGCGCACGACGTGCATCCCGGTCGGCTCGGCAATCAGGATGCCACGGGGAGCCGCCGCTCGCGCGAGGCGGGAGCGTTCGACGATCGCTCGCGCGCCGGCCTTGGTCGTCTCCTCGTCCGTGGTGAGCAACAGGCAGACGGGCGTTTCCGGCGGCAGCGCGGCGGCCGCCCCGATGATCGCGGCGACCGGCCCCTTCATGTCGGCGCTGCCGAGCCCGTGGAGACGGCCGTCGGCGTCGATCCGGCCGGACCAGGGATCGTCGGTCCAGCCGGTGTCCGGCACGGTGTCCATATGGCCGGAGAGGGCGAGGCCAGCCTGTCCACGCGCGGCGACAAGCACCCGTTTCGCAACACCGGCCGCGTCCGTGTAGTCGATTCGCTCGACATCCAGCCCCGAGATCGCCGCGAGCGCGCTCTCAAGCCGGTCCGCGACGGGCGCATTAGGCCGAGAGCTGCGGCTATCGATCCGCACCAGCTCCTGGGCGAGCCCAGCGACGCCGGCGACGGCGGCGGTCAATTGCGTCATCATTCGGAAAGCCTGTCGTGCATTTTGACAAACCTGTCGTGCCTCGTCGCGCCTTGCAACCCGGGCCGCAACAGGTCAGCGTGCGTGCCCCATCGAAATGGAACGCAAACTGGAATGACTCCCGCCTATCTCGACCCGCGTTCAGGCGCGATCCTGCCGCTCGAGACGCCGCGCTGGTGCGGTGAGGGCGGCGCGCCGCTCCTGTTGACGCCGCTGCCCGGCATCGGACCCGACGCGATCGACGGCGGCACGCGCAGCGTGTGGCGTTACCGCTCGGCGCTGCCGCTCCCCTGTGACGCGCCGATCACAATCGGCGAGGGCTGCACGCCGCTCTTGCCGTCGCGATTCGCGGGCGCCCCGGTCATGCTCAAATGCGAATGGTTCATGCCGACCGGGTCGTTCAAGGATCGCGGCGCCAGCGTGATGCTGTCGTTGCTGCGGGCGCAGGGGGTGCGGTCGGTGCTGGAGGACAGCTCCGGCAACGGTGGCGCCGCGATCGCGGCGTATGCGGCGGCCGGTGGGATGACGGCCACTATCCTTACGCCGGAGTCGACAAGCCCGGCCAAGACGGTGCAGGCGCGGGCCTATGGCGCGAGGGTGGAGCTAGTGCCGGGTAATCGGCAGGCGACCGCCGAGGAGGCGCGGCGGCGCGGCGAGGACCGGGCGGCGGGCGCACCGTTCTATGCGAGCCACAACTGGCACCCGTTCTTCCTGCACGGCACGAAGACGCTCGCCTATGAACTCTGGGAGGATCTCGGCTTCCGGGCGCCGGACAACGTCGTGATGCCGTGTGGCGCCGGATCGACCGTGCTCGGCTGCGAGATCGGGTTCGCCGAATTGCTCCGGGCCGGCGCGATCGAGACGCTGCCCCGCCTGTTCGCCGCCCAGCCCGCCAATTGTTCGCCGATCGCCGCCGCGTTCATTGACCGCGCGGAGGACACGGTGCCGTTCGCCGCGACGCCGACCATCGCCGAGGGAACGGCGATCGCCGCGCCGATCCGTGGTCCGGAAGTGCTCGGCGCACTGCGGGCGACGCGCGGCGGCGCGGTCGCCGTGGCGGAAGACGAAATTGCCCAGGCGACACGCGATTTGGCCCTTGCCGGGTTCTACGTCGAGCCGACTTCTGCGCTGGCCGCCGCTGCCTTTGCGCGCCTTTTGAGCAGCGGCGCCGTGACCCCTGAACAGACGACGGTGGTTGTGCTCACCGGCTCGGGCCTCAAGGCCACGCCGCGGATCGCCGATCTGCTGTCGCCGCGAAGCTGAGGAGCGCCACTTGAAGCTGGCCGATCTGCCGACACCGTGTCTGGTGCTCGACCGCACGATCCTGATCCGCAACCTAGCCGCGATGGCGGCCGTCGCGCAGCGGCACGGCGTCGCGCTGCGCCCGCACATGAAGACCGCGAAGTCGATCGAGGTCGCGCGTCTCGCGACCGCCGGTCAGGCCGGCGGCATCACCGTCTCGACACTCGCGGAGGCCGAGTATTTCGCGGCTCATGGCGTGACCGACATTCTCTACGCGGTCGGCGTCACGCCGGACAAACTGCCCGCAATCGCCGGGCTCCGCGATGCCGGCGCCGAGCCGATCGTCATCACGGACGACATGGATACGGCGCGCGCGGTCGCAACCGAGGGTCATCTGCGGGCGCTGATCGAAATTGACACCGGCGAAGGGCGCGGCGGCCTCACGCCGGACGATCCGGCGCTGCTCGAAATCGCCGAGGCGCTCGGCGGCCGGCTCGCGGGCGTGATGACGCATGGCGGGTTTTCCTATGCCGCGCGCGGGGCGGCAGCACTCGCCGCGGCGGCCGAGCACGAGCGGGCGGGCATTGTGCGCGCGGCGCAGCGGTTGCGGGCCGCGGGGATGGCGGTGCCGATCGTTTCGGCCGGCAGCTCACCCGGCGCGATGCATGCCGGCCGGCTCGACGGCGTCACCGAGCTGCGCGCCGGTGTGTACATGTTCGGCGATTTGTTTCAGGCGGCGATCGGCACGCACGGCCCGGGTGATATCGCGCTCACGGTGCTGACGAGCGTGATCGGACGGCGCCCGAAGGCGAACCAGCTGCTGGTGGATGCCGGTGCGATTGCGCTGTCAAAGGACCGGTCGACTGCGGCGACGGACGAAGACATGGGATACGGTCGCGTGCTCGACGTCGACGGCAAACCAACGCTCGGCCGCGCGACCGTGGTCAACATCTATCAGGAACACGGAATCGTCGTCGGAGACGCGGCGTCGGGGCCGATCGACCTTCCGGTCGGAAGGCGTCTGCGAATCGCCCCGAACCACGCCTGTCTGACGGCCGCCGCGCATGACCGGTATTACGTGGTCGAGGGCGGCGACACCGTCGAGGCCGTTTGGACGCGTATCAACGGCTGGTGACGCGACGGGCGGAGCGCCGCCGCGTCACCAGGATCGGTTAAGCCTTCGCGTGACGCGCCGTGTACTCGGCGATGCGAACGCCAAAGAGGCGGGCGGTCTCGAGGTCTCCAGGCCCCGGGGCTTCGTCTGGCGAGGCGTCCGCCGGCGACTGGGCAATCGCGCCGCTGAAGCTTGCCAGCCAATTGACGTCGTCACGCACCGACGCCTTCTTGTTCGCCGGCATCATCCCGGTGCCGACCCAGACCATCCCGTGCTGCATGGCGAGCGTCATGAAGTACGAAATCGTCGAGAACTTGTCGCCGTTGATCGAGGCGGAGTTGGTGAAGCCGGCGGCGATCTTGTCGCGCCATGCCTGCGTGAACCACGGTTTGCTGCTGGCGTCGGCGAACCTTTTGAACTGCCACGCCGGGCCGCCCATGTAAGTCGGCGATCCGAAGATGATCGCGTCGGCGGCCCTCAACGCCTCCCACGCCTCATCTTGCACCACGCCGTCCTCGGGGATCGTCAGCATCGTCACACGGCTGCCGGCGACCGATGCCGCGCCCTCCTCTACTGCCGCAGCCTGCTTGGCGGTATGTCCATAGCCGCTAAACGAAACAATTGCGATCGACGCCATTTAGCTTTCCTGATGTGATGAGTTGTTGTGATTGTCACGCGGCGATCGGTGCCGGTGTGGGCGATTGCGCCGCTGACCGTGCGCTCCCCGCGCACAGCAGGCTCAACATAAGAATCGCAGCGGCGACAACAAGCACCAGTTCCGGATGACCACGGTCGATCAGATAACCGAACGGCGCCGGTGTAATTGCCTGACCGAGCGGCAGACCCGCGCTGATGAAACCAAACACTTTTCCAATTTGCCCGGGCGGTGATGCCTCCTTCACCATCACGTCGCGCGGCGTGCGCGATGCGCCCAGCGCGACGCCTGCCACCACCACCACGGTCCCCGTCAGCACGACCGGCATGGCGAGCGCGTCCACCACGAGCCAGAGGGCGGCGGTGATCGTCGTCAGGATCAGTGCGAACGGCAGCACGTGCGCCCGGAACCGGTCGGCGAACCAGCCGCCAAGTAGCGTGCCGGCGGTGTTGCCCACCATGTAGGCCGTCAGGATCGATGCCGCCGCGGCGAGATCAATGCTGTGGACCTGATGCAGCGCGGTGATCAGCCAGGATTGCAACCCTGCACCCGCCATCGCCGACAACATGAAGAATGCGAAGAACAGCAGCATCGGCCGTGTAAACAGCAGCGCCCGCCCCGTCGGCCCGTCCGCCAGCGCCGGATCGCGCGCGACCGGCTGATCCGACAACACGCGGCTCTGCAACAGGATCGCGCCGACGCAGGGCAGACCGAGCAAGCCGACCAGAATCAGTGCCTCGCGCCAGCCGAGCAGGAACGACAGCGCGGCGATGACCGGCGGCCCGGCCATGAAACCAAGATTGCCGTTGAACGTGTGGAATGCGAACGCGCGGCCGACGCGCTCGCGGTCGATCGAGCCGCTGAGGATCGCGTAGTCGGCCGGATGAATGACGGAGTTGCCGACCCCCGACACGACGGCAAGGACGAGCAACTGCCAATATTCCGTCGCAAGCCCCATTGCCGCGATCGCGAGCGACATGATCAGTGTGCCGCCGACCAGGAACGGCCGCGCGCCGTAGCGATCGACCAGGAAGCCGACGGGCGTTTGCAATATCGCCGTCGTGCCCGACATCGCCGCGACAATTATGCCGAGCTCGGCATAGGTGACGTGAAACGCACCCTGCCAGGCGAGGAACAGCGGCGGCAGGCAGAGCACGTAGAAATGCGAGAGGAAGTGCGCCGTTCCGATCAGCAAATTAACGCGGGTCGCTCGGCTGAGGGTCATCGGCGTCGCACCTTCTTGAGGGTGGCGCCGGCCCGCGATAGGACCGGCCCCTAACTATTGCCGATCAGGATGCCGGCTGCGAAGACCAATGCGCCGCCAAAGCCCACCTGCAGCGCCGCCGAGAGTGGCGGTGTGTCCATATATTTCCAACGAATCCAGCTGATTGTAGCGAGTTCGACCAGCACAACGATGAAGGCGATTACGATCGCCGTCCAGAAATCCGGGATCAAGAAGGGAAGGGTGTGGCCGATGCCGCCAATCGTGGTCATCAGCCCGGTGATGATGCCGCGCGCGAGCGGCGCGCCGCGGCCGGTCAGGCTGCCGTTGTCGCTCAGCGCCTCGGCGAAGCCCATCGAGATGCCGGCACCGATGGAGGCGGCAAGCCCGACGACGAACGCATCCCATGACCGGCCGGTCGCGAAGGCAGCGGCGAACAGCGGCGCGAGTGTCGAGACCGAACCGTCCATCAACCCGGCGAGGCCAGGCTGCACGACGCGGAGAACAAATTGTTTCCGCTCCGTCTCGTGCTCCTCGGCGCGGACGTTTTCCGGCACGTTCTGCTCGACGATTTCGTCGGCCCGGTGCTCGTGCTTCGCCTCGGCCTCGGCGAGGTCGCCGAGCAGGCTGCGTATCGCCGCATCACTCGTCCGCGCCGCCGCCTTCCGATAGAAGCGCTCGGCCTCCGTCTCCATCGACCGCGCGAGGCCGCGCACGGCGTCGATGCTGAGCGGGCGGATCTGCCAGAACGGTTTTTGCGCGATGAAGCCGCGCACATCCTGCCTGCGGATCAAGGGAATGTGATCGCCAAAGCGCGAGCGGAACATCTCGATCAGGCGCCGGCGGTGCTCGCCTTCCTCGTCTGCCATCGCGGAGAAGACGCTGGCACTTGCGGGATACTGCTCGCGCAGGCTCTCGGCGATGTCGCTGTAGATGCGTCCGTCTTCTTCCTCGCTGCCGATGGCAAGAGCGAGGATTTCGCGTTCGGTGAGGTCGGAGAAGTTGCGCATGCCGGCCATATGGCGGCCGGTCCGTGCGTGGTCAAGTTACAGTCGTAATGATGCGAATGACTTGCAAATGCAGCTTGATCAGTGCCGAAAGTGCCGCATTCCCGTCAGCACCATTGCGACGCCGGCCGCATCGGCCGCCGCGATCACCTCCGCGTCGCGCACCGAGCCGCCGGGCTGGATGACGGCCGTCGCGCCCGCGGCGATTGCCGCCTGCAGCCCGTCGGCGAACGGAAAGAATGCGTCGGATGCAACCACCGACCCGCGCGTCGCGGGTTCGGCGGTGCCGGCGGCGCGCGCGGCCTCCTCGGCCTTCCACGCCGCGATGCGCGCGCTGTCGACGCGGCTCATCTGTCCCGCGCCGACGCCGACGGTCGCATTGTCGCGCGCGTAGACGATCGCGTTCGACTTCACGTGCTTGCAGACGCGGAAGGCGAACAGCAGGTCGCGGAGCTCGGCGTCGGTCGGCGCGCGTTTCGTGACGACGCGCAGCGCCGACGGATCGACGCGCCCGGCATCGCGCGTCTGCGCGAGGAAGCCGCCGGAGACGCTGCGGATGGTGAGGCCGGATGCGGCCGGATTGGGCACGCGGCCGGCGAGCAGCAGGCGCAAATTCTTCTTGCCGGCCAGCGCCGCGCGGGCGCCCGCATCGGCGTCTGGCGCGATGATTACTTCCGAAAAGATCGACGCGATGCGCTCGGCGGTTTTCGCGTCCAGCGGACGGTTGCAGGCGATAATACCGCCGAACGCGGAGACCGGATCGCAGGCCAAAGCACGCTCCCACGCGCCGGCGAGCGTGTTGGCGGTTGCGACGCCGCACGGGTTGCTGTGCTTGACGATGACGATGGTGGGCGCCTCGAACTCGGCGACGCACTCATACGCGGCGTCGGTATCGAGCACGTTGTTGTAAGAGAGCTCCTTGCCCTGAAGCTGCTTGGCGCTGGCGACACCCGGCCGGTCGCCGGCGGCGTAGAAGGCCGCGCGCTGGTGCGGATTTTCCCCGTAACGAAGCGTCTGGCGCAGCGCCCCGGTGACCGTCATCCGCTTGGGGAACGGCGCGTCATCGGCGCGACCGAACCAGGCGGCGATGGCGGCATCATAGGCGGCGGTGTGCGCGAACGCCTCGGCCGCGAGCGAGCGCCGCAATTCGGCCGACGTCCCGCCGGTCGCGGCGATCTCATCGGCGAGCGTATCGTATTGCGCGGGGTCGGTTGCAATCGCAACGAAATCATGGTTCTTCGCCGCGGCGCGGATGAGTGCCGGGCCGCCGATGTCGACCATCTCGACAATCGCGTGCCGCTCCGCGCCAGAGGCGACGGTCGCCTCGAACGGATAGAGATTGACCACGACGAGGTCGATCGGCGCAATGCCGTGCGCCGCCATCTGTTCGAGGTGCGACGCATTGTCGCGCCGCCCGAGGATGCCGCCATGGATGCGCGGCACCAGCGTCTTGACGCGACCGTCGAGGATTTCGGGGAAACCGGACAGGTCGGAAACATCGCGCACAGCGACCCCTGCCGCGCGCAGCGCCGCCGCCGAGCCGCCGGTGGAAACGATCTCGACCCCCGCGGCGAGCAGCCGTTCGGCGAACTCGATCAGCCCGGATTTGTCCGAAACGGATAACAGGGCGCGACGAACGGGCGCGATCGCTGGTGTGGTGTTGTGCATGCCCCGCCTTATCGTCAGAGGCCGATTGCGTCTAGCGTTCGGGCAATAACGGTCGCTTCGTTATACAGGGTCTCGGCGCGCACCCGGCCCGCCGCGCCCATCGAAGCTCGAAGTGCTGGGTCGAGCGCCAGCCGGCGCAGCGCGTCGCGAAGCGCGGCCGGCGTGCGGGGTGGTACGAGCACGCCGGTGACGCCGTCCGCCACCTGCTCGCGCGGGCCGTCGATGTCGGTCGCGACCACTGGCAGCCCCGTCAGCATCGCCTCGATTACCGACATCGGCAGCCCCTCGAAATGGCTCGGCAGCACGAAAATGTCGGAGGCCGCGAGCACATCGGCGACATCGGCGCGGTAACCAAGGCGGCGCAGATGCGGGCCGAGATCGCCCGGGGAGGCGGCCGCGTCGAGCATCGCGCCGACATCGTCGCCCCGGTCGGTCGTGAGCCGTTCGCCCACGACCCATAGCTCGGCGGCGGGCGCGTCCCGGATGACGTCCCGCATCGCGCCGATCAGGTCCGCGTGGCCTTTATGCGGCACGAGGCGGGACACGACCGTTATCACCACCCGGTCGTCGCTAACGCCGAGCGCCGCCCGCACGCGCGCCCGCGCCGCGGGATCGGGCCGGAAGGTCGCGGGATCACGACCATTGCCGACCGCGACTGCACCCCGCGCGCGGAGCAGCCGGCGTGCGTCGCGCGCCTCCGCCTCCGAGACCGTCAGGAACCGGTCGGTTATGCGGGCGCCGATGAATTCGAGGCCGAGCGAGACGGTGCGGCGCGGCCAGGAGCCAGGCTGGTTAAACAGGAAACCATGCGCCGTGTAGGCGACCTGCCGCACACCGCAGAGCGTCGCCGCGAGCCGGCCGAGGAACCCCGCGATTGGCATGTGCGCGTGCACGATGTCGGGCCGCTCGGTGCGGATGATGCGGATCAGCGCGGTCAGCGCGCGGAGCTGTTCGGCGGGATTGAGGCTCCGCATCGGCGGCACCGTTTCGACGCGAAAGCCGCGTGCCCGCACGTCGGCGAGCAACGGCCCCTCGGCGCAGACCCCGATCACCTCATGCCCGCGCGCCCGCGCGCCCTCCATTAGCGGCAGGACGAAGTGGCGGAGCGAGAAATCGACGTTGATGACTTCGAGCAGCTTCACCGG
>CAYSTX010000013.1:11810-31750 GCA_964434035.1 uncultured Acetobacteraceae bacterium
GTCAGCGCCCATTTCACCAGCTGCGGCCCGTCGGCGTAGCCGGTCAGCACGACCTGTTCGCTACGGCGCGGCTCGGCCGGGCCGCCCATGTAAATGCTTTCCTCGATCGTCAGGCGCGCCCCCTCGGCCCGCAGGCGCCAGCCGCTCCCGGACGGCAGCCGTACGAGCACCGCCTCCTGATCGTGCGAGAGGCTCGCCGATACGGCCGGGTGCAGATGGAAGCGGAGCGTGAAAGGCTGCGGCGTCGCCGCCTCGATCGCGTCCTCGCCGCGGATGTCCTCGCCGCTTTCGCCGAGATAGATGCGGCGCCGGTGGACCGCGCCGAAGAGCTTGCGCCATCCGTCATGGCTCGTCTCCAGCCAGTGCGCGCCGTTCGCCTCCTGCCGCACGACCTCGACCCGCTCCGGCCGGCGACCGAGCCCGCGCGCGCGGATCTCCGACGAGCTGACATCGGCGATCACCAGCGTCGAATGCGCCGCCGTCGCGCGCATCGCGTCGTGCCATTCGGGCTGCGCGACCGGGGCGGCGCCCGCGTTGACGATCAGCCGCTCGCGGCCGACCGAAAACTCGAAAGACAGCGTGCCGGCATGGGCGGTGCGATCAACACCCGGCGGCGCGGGCGCTCCGCAATCGACGATGAGCACGCTGCGTCCGGCCTGTAGCCGCTGAAATCCGCCATCGGCGAGCGAGGACGGCCCGCGCCCGCCGCGCCCCGCCTGCGTCAGCGTGAGGTCGATCAGCGCCGGGTTATCCTCCCGCGCACCGTTGAAGAGTGCCAAGCCGCCGTCGCCATGGCGCATGACGCGAAGCGCGGGCGCCATCCGCTCGATCGCGGCGGCGAGCGCCGCGGGCGGGGTCACCTGGGCCGATTGGAGCAGCGCGCGGATTTCGCAGAGATCCTGCAGCGCGCTCAGTTGCGCAGCGGGGCTGCGTTCGGCGTGGCAGCCGTCGGGCAGCACCTGCCTTCCGATCTCCTGCGGCAGGAAACGCAGCGCCCGGGTGAGGAATGCCGCGTGTTCCGGGATCGCGACGGCGGCGGCGATGAGACCCTTGAGCGCGGTCAGGCTGCGCGCGTCGAGGTGTTCGGGCGGCAGCGCGGCCGAGAGCGTGCGTGCGTCGGCGACGAGGCGGGCCATGAGCCGCTGGCGGAACGCGTCATCGGCGGAGGCGGCAAAGAAATCGTAGTGGCCGAGCCACGCGCCGAGGCGGGCGCCTGCTACCGCGGGTCGGTGCGCGACCGGGTCGGTCGCACCGCCGGTGATCCAGTCCGCGACCAGCGCCCGGGCGCGAAGCCGGGCCGCGTCGGTGCCGAGGGCGCGCAAGTCGCGCAGCCACGTGAAGCCATGCGCGGACGCCCGCAGCGCCGCTGGCCCCTCGCCCTCGCCCCAGAAGCCGGGGCGGAGCGCGCGGACAATCCCGCCGCAATCAAGTTCGCCCCGAAGCAGCCGCGCGCCGCGCGCGGGGTCGCCCGGCCAGGGGTCGCGAACCGGGAGGGCCGGCGCGTCCGGCACCCGGCCGAGTCGCAAGCTCGGCATCCGCGCCATGGCGAGCCGCGCGTCGCGCAGCCACCGGCGCGGGTTGCCGGCGCCGCCCCGGTCGTCTTCGGTCAAAGCGTTTTCCCTGCAGCCGGGCGGAGGGCCGTGATCGCCGCCGCGTAATCCGGCCGGCCGAATACGGCGGTGCCGGCGACAAGTACGTCGGCCCCGGCCGCGATCGTGCCGGGCGCCGTCTCCGGCGCGATACCGCCGTCCACTGTCAGGCGGATGTCACGGCCGCTCGCGTCGATCATGCGCCGGATGGCGGCGATCTTCGGGAGCATCGACGCCAGGAAATCCTGCCCGCCGAAGCCGGGGTTGACGGTCATCACCAGCACGATATCGACCATGTCGAGCACGTATTCGACCATATCGGCCGGCGTCGCCGGGTTGAGCGCGACCCCCGCCTTGCAGCCGGCGGCGCGCACGGACTGGAGCGTGCGGTGCAGGTGCGGACCAGCTTCGGCGTGCACGATCAGATGGTCGGCCCCCGCCTCGGCGAAGGCCGCGATGAACGGATCGACCGGCCCGATCATCAGATGCACGTCGAACGGCAGCCGCGTGAGGCGGCGGAGCGCGCGGGGAATGATTGCCCCGAACGTCACGTTCGGAACGAAATGCCCGTCCATGACGTCGAGATGCAGCCAATCGGCGCCCGCCGCCTCGATCGCCGCGACCTCATCGGCGAGGCGGGCAAAATTGGCGGACAACAGGCTCGGCGCGACGAGGACGGGACGGGGCGGCGTGAGCGTGGACATGATTTGGGTTCTAGCAGGGTGTTGCGAATCTTCCATCGCCGGTATCCCGCGTCGCGCGGCGGGGGGTGTCAGGGTCCGGTTGCTGTGGCGAAACCGTTCGCCTGCAACTCGATCGGATCGAGCCAGCGGACAAAGTCCGACGGAGTGTTGACGATCGTCGCTGTCGCGTCAGCCGAGTAGCCGAGCCAACTCAGATAGTGGCGAAGCACGTAGTCGATGTCGTGCGTCTCCGTCCGCGCGCCGTTCTGGCGCAGCATCGAGACGGCGTGAAACCCGATGCGCCCGCCCGGCATCAGCGTCCGCTTCGCGCCGGCGAGCCAGATCAGCGCGCAGGCGGAGGCGCAGTCGGTGTTGGCCGGCACCATCGTCTGCATACCGCGCAGCCGCAGCTCCTCACCGATTTGGATCGCGGCGGCGACCCGGCCGCCGGGGCCGGATATCACGACGACCGCATTCGGGGCCTGGTCGGCGAGTTTATGGAAGGCGGCGACGTCCTCCATGCCGATTACGCCACCGATCGCGATGCCGCCGTCGCGACTGCCGGGCAGATCGACTCGGTTGACACCGTCGGCCGCCGCCTCCCCGCTGGCGAGCAGCCCGCCCGCGAGCAGCAGCGAAGCGGCCAACGCCGCGATTGGGCTGCGCGCGGTGCTCACGCGCCGGTCCGCCGCAGGCGGGCCGCGAAGAACCCATCCATGCCGCCACGCTCGGGCCAGAGGCCGGGGTGGGTCCGCAGGAAGCCGTCTTCGGTCAGAGCTTCGGGCACGTCTTTCAACTCCTCGGGCGTGAACGGATCGGCGACAAGGCCGCCGCGCGCAAGCGCCGCCGCGACCCGGCCCGGTCCCTCGGCGGGCTGTAGTGAGCAGACGGCGTAAATGAGCCTTCCGCCGGGCGGGAGCAGCGTGGTCGCGCGCTCGAGCAGCCGGTCCTGTGCCGCGGTCGCGGCCGTCACGTCCTGCGGGCGCTTGAGGTGCGGCACGTCCGGGTGACGCCGGATCGTGCCGGTAGCGCTGCACGGCGCGTCGAGCAGCACGGCATCGAAGGTACCGTCCGGCCGCCAGGCGAGCGCGTCGGCCTCCACGATCTCGGCCGGCAGCCGGAGGCGGGCGAGGTTCGTGCGAAGCCGGGTCGCGCGGGCCGGATCGCGCTCAACGGCGACGACCGTCGCGCCGGCGGCGGCGAGCTGCGCCGTTTTGCCGCCGGGTGCGGCGCAGAGATCGACCACACGCTCCCCCGGCCGGACGGCGAGCAGCCGTGCTGGCAGCGCCGCCGCCGCGTCCTGCACCCAAAACGATCCGTCCTCGAACCCCGCGAGCGCCGTGACCGACGTGCCGGCGGGCAGCCGGACCGACCCGGTCGGTAGCACCTCGGCGCCCTCGGGCGGCGCCGCGCCGGGCGCGAGCGTCAGGTCGAGCGGCGCTTCGTGCGCATGCGCGGTCGCGATTGCCCGCGCATCCGCGCCCCAGGACGTCCAGAGCCACGGCGGCGTGTCGAGCCGTGGCCCGTCGAGCCCGTCCAGCGCGGCCGGCCCGGCTTCGGACACGCGACGGAGGACGGCGTTGACCAGCCCGGCGAAGGGCGTCAGGCCGTTGGCGCGCGCGAGTGCCACGGCAGTGCCGACGGCGGCGTGCGCCGGCGTATCGAGCAGCAGCAGCCCGGCCGCGCCGATCCGCAGCACGGTGCGGACCGCGGATGGCGGGTCGCGCCGCAGCCACGTCTCCAGCACCGCGTCGAGCGTGCCTGCGCGGCGCAGCACCGTCGCCGCCAGCCGGTGCCCCGCGGCGCGGTCGCGCTGGTCATACGGCGGCAACGCATCCAGCGCCGCCTCGAGCGGACGCTGCTTCTCAAGCACGGCGGTCACCAGCGCAAATGCGATGTCGCGGGTAGGATCGGTGGTCATGTCATCGACATGCCGTGCGAAGCCGCGCGGCGCCAGGGGTTCTCGGCCGGATCCATGCGATGCGGCTGCTTTCTGACTTGCCGGATTAAATGTTTTGGGGATGATGCCGCCGACCGCGCCGGTGGGACGACCGCTGGCCGAACCGGCATGGGATCCTCATGGACACCAACGCGCACGCGCCACTGCCTGCCTACGCCGCATCCGGCCTGAAGCAGCCGTATCATCTGGTCGATCCGAGCCCTTGGCCGATTGTCGGCGCGCTCGGCGGCGGGATAACGGTGGTCGGCATCGTTCTTGCCGCGCACTACGGCAACTACATCGTCCTCGTCCTGGGGCTGTTGACGGTGCTCGCGACGATGTTCATGTGGTGGCGCGACGTGGTGCGCGAGAGCCGCACGCCGGGGATGCACTCGCCGATCGTCCAGCTCGGTCTGCGCTACGGCATGACGCTGTTCATCGCCAGCGAGGTGATGTTCTTCGTCGGCTTCTTCTGGAGCTATTTCAACTTCGCGCTGTATCCGGAGAATGTCTCGGGTCAGGCAACGCCATCGTGGCCGCCCGCCGGCATCACCACGTTCGACCCGTTCCACCTGCCGTTCCTCAACACGATGATCCTGCTGCTGTCGGGCACCACGATCACGTGGGCGCACCACAGCCTCATTCACAACAACCGGCGCGATCTGCTGCGCGCGCTCGGCCTGACGATCCTGCTCGGCATGACGTTCACGGTCTGCCAGGCGATCGAGTATTCCGATGCGCCGTTCAAGTTCTCGGGCGGCGGCGTCTATCCGTCGGTGTTCTTCCTCGCGACGGGCTTCCACGGCTTTCACGTTATCGTCGGCACTTGCTTTCTGATCGTCTGCTGGTTCCGCGCCCGCGCCGGGCAGTTCACGCCGGAGCGGCATTTCGGGTTCGAGGCGGCGGCCTGGTACTGGCACTTCGTCGACGTCGTGTGGCTGTTCCTGTTCGTCTGCATCTACGTGTTCGGCGCCAGCGCGGTGACGACCGGAGGCTGACGCGGCCCGCGTGCGCGCCCGCCTCCGCGGCCCTTTCATCGCCGCGGCGTGCCTGTTCGCGCTGCTGATCGGGCTCGGTGTCTGGCAGCTGCAGCGGCTCGCCTGGAAAGAGGCCATCCTCGCGCGGATCGCGGCTGCCGAGGCCGGCCCGGCGGCGCCGCTCGATCCGTCCGGCCCGCCGCCGTCCCCGTACGCGAAGGTGCGGGCGTCCGGGCATTTCGCGCCCGGCGTGGTCGCGCTGTACGGCGCCGATGTGCGCGATACCAAGTTCGGGCCAGTGCTCGGCGCCGATGAGATCGTCGCGTTAATCGGCCCCGGCGGGCCGCCGCTGCTGGTCGACCGCGGGTGGGTGTCGACCACCGGCAAGGCGACGCCGCCCGCCCCGCCGCTGGGCGAGGTGTCGATTGACGGCTACATCCGCCCGCCCGACGAGCGCGGCCTCTTTTCGCCGTCGGACGATCTCGCGACGCGGCGCTTCTTCACGCTCGACCCGCTCAAGATCGGCGCCGCGCTTGGTGTCCCGGAGGCCGCACCCTACGTGCTCGTCGCACTCGGTCCGGCGGGAGCCGACGGCACGCCGATCCCGGCAACGCATTTGCCGCGGCCGCCGAACGACCATCTGAGTTACGCCGTCACCTGGTTCGGCCTTGCCGCCGTGCTTCTGGTGATGTTCGCGATCTGGCTTCGAAAGGCTCGCCGCGCATGAACGATCAGTCCGCCTTGCCCGTGACCGACACGCTGACGCCCTATGCACGCCTCGTCGCCCGCTTCGCCCGGATCGCAACGGTGGGGGAGGCGCAGGCGATGCTTGGCTGGGACGCCGCCGCGATGATGCCGCCAGGTGGTGCTGCGGCGCGCGGCGATCAGCTCGCCGTGCTGGCCGGGCTCGCGCATGGGCTGCTGATTGATCCCGCCGTCGCCGACGATCTCGCCGCCGCCGTGGCGCCGCCGGGCGATGACTGGGCGGCGGCCAATCTCGAGCTGATGCGCCACGCGCACCGCCGGGCGACCGCGGTGCCGCCCGATCTGGTGGAGGCGCAGGCCCGTGCCAACGCGGCGTGCGAGACGGTGTGGCGCGCGGCGCGGCGCGATTCGGATTTCGCGCGCGTCGCGCCGTATCTGAACGACGTCGTCTCGCTGACCCGCGAAACCGCTGCCGCCCTCGGCCCGGCGCTCGGCCTCGATCCGTACGACGCGCTGATGGACGGGTTTCAGAGCGGGGTGACGGCGGCCGACGTCGAGCCGGTGTTCGACGCCTACGAGGTGTTCCTGCGTGACGCGCTGCCGGCGGCGCTCGCGCGGCAGGACGCGATCGACGCGGCGGAGGGTCCGCCCATTCGCCCGAGCGGGCCATTTCCGGCCGAGATCCAGGAAGCGCTCTGCCGCCAGATGAGCGCGCGGGCCGGGCTCGATTACACGCACGCGCGCCTAGATCGTTCGACGCACCCGTTCTGCGGCGGAACGCCGACGGATGTGCGGATCACGACGCGCTACGACGAGGCGGATTTCGCCGGCAGCCTGCTCGGCGTGCTGCACGAGACGGGACACGCGCTGTATGAACGCGGCCTGCCCGAAGCATATGCGCGCCAACCGGTCGGGCAGGCGTCGGGCATGGCGGCGCATGAGAGCCAGTCGCTGATCGTCGAAATGCAGGCGTGCCGATCCGATGCATTCCTCCGCTTCCTCGGCCCGGAGCTGCTTGCGGCGTTCGGCGGCAATCCGGCCGCGTATGCGCCGTCAAATCTCGGGCGGCTTTGGCGGCGGGTTGGGCGCGGGTTCATCCGGGTCGATGCGGATGAAATGACGTATCCCGCGCACGTCATCCTCCGTTTCCGGCTGGAGCGGGCGCTGATCGCCGGCACGCTGTCGGTTGCCGATCTGCCGGGCGCGTGGGCCGATGGCTTGCAGTCGCTGCTCGGCATCACGCCGCCGGACGATGCGCGCGGATGCCTGCAGGACATCCACTGGTACGACGGCGCGTTCGGCTATTTCCCGAGCTACACGCTCGGCGCGATGACGGCGGCGCAGCTGATGGCTGCCGCGCGGCGCGACCGGCCGGAGATCGACGACGCACTCGCGGACGGCGACCTCAGCAAGTTGCTCGGTTGGCTTCGCGTGCATGTGCACGGACAGGGCAGCCGTCTCAAGTGGCCGGAGTTGCTGCGCGCCGCAACCGGCCGGCCGCTCGACCCGACCGACTTCATGGCGCATCTGCGCGCGCGATATCTGGATGAGAGCGCTTAGACGTTCGATCCCAGGCTTTGACGGTGCAGTCTTTTCGCGTGAGTGGAAGGAGTCACTATGGGCCAGGCTCGACTGCCTTTTGCACATAGGTCTCCAAGCTGCTCGGGAACCCGCCCGACCGTACATCGGCAGCGTAACCGGCAACCGACTGGTCGATGAGACTTCGCACGTCTGCGTACCGTCGGACGAACTTCGGCGTCGATTCGAATAAGCCGAGCATGTCTTCGGTGACCAAAATCTGACCGTCGCAGGCGGAGCTTGCTCCGATACCGATCGTTGGAGCTGAAACGGTCGCCGTTATCTCGTCTGCCAGATCCGGCGGAACAGCCTCGACAACAATGGCGAAAGCGCCGGCTTGGTCAGCAGCGCGCGCCTCTTCGAGCACCTGGGCGCGCTCATTCTGTGTGCGGCCTTTGGCCTTGAACGTGCCCTCCAGATTGATCGCCTGCGGCCTAAGACCGACATGACCGACAACGGGAATGCCGCGATTCGTCAGAAAGGAGATCGTTTCGGCAATTCCCGGTCCCGCCTCCAGCTTCACGGCCTGCGCGCCCGTCCTGCAGAGGACATCTACAGCCGACGTGTAGGCTTGATCGGGTGCCCGCTCGTAGGTGCCGAATGGTAGATCGACAACGACAAGCGCCTTCGTGCTACCTCGCATGACGGCTTGACCGTGTAAGATCATCATCTCAAGCGTCACACCGACGGTGGTCGGCATGCCGTACACGACCATTCCCAGCGAATCCCCGACCAGCAGCAGATCGCAGTGAGGATCAAGGAGCCGTGCCATCGGCGCGGTATAGGCCGTCAGACAGACGATCTTCTGGCCGCCCTTGCGCTTGTACAACTCAGGTACGCTGGTACGGTGGGAAGCGACTCGCTTCGAAATGATACATCTCCCTCGGTCTCATCACGACGTCATATAGGAGCGGTGCCCGCGGAAGGCGGCTCGAATTTAACGTGTGTACCGTGACGGAGCGATAGCCGCTTATATCGCGTTCGCCTCGACGAGTGCGCGGAGCCCGGCCAGGATCTGCGACGGCGTCGGCGGACAGCCTGCAATCGCGAGATCCACGGGCACGGCCGCCGCCGCACCGCCGAGAACCGCGTAGCTTCCCTTGAACACCCCGCCGTCGATCGCGCAGTCACCGATTGCGACGACCCAGCGCGGCTCAGGCGTCGCCGCGATCACGCGCAGCACGGCGTCGCGCACGTTGCGCGTCAGCGGTCCGGTCAGCAGCAAAACGTCGGCCGCGCGCGGGCTGTCAACGAAGCGGAGGCCGTATTGCGCCAGGCCGTGCACCGCGTCGAGCGCGCGCAGCTCGATCCCGCAGCCGCCGCAGCCGCCGCCCGGCACGTGGCGCAAGGTCAGCGACCGGCCCAGCCGCCGCCGCGACGCCGCCTCTAGCCGTGCGCGGAGTGCGTCCACGGTCGCCGTATCGGTCATAGATCCACCCCTGCGATGTCGAGGCCGATGCTCGCCTCGATCAGATCGGCCCGGTCGGCTGCTTCGCCAGTGGCGGCTTGCGCGAACAGCGGCCAGTGCGCGAAGGCGGGGTCGCGCGCGAACGCCGCCGCAATCAACCCGCCGTCGAGCCGCAGCCAGTGCCAGCACGCGCCGCGCGGCCCCTCGGCGACGCCGAGACCCTCGCCGGTCGCGGGCGGTGGCGGCACGCTGATCGGCCCGTCCGGCAATGGCGTCAGCAGTAGGCGAATTAGCCGGACGCATTCCGCGATCTCGTCCAGGCGCACCGCGCTACGGGCGGCGACGTCACCGGTCACGCGCCACGCGGGACCGCGCACGAGTGCCGGGTCGTCGGCCGGCGGTGTGTCGCTGACGATCAGCCCGGCCGCCTGCGCGACCGGCCCGTCGGCGGCGAAGCGCGCGGCGGCCTCGGCGGCAATCACGCCCTCGCCGCATCCAATGCGCGTGAGCGGGACGAGCGTCGGCAGCGCCGCCTCGATGACGTCGAGCGCGCGGCGGATCGCATCCGCGCCGCCCGGGGCGATGTCGGTCGCGACGCCGCCGGGCACGACCGCGTCCATCAGCAGCCGGTGGCCGAAGGCGTCGCCGTTGGCAGTTAGCACCGTCGCTTGAAGACGGCGCGCCGCGACGGCGGCGGCGGGCGATGCGGCGACAGCGGCGACCGCGGCGAGCTGCGCCAGATGGCCGGCGAGTCGCTCCTGCTCGGCGAGCAGTCCGCGCAGCGCCTCGGCGCGTGGCGGGATCGCGGTCACGGTCGCCGCCTCGGTCGCGCGGGCGAAAGCGGTTGCATGTGCAACGGTCTGGTCGGCCGACAGACGCGCGGCGAAACGCGCGGCGGCGCGCGGCGTCTTCCCGCGCATCAGCGTCAGCGCGCCCTTGTGTGCGTAGCCGAGCCGCAGCTCCGCCCGCGCCACGTGCGAGGCAGCGTCATCGAGCGTGAGACGGCGGAGGCGCGGCATCGCGATCCCCGCGCGCACCGGGCCGTCGATGTCGAGCGGCGGGTCGGACGCGGCTTTGTTCGTTTCGGGTGCGGGCAAAAACTCGGGCGGCTCGGCCGGTCCGGTGCGCGGGACGGGGCGGAGCGCCATCGGGCGATGAGCGCTCCATTGCCCGTGGTCGAGCCAGCGTCCGGGGTCGGTCGCGCCGTCAGCCACGTAGCCCCAGAGATCGCACACGACCCGCTCGAACAGCGCCGCCGCCGGCTGCATGGGCGAGAGCGCCGGGTAGGGGCCGCCGTCGAGGTCGAGGCTGACGAACACGGGCGCGGTGCCGGCGGGGCCGCGATAGAGCGCGTGCACGGCGACCGTATCCGCCCAGAGTGCGAGAAGGCCGAGGTCTGGCCGGGCCGCGAGTTCGCTCCATGTCGCCGGATCGACGACGAAGCGCGGCCAGGGGCGGCAGCCGCTCATGGCGCGAGTCCGGCGAAAATCGCGGCCGGGATCAGCAGCCCGGGCGCGACCGCTAGAACCAGCAGCGCCCAGGCGGCCAGATCGGCGAGGTGGAATCGTATTGGACCGGGTGGCGCGACATCGCGTAGGAGGCCGACCGCCCCGACCACGACAAAGGCGGCGAGCGCCGCGCCGAACGGTAGCGACCGAGCGGCGACCGCACCGACGATCAAAACCGCGCCGGTGAACACCCCGCCGGGCGGCGCGCCAGCCAGCGCCGCGCGTGCGATCGTCCTTGCCGCGCTGCCTAGCGGCGCGACAACGCACGCGGCCTCGATCAGCATGAGGGACGCCAGCAGCACCAGCCCCTCGCCCGACGTGCCGCCGAGACCAAACGCGATCAGCACGAGGCCGCGGCAAAGCCCGGCCATCTGCGCGTCCGGGGTATCCAGCCAGCACCGCGCTGCGCCGATAACGACTGCAATGGCCCCGAGCGCAAAGAGCAGTATATCCACGGCGTCGGCAGCAGCATCACCGGCGCTGCGCAGCGCCAAAATCGTCAGCACCGCGACACAGCGCACGGCGACCGCGATCAAGGCGGGCGCCATGGCGGCGCGCGATGACCAAGGAGCGAGCGGCGGCAGTTCGGCGAGCTGCGCGAGGCCGAGCAGGCCGAGCGCGAAACCGGGCGCACCGCCGCCTTGGACCGCCATCATCGCGGCGCCCGCGAGCGTCGCCGCGACCGCAGCACCACCCAGCAGCAGCGTCCGCATCGGCGCCCGGCCGAGTGCCGCGACGCCGCCGACGCCCACGATCAGTGCCGTGCAAAGGATTGGCAGCGCACCGAGCCCCGGTTCGGCGGCAATCCAGCCGATCAGACCGATCGCAGCCGCCACCACGATTGCCACGGCACCCACGCGCGGCGCCCCGGCAGACAGCGCACCGACGCCGCCAACAACGCAAAGCCCGGCGAACAGACCCGGCGCGAACGTCACCTGCCACGCCGCGGCGGCGATTAGCAGCAACACGCCACCCACCACCGCCCCAACCAGCCGCGCCGGCGCCGGGCGCGCCCCTGTCATGCCGCCACCTGCCGCGTCAGCAAGACCGCGAGCGCCAGCAGCGCCAGGGCCGCTGACGCCCCCAGCGCCAGCATCGCCCTCCGCGTCGCCACGCCCGGCGCACCGCGCCCAGCCGTCCAGCCAAGCGCGCTGCCCGCGAGCGCAAGCCCCATGATCCAAGCACCGCCCTCGATGACCGCCGCCCGCCAACCCGGGCCACCGGCCAGCGCAGCGAACGGCCACGCGAGCGAGAGGAAGAGGTCAAGCACGACGACCCGCCGGATCGCGTCCGCGACCGACACGAGCGCGAGATCGGGGCCGCTCCAGACGAGTGCCGCTCGATCGGACGCCGCCGCATTAGGGTCGAGCGCGAGCCAGACAAGCGGCAGCGCCGCCGCGATCCCGAGCAGGCGGGCAACAACGGCGGACGCGGACGCCTCGCCCAGATCCGCCTGCGCGATGCCGATCAGCAGTGCCAACGCGACCAGCGCGGGCAGGCCGAGCGCCGCACGCGCGATTCCGTCCGACACATGCCGCGCCGCCGCGCCGCCGCCCGAATCGGCGAGTGCGAGCAGCCGGATGGTGTCGGCGGCGGCAAGCAGCAGGGCGATCGTGACCGCATCGGCGGCGGTGCCGATTGCGGCCAAGATGGTCGCGGCGAGCGTCGTGCCGGGCAACAGCGCCGGGGCGGCTGAAACCAATTCCGACGCGCCTTCGACGACCACGCGCTGCTTGGTGAACAGCCGCCGCCAGTGGCGCCACACATCCGCGAACGGCGGTGGCGGGAGGCCGGTCGCGCGGGCGCGCGCGGCGGCGATAATGGCCAGCAGCAGCGGGGCCGCGAGCAGGATCGCGACCACTTTCAGCACCGGCAGCAGAATCGCGGCCACGAGGCTCAACGCGACACCCCCAGCACAAGGACGCCGAGCAGCACGATGCCGACCAGCAACAGCGCGCCAGCCGCGTCGCGGATCGAGCGTGCTCGCGGCGGCGTCGCGTCGTCGTGGAGCGCCAACAGCCCGGCCCGGAATCGTGCAAGGCGCACGGCCGTCCGTATCGCAATCGGCGGCAGATAGAGCGCCCACCCGATCGTGCGCGGCACGGCACACGGCGCGACCTGCGTGCCCGGCTCCCCGTACGGCAGCCAGGGCGAGGGCATTCCGCCCCCGTCCCAAACCGGCGCCTCGGTGGGCGCCTCCGTCGCGGAGGCGCCGCGACGGACGAGCACGGTGGCGAAGGCCGCGCCGAGTGCGATTAACACGGCCAGAAGCGGCGCGTCGTAACCGGGCAGGTCCGGCTCGGGAATCAGGGCGAGGAGGCCCAAGGGCGCCGGTGCTGGGACGCCCGAGAGAACCTCGACAACCGGCCCGAGCGCCCGCAGCAGCAGCGCCGGCAAAAGCCCGGCCAGAATTGCCGCCGCGACAACGCCGAGCATCGCCCGCCGCCCGTCGCTCGCGGCGTCCTCCGCCCCCGCCATCCGCGGCGTGCGCGGCCGGCCGAGCACGGCGACGGTGAGCACCCGGAGCGACGCCGCCGCGCCAAGCCCGACCGCGAGGACGGCCCCGGCCGCGACCCCGACCGTCAGCACCGGCAGGCCGACGCCTCCGCTACGCGCGAGTGCGCCCGCCGCCTGGACCAGCAGCCAGATGCCGGCGAACCCGGGACCAGGCGGCAGCGGCAGCGCGCAGGCCATCGCCGCCGCGATCCCGGCCGCGACGAACTTCATCCGCACCGACAATCCGCCCAGCCGGAACAGCACGACTGACCCCGCGCGCTCGGCGACCAGGTCGGACGCGGCTGTCAGCCCGATGCGTCCGATCGCTGCCGCGACTACGAGCAGCAGCGCCGCGCCGAACGACGTCGCCGTCAGCGGCAACAAATCCCGCCCGCGCGCGGCGAGGCCGACCCCGATCGCGACAACCACCAGCCCCGCCGCCGCCGCCGCGAGCCATCGGGCAGTTCGGTCGAGGCGGTCCGATGCGAGCGCCGCTCCGGCACCGGCAAGCGCGAGGCAGACGCCCGCAACCATGATGCTCGCCGCAAACCCACCCGGCAGCGACGCGACCGCCAGCCCCGCGATGGCGCGGAGTACCAGGTAGAGCGACAGCTCGACCGCGAACGGCGCCGCCGAACCGACCAGCAGCCCGGCGCCGAGCAGCGTCAGCAGCACGGACATCCCCGGTCCGGCGGCCGCCGCGCCCAGCACGAGACAGAGCACGCCCGCGACCGATCCCGTCCGCCCCGCCCCGGCGCGCCAGGACAGCGCCGTCAGCGCGACGCCGAAGGCGCGAGTAAGCGGGTCGGCCGCGAAGACGGCCAGAAGGCCGGCGGCAGTACGCCCGACGAGTTCGAGGCGCGCGTCGCGTCCGGGCCGTGTGCACAGCCCGGCGGCCAGGCCGAGAAGCAGAAGGGAAGCGAACACCAGGGCGAGCGGATCGGCGGCGAGGCCGCGTGCGACACCCGGCCCCACTTCCAGCATGAGTGCGCCGGACACCCCATCGGCCGAGGCGCCAGCCGCGATGAAGGCGAGGCCGAGGGCACCGAGCGCGCCGGCCTGCACCGTCCAGTCCCGTCCGCGCGCCCGCCGCCGGTCAGGCCCGGGCCGGCGCGTCGCGGGCAGCATGCGTCGCGGCAGCAACCGGCTCACCTCGCCGGATCCGGGCACACGCAACGTTCATCAGCGGGCAAAGCAAACACACGGCGATCCTAGCAGCCGCCCGCCGCGTCGCCATCGCTCGCCGAAGCGGGGCGAGCGCGGCATAGTTCAGACCATCACATCCGCCCACAGCGAAAGGTCCGCCCGATGCCGATCGACATTGGCCTGCTGCTGTTTCCCCGCGTGCAGCAACTCGACCTCACCGGTCCCTACGAGGTGTTTGCCTCGATGCCGGACGCGCGCGTGCACCTCGTCGCGAGGGCTTTGGGTCCCGTGACGGCGGCCACGGGACTCGTCCTGACGCCGACCGTGACGTTCGCCGACTGCCCAGCGCTCGACGTGCTCTGCGTGCCGGGCGGCGTCGGCGTCAACGCGCTGCTGCGGGACGAGGCGACGCTCGGCTTCGTCCGCGCGCAGGCGGCGCGGGCACGCTACGTCACCTCAGTCTGCACCGGCGCTTTCGTGCTCGGCGCGGCCGGTCTGCTGCGCGGCCGGCGGGCGACGACGCATTGGGGTTCGCACGACCTGCTGGCCGCGTACGGCGCGGTGCCGGTGCGGGCGCGTGTCGTCCGTGATGGCAACCTGCTCACCGGCGGCGGTGTCACCGCCGGGATCGACTTCGCGCTGACGCTGGTCGCGGAGCTGGCCGGGCAGGCGGTGGCGGAAGGGATCCAGCTCAACCTCGAATACGCGCCCGAACCTCCATTCGACGCCGGCTCCCCCGAGACCGCCGCGCCCGAAGTCATCGCCGCCGTCCGCGCCCGCGCGGCGCAGAGCCGGTCGGAGCGCGAGGCGCTGGCCGCGTCTTTCGGCGTCTAGATCTAGTTCAATCCGGCGGCATCAGCCGGTCGTGCGCCTCGCGGATGCCGGCGGCGAGGCCGTCGGTGACGGCGCGGATGCGGGGCATGTGGCGGATGTCTTCGGCGACCCCGATCCAGAGCTCACGCCTTGGCGTCGGCGTTGGCACCGGCAGGCGCATCAACCGTGGATCCGCGTCGCCCATATACCGTACGAGACAGCCAAAACCGATGCCGGCCGCAATGGCGCATTGCTGCACGCCGCGGCTGTTCGACGCGATCGCGATCCTCGCCGCAGGCGCGACGTCGCGGAGCCAGATCGTCTCGGGTCGGTCAGAGACGTCAATGTCGGCGACGAGGCAGTGGCCGTCGGCACCGTCATCGAAATTCGGCATCCCGTGCGCGGCCACATAGTCGGCGCTCGCATAAACGCCGAAGGCGAGCTCACCGACCTTTCGCGCCACCAGTTCCGCTTGCTGAAACCGGGCGACACGGAGGGCAACGTCGGCTTCGCGCCGCCCGAGGTTGAGGGAGCGGGCTTCAGTGATCACATCGATCCGAATACCCGGATAGGCCTCGTGCAACCGCATCAGAATGGGCGGCAGTACCTCGGTCGCCAGCGACTCGACCGTCGTCAGCCGGACCGTGCCCTCGAGCCGGACGTCGACGCCCTGGATCGCCCGTTCGACGGCGATCGTCTCCGCCTCGATCCGCTCGACGTTGCCGAGAACCGCCTCCCCGGCCGGGGTCAGCACATAGCCGCTTGGGGTCTTCAGGAGCAGTTTGGCGCCGGCCCGCTGTTCCAAAGCCTCCAATCGGCGGCCCATGGTCGGCTGCTGCACGCCCAGCGCCCGCGCCGCACCCGACAGACTGTGGTGCCGAGCGATCATCAAGAATGTCTTGAGATCATCCCAATCAAGCATACGCTATGCCTCCCCGTATGGGCCTGATGCGTCAATAGGGGAGTGCGCAGGGCAGGGTCGCGCCCTAGTTCTTCCGCAAAAGACGCAACGTCTTTTCGCAAAGGAAGTGTGTCGTCATGGACCAGATTGCTCCGGTTTTCGTCAGTCACGGCGCGCCAACGCTCGCGCTGCGCGACGCGCCGGCGCGGCGGTTTCTGGTCGGTCTCGGCCCTGCCATTGGCCGGCCGCGCGCCATCGTTGCAGTGACCGCGCATTGGGAAACGCAGCGGGTCGCCATTGGCGGGGCCGCGCGGCCGCGCACGATTCATGATTTCGGCCGGTTCGACGACGCGCTGTTTGACCTTCGGTACGAAGCCCCTGGCGACCCGGCGCTTGCCGAGCGGATCAGCGACCTCCTGTGCGACGCGGGGATCCCGAGCGGAGTCGAACCGATGCGTGGCCTCGACCACGGTGTTTGGGTGCCGCTCCGCCTGATGTTCCCCGACGCAGATATTCCTGTCGTGCCGCTATCGGTGCAGCCGGCGCACGGGCCGGCGCATCACCTGCAGGTCGGCCGCGCGCTTGCCCCGCTGACGCGTGAAGGGGTGCTGGTGCTCGGCTCGGGCAGTTTCACGCACGACCTCGGGCGGTTTCGCGGCCAGTCGCAGGACGCCGCGATGGCGGAGGATGTGTGCGAGTTTGCCGACTGGTTCGACGCCGCGCTGACCGAGGGCCGCCCCTGCGACACGCTGAGCTATCGCGCGCTCGCGCCGCACGCGGTGGAGCAGCACCCGACGGAGGAGCATTTGCTGCCACTGTTCGTCGCCCTCGGCGCCGCCGGTCCCGGCCTGCGCGCGGAGCGGCTGCACAATAGCGCCATGTTCGGGGTGCTGCGGATGGATGCCTATCGGTTCGTGCCGGCGGCGATGGCGGAGGCGTCCGGCCTGGAAGTTTCGCGCGCGACCGACTGCTCCGGCGGGATGCGGATCTGAACGAAACCCGGCGTCGCGTGCGGGGCCGGCGGGAGGATGGCCGGCACACAACCGATCACAACATCTCCAACGACTGCTTTCGTCGTGGCGGCGCGAAGGCTCGATCGATCAGGGCGAGGTCGTCCGCGTCGAGCGCAAGCCCGGCCGCCGTCGCGTTCTCGTCGACATGCGCGAGGGCGGATGCTTTCGGAATCGCGATGACCCACGGGTGGCGTAGGCACCAGGCGAGCGCCACCTGCGCGGGCGTCATGCCGTGCTTGGCCGCGATCGTGCCGAGCGCCGCATGGCGCAGCAGCCGCCCGCCCTGGCCGACCGGCGAATAAGCCATCACCGGCATGGACCGCGTCGCGCACCAAGGCAACAGGTCGAACTCGATCCCGCGCGCTTGGGGATTGTAGAGCACCTGATCGGTCGCGCAGTTCGCGCCGGAGGGAAGGCCCGTCAGCGTTTTCATCTCGTCCGTGTCGAGATTGGAGACGCCCCAGGCGAGGATTTTGCCGGACGCGCGCAGCCGCTCGAACCCGTCAATGGTTTCATCGAACGGCACGGCGCCGCGCCAGTGGAGGAGATACAGATCGAGACGGTCCGTGCCGAGGCGCTTGAGGCTCCGCTCGCACGCGGCGGCGACGCCGCGCTGTGTCGCGTTGTGCGGATAGACCTTACTGACGATGAACGCCTCGTCCCGTCTTCCGGCAATGGCGGCGCCGACGACGCGCTCGGCCGCGCCCTCGCCATACATCTCCGCGGTGTCGATCAGGCGGTGGCCAAGGTCGAGCCCGTGTCGTAGCGCCCGGGCCTCTTCCTCCGGCGGACGCTCGCCCTCACCCATGTGCCACGTGCCCTGCCCGATCACCGGAACCGCGCGTCCGTCGGGGAAGGCGATGCTGCGCATTGTGGCCCGCGCCCGTCAGCCGGCTGCCTGTTCCGCGAGGCGGAGCAGGCGCAGGAAATTGCCGGACCAGAGGAGCGCGATGTCGTCCGGCCCGTAGCCACGCCGCACCAACTCGGCCGTGATGTTCGGGCTGTCCGACGCGTCGTGCCAGCCCTTGAACCCGCCGCCGCCGTCGAAATCGGAGCTGATGCCGACATGGCGGATGCCAATGCGGTCGACCGCGTAGTCGATGTGGTTGACAAAGTCGGCGACGGTCACCGCCTCCGGCCGGGCGCGCGGGCGGACGAAGGAGGAGACGGCGGTGATGTGGACGACGCCGCCGGTCGCGCCAATCACATCAAGCTGCTCGTCATCGAGATTGCGCGCGACGTCGCAGAGCGCGCGGACGCAGGAATGCGTCGCGATCACTGGCGTCCGCGACAGCGTTGCTGACTGCAGCATCGTCGCCTTGGAGACGTGGCTGACATCGACCAACATGCCGAGCCGGTTCAGCTCAGCCACCGCCTCCCGCCCGAGCGGGCTCAGCCCGTCATGCAACGTCGGCCGGTCCCCGAGATCGGACCGCGGGTTGGCGCTGTCGCCGAGCGCGTTGTGGCCGTTATGGGTGAGCGTGAGATAGCGCGCGCCGAGGGCGCGGAACTGCTCGAGCCGTCGCAAATCCTGCCCGAGCGAATAGCCGTTCTCGACCGCCGGGATGATCGCGAGCGCCCCGTCCGCGTGGGCTGCCTCGATCGCGTCAGCGGTGTCGGCAACCCGCGGCGCGCCTTGCGTGCCGGCATCCGGCGCGTCGTCGGCGATCGCGTGGATCGCGGCCAGCATCGCGCTCGCCCGGTCGAACGCCGCCTGCTCGCCGGCCGCCGTGCGCGGCCCCTGCGGGACATAGGCCGCGAAGCAGCCCGCGGTCAGGCCGCCACGCCGCATCTTCGGCAGGTCGACGCGGCGTGGCCCGTCGACGAACGGCGAGGGGCCGGGCGGCCAGGGGATGTCGATATGCGTATCGAGCGTCAGCGTCCTTGCATGCAGCAGTGACGCGGTCTCGGTCAGCGGCAGATCGGCGGGCATGCGCTCAGAACCCGACCCGGTCGCCGCCCTTGAGGCGGAGGATGGAGCGCGCCTCGTCCGGCGTCGCGATTTCGAGGCTCAGTTCCTCAAGGATGCGGCGGATTTTCGCCACCTGTTCGGCGTTGGACGACGCGAGCTTGCCCTTCCCGATGTACAGACTGTCCTCGAGCCCGACGCGGACGCTGCCGCCCATGATCGCGGCCATCGTCGTGAACGCCATCTGATGCCGGCCGGCGGCGAGCACCGACCAGACATATTGGTCGCCGAATAGCCGGTCGGCCGTCTCCTTCATGAACAGCAGATTGCGATGGTCGGCGCCGATTCCGCCGAGGATGCCGAAGATCGTCTGCACGAGCACCGGCGGCTCGACGACGCCGGTGTCGAGGCAGTGCGCGAGGTTATAGAGGTGGCCCACGTCGTAGCACTCGAACTCGAACCGCGTACCGTGGCCGCGGCCGAGTTGCTCGACGATGCTGGCGATGTCCTTGAACGTGTTGCGGAAGATGTGGTCGTCGGTGCGCGCAAGATACGGCTGCTCCCACGCATGCTTCCACGTCTTCACCCGGTCGCCTGCGCGTGTCAGGTTGAAGTTCATGCTGCCCATGTTGAGGCTCGCCATCTCGGGCTTGGCGGCGAGCGGGGCGGCCAGCCGGTCGGCCACCGTCATGTTCATCCCACCGCCGGTCGTGATGTTGATGACGGCGTTGCATCGCTGCTTGATCACCGGCAGGAACCGCATGAACACGGAAGGGTCTGGCGTCGGCTCCCCGGTCTCGGGGTCGCGGGCATGGAGGTGGATGATCGCCGCCCCGGCCTCGGCCGCCTCGATCGAGGCCGCGGCGATCTGCTCCGGCGTGATCGGCAGCGCGTCCGACATGCTGGGTGTGTGAATGGCGCCCGTGATGGCGCAGCTGATGATAACTTTATCTGGCATGAGGACCGTTTTCTCCCGCAGCGTTCGCTCTCGTCGCGAGACTGTGCACCGGCGGCCGCCGCGGGGATAGGGTGGGCCTGGCCCAGTCGGATCGGTGCCGGATGGTCCCGAACTTCCCAACATTTCGCGGCCGACTTCAAGCCGCATAAGTTGTAAAATTCTCCGACGCACACGTGTCCTGGCCGACAGGCGGCTCCGGAGAGCTCGCTTTGCGAGGCTGTCCACCCACGGCTACGGCTTGTATAGGGATGGCGCGCCTGTCCCCGTAGCTCAGCAGGATAGAGCACAGGATTCCTAATCCTGGGGTCGTGGGTTCG
>CAYSTX010000014.1:0-16940 GCA_964434035.1 uncultured Acetobacteraceae bacterium
TTCAAGTACGACAACATCGACCAGATGAACCGCAACCCGCTGGTGCAGCGCGGCACGGCCGACGGGCTGAAGACCGGACACACCGATGCCGGCGGCTACGGTCTCTGCGCGAGCAGCCTCCGCAACGGCCGGCGCGTGATCGAGGTGCTGAACGGCATGTCGACCATGCGTGAGCGCGCCGAGGAGGGTGAGCGCATCATGGAGTGGGCGTTCCGCGAGTTCGAATCGGTCACGCTGTTCACCGCTGGCGACATCGTTGATCGCGCGCCCGTCTGGCTCGGCAGCACGCCGACCGTGCCACTGGTCGGTGGGCACGACCTCACGCTCTGCCTGCCGCGCGGCTGGCGGAAGAACGCGCACATCGCGGTGCAATATGACGCGCCGGTGCGCGCCCCGGTCGCCAAGGGCGCGGTTGTTGGCAAGCTGGTTGTGTCCGGACAAGGCGTGCCGCCGATGGAAATGCCGCTACTGGCCGGCGCCGACGTGCCGCGTCTGTCGCTGCCAGGACGGGCTGTCGCGGTGCTGTCGCATTACGTGACGGGCGGCTGACATCGCCGCCGCGCGGTTCATCACTCTCGAAGGCGGCGAGGGCGCCGGCAAGTCGACGCAGGCGCGGCGCCTTGCCGACACGCTGAGCGCGCGTGGGCGTCGCGTGCTGCTGACCCGCGAGCCCGGCGGCGCGCCCCGAGCGGAGGCGCTGCGCACGCTGTTGCTGACGGGTGGAATTGACTGGTCGCCGGATGCGGAGGCGCTGCTGCATGTCGCGGCGCGTGTCGAGCATGTCGCGCGCACGATCCGCCCAGCGCTCGCGGACGGCATCACCGTGATCTGCGATCGTTACGCGGACAGTACCATGGCCTATCAGGGCTGGGGGCAGGGCGCGGACCGGGCGATGCTGGAGGCGGTCGCGCGCGCGGCGACGCCGTTACTGCCGGACCTGACGCTGCTGCTCGATGTGCCTGAGGCGATCGGTGCTGCGCGGATTGCAGCGCGCGGGACTGGGCGCGACCGGTATGAGCAGCTTGGTCCCGATTTCCACGCACGCGTGCGGGCCGGTTTTCATGCGATCGCCGCTGCGGCGCCGGAGCGGTGCGTGATTATCGACGCGTCGGCCGAGCCGGGCGTGGTGCACGCCGCGATCATGGACGTGATCGACGCGCGCGAGGCGCAGTGAGCGCGCCCGAGCCGCGCGCGAACCCTGACCTGTTCGGCCATGAGGAGGCCGAGCTTCAGGTGTTGTCCGCGTGGCGCAGCGGGCGCCTGCATCACGGCTGGCTGCTGACCGGCCCGGACGGGATCGGCAAGGCGACGCTCGCCTTTCGCATCGCGCGGCGGCTGCTGGCTGGGTTGCCGGATGCCGCGGCCGATACGCTTTGGGTGGATCCGGCCGCCCCGGTCTTTCGCCGCGTCGCCGCCAGCGCGCACGCCGATCTGCTGACGATCGAGCGAGCGTTCGACCCCGTGCGCAAACGAATGCGTCAGCAGATCGCCGTCGATGATGTGCGCCGGCTTGCGGGGTTCATGGCGCTGACGCCCGCTGAGGGTGGTTGGCGCGTCGTCGTGATCGACGGCGCGGATGACCTCAACACCGCGTCGGCCAACGCGCTGCTGAAGACGCTGGAGGAGCCGCCGCCGCGCGCGATCCTGCTACTAACGTGCGCCGCACCCGGCCGGCTGCCGCCGACGATCCGGAGCCGCGTCCGCCGCCTGCGCCTCAACCCGCTACCGCAAGACGCGATGGATCGTGCGATGGCATTGGTGCTGCCGGACACGCCGCCGGATCAGCGCGCGCGTCTTGCCGCGCTCGCGGAGGGTTCACCCGGACGTGCGCTGTTGCTGGCCGAAGCCGAGGGATTGCGGCTCGCCGCGCTGGTGGATGAGGTAATTGCTGAGTTGCCGACGCTTTCGCCCGCGCGCGCCTATGCGGTCGCGGATGCGCTGGGTCGGGGCGATGACGCCTTTTCGACGTTCATGGACCTGCTGCGCGCTGCCGTCGCTGGCGCGGTGCGCGAGGACGCGCGGGCCGGGCGCATGGCCAGCCTCGCCGCGCCCGTCTCCGTCTGGGCGGATCGGTGGCAGGCACTGACGCGGCTGCAGGACGAGGCCGAGCGGTTCAGCCTCGATCGACGGCAGGCGGTCGTCACCGGCCTCGGTATTCTGGCCGGCGAGCGGAGTTGAGGCGGGCGACACAGGGCCGCGAGACGTCGCGAGACCGGCAACCCGCACGCGGAGGCCACGTCTTCTTCATCGACACGCCGATGAGGAGGAGCGCGCGATGGCCAAGAACACCAATCGGACAGACAAGAAGCCCGACCTGAAGCCGACCCAGTACGGCAACGCGCAGGTGCTGCGCGGCACGGGAGGCGAGACCCACCAGATCGCCGAGGGCGAGACGCCGGTCCTGACGACGCAGCAGGGCGTGCCGGTTTCCGACGATCAGAACAGTCTCAAACTCGGTGAGCGCGGCCCGACGCTGCTCGAGGATTTTCACTTTCGCGAGAAGATCTTCCACTTCGATCACGAGCGCATTCCGGAGCGCGTCGTGCATGCGCGCGGCTTCGGAGCGCACGGGTATTTCGAGACGACCCAGTCGCTATCGGACGTGACGAAGGCCGACATCTTTCAGCGCGTCGGCGAGCGAACGCCGGTGTTCGTGCGCTTCTCGACCGTCGCGGGCAGCAAGGGATCGCCCGATCTCGCGCGCGACGTTCGCGGCTTCGCGGTCAAGCTGTACACGAAGGAAGGCAACTGGGATCTCGTCGGCAACAACATCCCCGTCTTCTTCATTCAGGATGCGATCAAGTTCCCCGACATTATTCACGCGGCGAAGGAGGAGCCGGACCGCGCCTTCCCGCAGGCGCAAACCGCGCATGACAATTTCTGGGACTTCGTGTCGCTCAATCCAGAGTCGGTCCACATGCAGATGTGGATCATGTCCGACCGCACCATTCCAAGGTCGTTCCGATTCATGGAGGGCTTTGGCGTCCATACGTTCCGCTTCGTGAACTCGGTAGGCAAGTCGACATTCGTCAAGTTTCATTGGAAACCGAAGCTCGGGATGCAGTCTGTCGTCTGGAACGAGGCCGTTAAGCTGAACGGCGCCGATCCGGACTTTCACCGCCGCGATCTCTGGAACGCGATTACGTCCGGCAATCCGCCCGAGTGGGAGCTTGGCGTGCAGTTGTTCGATGATGCGTTCGCCGACCGCTTCCCGTTCGATGTGCTCGATGCGACGAAGATCATCCCCGAGGAAGACGTGCCGATCCGCATCGTCGGCCGGCTCGTGCTCGACCGCGTCGTCGATAACTTTTTCGCCGAGACCGAGCAGGTTGCGTTCTGCACGAACAACATCGTGCCGGGTATCGACTTCACCAACGATCCGCTGCTGCAGGGCCGTAACTTCTCCTATCTCGATACGCAGCTAAAGCGGCTCGGTAGCCCCAACTTCACGCATATCCCCATCAACGCGCCGAAATGCCCGTTCCATACGCTGCAGCAGGACGGGCACATGGCGATGATAAACCCGAAGGGCCGTGCGAATTACGAGCCGAATTCGTGGGGCCAGGGGCCGCGCGAGTCACCCGAACGCGGATTCCGGTCGTTCGCGGCCGAAGAGAGTGGCACGAAGCAGCGCGTCCGCTCCGAACGCTTCGCCGACCACTACAGCCAAGCGCGGCAGTTCTACATAAGCCAGACCCCGGTCGAGCAGCGCCACATCAAGGACGCGTTCGTCTTCGAGCTGAGCAAGGTCGAGACGCCAGCGATCCGTGCCCGCGTGGTCGCGCACCTTCGAAACGTGGATGAGGGGCTGGCGCAGCAGGTTGCGGAGGGGCTCGGATTGGAGCCGATGCCCGAGGCGGCGACGCCGGCGCGACCGCTGGTCAAGGATCTGCGGCCGTCCCCCGCGCTCAGCATCCTCGCCACCGCCCGCGGCACGCTGGAAGGCCGAAAGATCGGCGTGCTGCTGTCGGACGGCGCCGACGGTGCGATCGCGAAAGCGCTGGAGGGTGCGGCGAAACAGGCCGGCGCCATGGTCGAATTCGTGACCCCGACCATCGGCGGCGTGAGCATGAGCGACGGCAGCCGCATCGAAGGCCAGCAGAAGCTCGGCGGTGGCCCATCCGTCCTCTACGACGCGGTCGCGCTGATCTTGTCGGAAAGGGCGCGGACTTGCTCGGGCGGGATGCGGCGCTGCGGGACTTCGTTAACGACGCTTACGCCCATGCCAAATTCATCGGCTACACGCGGGCGGTGGAGGCCATGTTCGAGCTTCTGGGGCAGAGCGATCTGGACGCCGGCTTTATCGCCCTCGATGAGGACGGCGGCGCCGAGCACTTCATCACGGCCTGCAAGGCGCTGCGGTTCTGGGAGCGGGAGGGGAAGGTGCACGCCGTCTGACCCGGCGTCACCGGCGCGAAACACGATGCCGGCCGGGGTCTCCCTTTGCCTCGGCCGGTTTGCCGGACTAGATCAGGCGGCGCCCCGCAGGATCTGCCATGCCCGACCGTTTCTACATCTCGACCCCGATCTTCTACGTCAATGGCGCGCCGCATATCGGCCACGCCTACACGTCGATCGCGGCCGACGTCATTGCGCGATGGCACCGGCTGGCCGGGCGCGACGTTTTCTTCCTGACCGGCACCGATGAGCACGGGCAGAAGGTCGAGCGCGCGGCCGCCGAGGCTGGGCTTGATCCGCAGAGCTTCGCCGACGGGGTCGCCGCGGACTTCCGCAACATGGCCGACCGGATGGGCGTCTCCTACGACGACTTCATCCGCACGACCGAACCGCGCCACAAGGTCGGCTGCGCCGCGCTGTGGGAGCGGATGGTCGCGGCGGGCGACATCTATCTCGGCGCGTACGAGGGCTGGTACGCGGTGCGCGACGAGGCGTTCTATGGCGAGGACGAGACGATCGTCCTCAGCGAGGGCAGCCGGATCGCGGCCGCGACGGGCGCGCCGGTCGCGTGGGTGACCGAGCCGTCCTACTTCTTTCGCCTCTCGGCATATGCGGACCGGCTGCTCGACCTCTACATGCGCGAGCCGGATTTCGTCGGACCGGAATCGCGGCGGAATGAGCTGCTGAGCTTCGTGCGCGGCGGCCTCCGCGACCTGTCGATCAGCCGCACCAGCTTCGCCTGGGGCATCCCCGTGCCGGGCGATCCGAAGCATGTGATGTACGTGTGGCTCGACGCGCTCGCCAATTACATCACGGCACTCGGCTACCCGGACGAGACCGCGCCGCGCTGGGCGTATTGGCCGGCGAACCTGCATCTCGTCGGCAAGGAGATCAGCCGGTTTCACGCGATCTACTGGCCTGCGTTCCTGATGTCGGCCGGGCTGCCTGTGCCGAAGCGCGTCTATTCGCACGGCTGGTGGACGGTCGAGGGGCAGAAGATGAGCAAGTCCCTCGGCAACACGCTCGACCCGCGGACGCTCGCCGATGAGTTCGGGCTCGACGCGCTCCGCTATTTCCTGCTGCGCGAAGTGCCGTTCGGCGGCGACGGCGATTTCTCCCGCCGCGCACTCATCAGCCGGCTCAACGTCGACCTCGCGAACGACCTCGGCAACCTGGCGCAGCGGACGCTCTCGCTCATCGCCCGCAACTGCGACGGCCGCCGCCCGCCGGTCCCGACGGTGCAGACCGAGGACGACGATGCGCTGTGGATGTCGGCCGTCGCCCTCCCGGGCTTTGTTGGCGCCGCGATCGAGCGGCAGGCGCTGCATGAAGCGCTCGAGGCCGTCTGGCGCGTCGTCCGCGCTGCGAACGGCTACATCGACCGGCAGGCGCCTTGGGCGCTGCGCAAGACCGATCCGGCCCGGATGGGGGATGTGCTGCGGATTTTGCTCCAGGCGCTGCGCGTGATCGCAACGGTGTTGACCCCGTTCATGCCGGACAGCATGAGCCGGATGCTCGATCAGCTTGGCGTGCCCGCCGATCTCCGCGGCCTCGACTCGCTGATGACGGCGCTGCGGGACGGTGAACCATTGCCCGCCCCGCAAGGCATTTTCCCACGCTATGTCGAGACCGCCGCATAGGGCTCTGATGTTGATCGATTCGCATTGTCACCTGGACTATTTCACGCCCGAGGAGCGTCCGGCGTTGCTGGCCCGGGCGGCCGAGGCCGGGGTGACCGAGGTCATCACCATCGGCACGCGGCTTGGTCAGTCAGACGCGTTGATCGGCATGACGGAGACGCTGCCGAACGTCTGGTGCACCGTCGGCGTCCATCCGCACAACGCGGCCGAGCTTCCGGTACCGGCGCCGGAGGCGATCGCCGCGCTGACCGACCATCCGCGCGTCGTCGGCATCGGTGAGTCGGGGCTCGACTATTTCTACGACAAGGCGCCGCGAGACGTGCAGCAGGCGAGTTTCCGTGCGCACATCCGGGCCGCGCGAATCGCCGGCCTGCCGCTGGTGATCCATGCACGCGACGCCGACGCGGACATCGCGGCAATCCTGCAGGATGAGCGGGATACGGGCGGTGAGTTCGCCCTGTTGCTGCATTGCTTCAGCTCGGGCCGCGCGCTTGCTGAAACGGCGGTCGCAATGGGCGGGTATGTCAGCTTCTCCGGCATCCTGACCTTCCCGAAAAGCATCGAGATCAGGGGCATCGCGCGCGATCTCCCGGCCGATCGGCTGCTGGTCGAGACCGACGCGCCCTATCTCGCGCCCGTGCCCATGCGGGGCAAACGCAACGAACCGGCCTGGACCGCGCACACCGCGCGCGTCTTGGCCGAAGTGCGCAACATGGAGCCCGAGGCACTCGCGGCGCTGACGACCGAGAACACGCGGCGGCTGTTTGCCCGCGCCCGGCCGGCTTGATGCGGGTGACACTGCTGGGCACCGGCGGGTCCGCCGGCGTGCCGCATATCGGCGGCGCCGACGGGTTCGGCGACTGGGGCGCCTGCGACCCGGCCGAGCCGCGCAATCGCCGCACCCGCGCGAGCGCAGTGATAGAGGGCGCGGACGGGCGGCGGCTGCTGGTCGATACCTCGCCCGACATGCGCGCGCAGTTGCTCGCGACCGGCATCGGCCGGGTGGACGCGATCCTGTTCACGCACTCCCACGCCGATCACATTCTCGGCCTCGACGACGTGAGGCTGCTGAACCGCTCATCCGGCACGCCGCTCGACACGTACGGAACGGCGGAGACGCTGGATGAGATCGCGCGCCGGTTCGACTATGCGTTCCGCCCCTGGTGGGTCGAGCCAGGGCAGCGGCCGCTGTTCTTCCGCCCCGTGCTCAACCGGCACGATGTTACGGCCGACGCGGCGTTCGAGGTCGCCGGCATGACCGTCCAGCTGTTCGAGCAGGATCACGGCTTCATGAAAACGGTCGGGCTCCGGGTCGGGAAGTTCGCGTATTCGACGGACGTGGTCGGGCTCGATGACAGGGCGTTCGGGCTGCTTGATGGTGTCGATACGTGGGTCGTTGACTGCTTTCAGCGCCGGCCGCCGCACCGAACACACGCGCATTTTCCCCTCGTGCTTGAATGGGCCGCCCGCGTCGGCGCGCGGCGGACGATCCTGACGCACATGGGACATGACATGGACTTCGGTTGGGTGCGCGATCATTGTCCGCCTGGCGTTGAGCCGGGTGTGGACGGAATGATTCTGGAGTTCGCTGACCCATGAAAATGACGATCGAAATCGACTGCACGCCCGACGAAGCGAGGCAGTTCTGCGGCCTGCCAGACGTGAAGCCGTTGCAGGCGGCCGTCATGGCGAAGGTTGAGCGCAATATTCTTGAGGGCATGAACGCGATGTCGCCGGAGAGCCTGCTCCGCGCCTGGATGCCGTTTTCCAACCAGGGCCCCGTCGCCGAGACGCTGGCGGCAATGTTTCGCCCGTTCCTGTTGCAGCAGCCCTCACAGCGGGAAACCGACGTATCCGCCGCGGGGAGTGAGACGCGGTCCAAGCCGTGAGCGCCTACTGCCAGATCGCGCCCGGCCGGCCGCTCCACGACGCCTATCACGCGACCGAATACGGGTTTCCGCAGCGGGACGAGACGGTGCTGTTCGAGCGGCTAGGCCTCGAGATCATGCAGGCCGGGCTCTCGTGGGATCTGGTGCTGCGGCGCCGGGCCGGCATGGCGGCGGCGCTCCACGGTTGGTCCGTTGATCGTGTGGCCGCGATGGATGAGCGGGACGTCGAACGTCTGCTCGCCGATCCAGCGATGATCCGCAACCGGCTGAAAGTGCTTGCGATCATTGACAATGCGGGCCGCGTCCGCGCGATGCGCGACAGCCATGGGGGCTTCGCGAATTGGATCGAAGCGCACCGCGCGGACGAGACCGGCTCGCCACGCGACCGTGCCGCCTGGATCAAGCTGTTTCGCCGCACGCTTCGGTTCATGGGGCCGGAAGTGGTCGGCGAATTCCTGTTGAGCATTGGCGTCCTACCGGGCGCGCACGCACCGGACTGCCCGATTTTCGCGCAAATCGAGAGACTTGCGACATGACATCGACACATCAGGTCTGGGTCGCCGCCGCCACCCCACCACCGGGGATCGTCTTCGCGCGGGAGGAAGGGCGGCTCGATCCAGTCGAGTACACGACCCTCGTTCGCCAGTCCGGGCTCGGCCGGCCGATTGACGACGTGCCGCGTATGGCGGCGATGCTTGCGGGGTCGAACCTCGTGGTGACTGCCCGCGCGGCGGCGGCGGGCGGAAGGCTAATCGGCGCGGCCAGATCGCTGAGCGACTTCGCGTATGGCTGCTACCTGTCCGACTTGTGCGTCGATCCTGCGTTTCAGGGTCAGGGAATCGGCCGCGCGCTGATCGGCGAGACGAAGCGGATCATCGGGCCGCAATGCATGTTGCTGCTGCTCTCGGCCCGCGACGCGATGAGCTACTACCCCAGCATCGGCATGGATCCGGTCAAGAACGGCTTCGTCATCCGACGGGATGCGTGAGCCGCGACTTCATTCGGTTCGCCGCGCTGTGCGTGATTTGGGGCAGCACGTGGATCGCGCTTAAGGCGAGCGTTACCGCCGTTCCGCCGCTGCTGCTCGCCGGCCTGCGGTTCGCGGCGGCCGGGTTCCTGATGCTCCTTCTGCTGATGGCGCGGCGCACCCAGATCCGGCTTCCTGTGTCGCGATGGCCGCGCCTTTTCGTCGTGTCCGTGCTGATGGTCGCGGCGCCGTACGGGCTGCTGTTCTGGGGCGCGCGGTTCCTGCCGTCCGGGCTGACCTCGATCCTCGACCTCGCCTCGCTGCCAATCGCGCTGCTCTGCGTCGGGGCGGCGCTCGGGGCGGAGCGGCTGGATGCGGCGCGGGCGGGCGGCATCGCGGTCGGCGTGCTGGGCATTATCATCCTGTTCGGACCGGCGGCGCTGGCCATCGATCAGCGCGGCGACCCGCGGGCGATGCTGCTCGGCGCAGGCGCGATCATCCTTAGCGCGATCTGCTACAGTTTCGGCTCGGTGCTTGCCCGACCGCTGCTCGGCCGCATGTCGTCCTCGGAGCTGTCGATGGCGACCATGCTCGCGGGCGGCCTGCTGCTGCTTCTGGTCGCGCTCCTGGTCGAACCGGGGACGGCGGCGGCGCTCGGCTTTCGGTGGGGAGCTGCGGGGCTTGGCGGCTGGCTGTTCCTGGTCGTGTTCGGCTCGGTGATCGGAACGACGATCTTCCTCGACCTCCTGCGGTCCTGGGGACCGGCGCGGGCCGGATCGTACGCGTTTGTGTCGCCGATCATTGCGGTTCTGCTTGGCGTCGCTGTCCTGGGCGAGCATGTTGGCCCGCGCGATGCATTGGGGATGGTTATAATGCTCGGCGGCGCATGGTTGACCTTGCGCAAGCGGGCCATGCGCTGACGTGGGGACCATGGACACAATCACAGACCTGGCCACCCGCATGACCGACTGGCGCCGCCATCTGCATGCGCATCCCGGCCTGACGCTTCATGAGGAGGAGACGGCGCGCTTTGTCGCCGCCCGGCTGACTGAGCTTGGAATCCCGCATGTTACGGGCGTTGGCGGACACGGCGTGGTCGCGACCCTAACTCGCGCCGGATCGAACCGCGCCGTCGGGCTCCGGGCCGACATGGATGCACTGCCGATCACTGAGGCGACGGGCCTGCCGTACGCGTCGACCAACTCGGGTGTGATGCATGCGTGTGGGCACGATGGGCACACAACGGCGCTGCTGGGCGCGAGCGCGTTGCTGGCGGCCGACAAAAGCTGGAGCGGCACGATCCATCTCGTCTTCCAGCCGGCCGAGGAGGGCGGCGGCGGCGCGCTGTCGATGCTGGCCGACGGCCTGTTCGACCGGTTTCCGATGGAACGTGTGTTCGCGCTGCACAACTGGCCGGGCCTCGTGGCTGGCAGCATCGGCGTGCACGCGGGGCCTGTCATGGGCGCGGGCAACCGGCTGGAGCTGACGGTGCGGGGCCAGGCCGGGCACGCGGCGATGCCGCACGCGACGCGCGATGCGATGGTTGGGGCGGCGCATCTGATTGTGGCGCTGCAGACGGTGGTCGCCCGCGCCGTCGATCCGTTGCAGAGCGCCGTGCTGTCGCTCGGCACCATCGCGGGCGGGCAGGCCGCGAACCAGATCGCCGATCGCGTGGTGATCCGCGGCACGATGCGGACGCTGGATGAGGGCGTGCGTGACTACATCCACGACACCATCCGCCGCGTCGCCGCAGGCGTTGCGGCGACCCATGGGGTCGAGATCGACGTGCTGATCCGGCCCGGCATGCCGGTGACGCGCAACACCCCGGCGGAGGCGGATCTCGTGGCCGAGGCGGGCGCCGCCGTTGGCCTGACCGTTCGGCGCGACCTGGCGCCCAGCATGGCCGGCGAGGATTTCGCGTGGTTCCTGGCCGAGCGTCCGGGCGCCTATGTCTGGGTCGGCAACGGGCCAATTGAGAACGGCATCGGGCTGCATCACCCGCAGTACGATTTCAACGACGCGATCCTGCCTGGTGCGGCGTCGCTGCTGGCCGAGGTCGCGCGGCGGGCGCTGCGCTAGTCTATAGGAGGAGCAGTGCCTAGCGGGGTGGGGAGGTCATGAAGGTAACGGGCGGTCGTCTTCAAAGAGTTCCATGAGCTCTTGCGCTGCCTGCTGTGCACTCTGGATCAGTTTCTGCTCGTCACCGGAAATAGACTGAGTTTCCGTCAAGTTGCGCTCATCATGCTCCCGGAACAGTTCAATTGCGCGGTGGGCGGATTCGGGCGGGATGCCTAATTGCTCCAGAACCATCTCGGTCAGACGCAGGCTTGAGAAGAATGTCTCGCGGATGATGCCGGTGATACCAATGTCCATGAGCATATGGGCATGCCGCCGATTTCGCGCTCGGGCGAAGATGGCGAGGTTTCGGAAGCGACGCTGTGCCATCTCCACGACGGCCAAGGTCTCGTCCATATCATCCAAAGCGACAACGAGCACCTTGGCGGTCTCAGCGCCCGCCGCCCGGAGAACGTCTTCGCGCGTTGGATTCCCGAAATAGACCTTGTTCCCGAAGCGGCGGACCACGTCGACTTGGGCCGCATCTTTGTCGAGCGCGGTGAACGGAATGCCCTGCATGCGGAGCACCCGCCCGACGACTTGGCCGACACGGCCGAAGCCGCAGATGATGACCGGCGTCGGTGGCCCGCCGATCGGATCGTAAATCGGTTCCTTGCGAGTTTCGAAACGCGGGATGGCAAATCGCTCCGAGGCCGCAAACAAGATGGGGGTGACGACCATCGAGACCGCGATCACGAGGGTGGCTAAGTCCGCCTGGTCCTGGGCCAGCGCCCCACTGGATACGGCCACTCCGAACAGCACGAAGCTAAACTCGCTGCCCTCGGGCAGAGCCAGACTGAACCGGAAAGAACTTTTGACGGTTCCGCGCTTGAGAAGTCCGAGCAGGAAGGCGACGGCGACCTTCACCGCCACCACTACTGCGACGCAGACGGCAACCGTGGCTGGCTTGCTGACCGCCAGAACAACATTGGCCGACATGCCGATCGAGATGAAGAAAAAACCGAGCAGCAGGCCTTCGAAGGGTTCGATGTCGGCTTGGATCTCGTGCCGGTATTCGGAGTCGGACAGCACTACGCCTGCCATGAAGGCTCCCAGGGACATAGACAGTCCGGCCCAGTCAGCCAGGGCGGCCGTGCCTACCACCAATAACAAGGCAGTCGCCGTGAACACTTCGGGCGTCTTCGCGCCGCCGACCAGGCGAAAGACCGGCCGGACGAGGTAGCTGCCGCCAACCAGGATAACGGCAATGGCCAAGACGCCGTGTGCGACATCGACCCAAGGAATGTGGTTAGTGACGCTGCCGCTCGACAACAGGGGAACCAAAGCGACCATAGGAATGAAGGCCATGTCCTGGAACAGCAACACCGCGAAGCTGTCGCGCCCTGCGGTAGAGGCGAGCAAGTTTCGCTCGCCCAGCATCGGCAGCACGATGGCGGTGGAGGACAGTGCCAGTCCGGCTCCGAGTACAACCGAGCCCGTCCAAGGTACACCTGTCACATGAACCAACCCGGCTAGCAGCAACGTACTGGGGATCATCTGACCGAGCCCCAGACCGAAGACCGCCTTGCGCAGGATCCAGAGTCGATGCGGACGCAATTCGAGGCCAATCAAGAACAGGAGCATGATGACGCCAAGCTCGGCGACATCGGAGATCTGCCCTACATCCGTTACCAATCGCAGCCCTGATGGGCCGATAACGATGCCTGCGACCAAGTAGCCGAGTATGCTGCCAAACCCCAAATTGCGGGTGATCGGGACAGCAACTGCGGTTGCTGCCAGCAATACGACCAGCGTCTCAAGCATCAGTGTTCTTTCCGAGAACGATTTGGTTTGTCGCACGCCCGACTTGAGACGTACGACCGGCTACCTGCAGAACCAGGGAAGCTCGGAAAAAGGTCAAGACGGAAGCAACTAGATTTGGCGAATGATGTCGACAAAGAGCCTGATGGAGCGGGTGCTCAGGGTGGCACTCGTGCTTCTGCAGCGGGCTGTCGTCATCGGTCTGGTGTTGTTCGCTGGGCCGCCAACCGGCGAGCTCCGGGAACGAACGGTATCAAATCAACCGTCAGGTCCACCAATTCCCGATTGGCGCCTCTCACGTTTGCGGCACTCTTGTCGAGCGGCTATGCGACGCGGGTGGACTGGCCCAGAGCCTTTATCGCCCTACTAGACTGGATCAGTCGACCGCCATTGTGTCCAGCAAACGAACACTGCCGAGCCGTGCCGCGACGATGAGCCGCGCGGGGCGCAACGTAGTCGGCGAGAGCGTCTCGGGTTCGACCAGCTCGAGGTAATCGACCGCAAACCCACCGGCGCTCAGCGTCGCGTGCGCGTCCGCCACCGCCGCGTCCGACGGTGCGCCGTCCCGAAGCGCACCGATCAGCGCCCGGAGCGTCGTCGGCAATAGCGCCGCCTGCGCCCGCTCGTCCGGTGTCAGGAAGCGGTTGCGCGACGAAAGGGCGAGGCCATCCGGTTCGCGCACCGTCGACACGACCACGATCTCCGGCCCGAGCAACAGGTCGCGGACCATGCGGGTCACGACCTGCACCTGCTGCCAGTCCTTCTCCCCAAAGTAGGCGCGGTCGGGGCGGACCTGCCCGAACAGCTTGGCGCAGACCGTGGCGACGCCGCGGTAATGACCGGGCCGCGCATCCCCCTCCCAGCGGAGTGCCGGGCCAGTCAGCTCGATGCGGGTCGCGTCGCCCGGCGGATACATCGTCTCGGCGTCCGGCAGCCACGCGACGTCACAGCCGGCAGATTCTAGTTTTGCGAGATCGCCCGCTTCATCGCGCGGGTATCGGGCGAGGTCATCCGCCTGTCCGAACTGCAGCGGGTTGACGAAGATCGACGCGACAACGCCGGCGCCACGCGCCTCGGGCGCCTGCGCGGCGCGGAGCAGGGCGACGTGGCCGTCATGCAAAGCGCCCATTGTGGGCACCAAACCCACGGCGCCACGCACGGCGCGCAGCCGCTTGAGCGCGTCCGTTAGCGTCGGCAGCGTGCGGCAGACCTCCATCGATCAGCCCGCCTCAGCGACCTGATGCACTCTCGCCACACTCGATTTCGACATCGCAGCCCCTCCGTGCAGCGGACCGTCTGACCCCGGCGCGGGTCTGTCAATCGGCGGTCAGAACCCCTAATCGGGGGACATGGCTCGGCGAGAGGACGAATCGGACGGGGCGGTTTCCGCCAAGGCGGCCGCCCGGCTGTGGTTGCGGACGGAGAGCAGCGCCGGGCGGCGTGCATCCCTGCGCGCGGTCGTGGCGCCGAGCCTGCTCGGCACACTCGGCGCAATCGGCCAAGCGTTGTGCGCGGCTTCCGTGTTGGCGGCGGCGCTCGCCGGGCGCCGGGCGCTGCCGCTGCCTTATCTTATCGGGTTCGCGGTTCTCGCCATTGTACGCGCTGTTCTAGGCGCGGTTGCCGAACGGGGCGCGGTGGTCGTCGGCGGGCAGGCACGGCGACGAATCCGCACCGACGTGCTGGCGCGGCTGCTCGCGGCCGGACCGGCCTTGCTGCGGGAGCGGCATTCGGCCGACCTCGCCACCCTGGTCGTCGACCGGATCGAGGGGCTCGACGGCATGTTCGGCCGCTATCTCCCGGCGGTCATGCTCGCGGTGATCGGCCCCGCATTGGTCGCGATCGCGGCCGGGATTTCCGACCCGTGGGCGGCCGTTGTGCTGATCGGCGCGGGCCTGCTGGTGCCGATCGCAATGGCCGCCGCCGGCATTGGGGCTGCCATGGCGTCGCGGAACCAATTTGTCGCCATGGCGCGGCTGCAGGCGCGCTTTCTCGACCGCGTGCGCGGCATTGGCACGATCGTGCTCGCTGGCCGCGCGGAGGCCGAGGCGGCAGCGCTCGGCAAGGCGGCGGCGGAGTTGCGGCGGCGGACGCTGCGGGTGCTCCGCGTCGCGTTCCTGTCGTCTGCGGCGCTGGATCTCGCGGCGGCACTTGCGATCGTGTTGCTAGCTTTGCGTTACGGCGCCGAATGGCGGGCCGGACTGCTAACGCACCCCGGTCACGCGCTGTTCGTGCTGCTGCTGGTGCCCGAGTTCTTCGCCCCGATCCGTGCCTTCGCCGCCGCGTACCAGGACCGCTTCGCCGCCAGCGCCGCCGCCGACGCGATTGCCGCTGTGCCGCCCATGCCCGCGCCGCCGCCCGCCGACCGCGTGATACGGACGATCGAGGCGCGGGGCGCGTCCGTCGCGTTCGAGCACGTGTCCTTCACCTGGGATCCGGCGCGCGGCCCGGCGATCAACGATCTGAGTTTCCGTGTGCCGGCCGGCGAAACGCTCGTGCTGTTCGGCCCGTCCGGGGCGGGCAAGTCCACGGTGATCGAGTTGCTGCTCGGCTTCATTCGCGCCGATAGCGGGCGGGTCACGATCAACGGCATGGACATTGCGGACCTCGTGCCGGAGGCGCTGTCACGGCTCACGTCCTGGATCGGGCAGCGGCCGCTGCTGTTCGCCGGTTCCATCCGCGACAACATCCGCTTCGCGCGGCCCGAGGCGACGGACGCGGAAGTCGAGGCCGCCGCCACCGCCGCGCGCGTCACCGCATTTACCGAGGCGCTGCCGCAGGGGCTCGACACGCCGATCGGCGAGGGCGGGTATGGCCTCTCGGGCGGGCAGGCGCAGCGGGTCGCCATCGCTCGCGCGTTCCTCAAGGGCGCGCCGGTGCTGCTGCTCGATGAGCCGACCGCGCATCTCGATCCCGCGTCGGAGGCCGAGGTGCTGGACAGCCTGCGCCGGCTCGCGATTGGCCGGACGGTCGTGCTGGCGAGCCACGCCGCCGCGGCACACGCCTTCAGCGGACGGCGGCTAGAGCTGCGGCAAGGCCGTCTCGCGGAGAGTCGCGCCGCATGATCGGGCCGCTGCTGCGTGTGTTTGGTCTGTTTCGCGGACAGGCGGCCTGGCTGATCGGCGGATTGCTCATCTCCGTCGGCGCGCTCGCCGCCGCTCTCGGCCTGATGGCGTACGCGGGGGCGAGCGTCGGCGCGACGGCGCTGGTGGGGACGGTTGTCGTCCTGCGATCGCTGGGCGTCGCCCGGGTGGTGCTGCGCTATTTCGAGCGGCTGGTGACGCACGCGGCGACGTTCCGGGCGCTCGCCGATCTGCGCATCTGGTTCTTTCGCGGCCTCGCGCGGAGTGCGGGCGGCGGGCTCGGGTTCCGGCGCGCGGGCGACGTGCTGTCGCGGTTGGTCGGCGACGTCGAGGCGCTGGACGGGCTTTATCTCCGCATCATCGTGCCGCTCGCCAGTCTCGCGATTCTGTTGCCGGTCCTGCTGTGGGTGATCGGGCGGCGCGATCCAGCGTTGGCGGTCGCGATCGGCGTCTGCCTCCTGCTGGCCGCGTTTGTGCTCCCGGCGGTGGCGGCGGTGATGACGCGCCGCGCCGGCGACCGGCTCGCCGCCGCGTCGGGCGGGCTCCGCGTCGCGGCGCTTGATGCACTGTCGGGACTCCGCGAGGTGCGGGCCTACTCGGCCGAAGGGCGCATGCTCGCCGCCGTGCAGGCGCGGGAGGCGACGCTGCTCGCGGCGCAGCGGGACGTCGCCGGCCGGACGGCCCTCGCCGGCGCCGGTGCGTTCCTCTGCGCACAGGCGGCGCTGCTCGCGGTCCTGGTCGCGGCCGGGTCCGATCCGGCGGGGGCGATTGTCGCCGCCTTCCTCGTCACCGCGACGTTCGAGGCGGCGGGCGGTCTGCCGCGCGCAGGGGCGCTCGCGGGCTACGCGTCCGCCGCCGCCGAGCGCGTGCTGTCCGCCGCGACCGAACCGCCGCGCGTGCTAGAACCCACCGACCCTGCGCCGCGTCCGACCTCCGGATCGCTGAAGTTCGAGGCGGTGCGCTTCGCCTGGGACGCTGACCGGCCGCCGGTGCTCGATGGCCTCACGCTCGCGATCCCGACCGGCGCGCGGGTCGCGGTGCTGGGCGCATCAGGCGCGGGCAAATCGACGCTGGCCGCGCTCGCGCTCCG
>CAYSTX010000014.1:17040-28854 GCA_964434035.1 uncultured Acetobacteraceae bacterium
ACGTGGGTCGGCGAGGGCGGCGCGCGTCTCTCCGGTGGGCAGGGGCGGCGGCTTGCACTGGCTCGCGCGCTGTTGTCGCCGGCGCCGGTGCTGATCCTCGATGAGCCGTGCGCCGGACTCGATGCCGACACGGAACGCGCATTCTTTGAAACACTGAACGAGGCCGCCGCCGGCCGCACGGTGCTGCTGATCGCGCATCGGCTCACCGGCGCCGAACGACTCGACCGCATCTGGCGGCTGGCCGGTGGCCGCGCCATCGCCGCCGCCGCGTGAGCGTGCACTTCCGCACGTTGTGCCGGTATCGCGATTGACGCGAGCCGGAATCGTCCGGCAGACAATGCAGACGACGTCCGAAGGAAGCATCATGCGCCGCCACGCACTCATTGCCGCGTTCGCTCTGTCGCTCGCGGCCTGCACGGTGGCGGCGCCGAAGCCACCGCAGGCGTTCGTCGTCTTCTTCACACCGTTCTCCGCGGCGCTCGACCTCCCGGCGCAGACGGTCGTCACAAGTGCCGCCAAGGCCGCGTCCGACAATCCGAGGGCCAGCGTGCATGTCATCGGCTTCGCCTCCCCGGTTGGCGGCGCGGCGGTGAACGATCCGCTGTCGCAGACGCGGGCGCAGGTGGTCGTCGCGCAACTCGTGCAAGACGGTGTGGACGCCGCCCGCATCACGGTCGCCGCGCGCGGCCCGACCGACGTGAAACTGTCCGACGTGGAGAGCCGCCGGGTCGAGATCGACGTCGGTCCATGACGCTATCGCCGTGACGAGCGCCGTGGCGGCGGCGGACGAGCCAACCGCCGATCCGCACGAGATCCTCGCCCGCGTCTTCGGCTTCGGCGCTTTCCGCGGATTGCAGGGCGACGTGGTGCGCCACGTCATCGACGGCGGCGACGCGCTCGTGCTCATGCCGACCGGCGGCGGCAAGAGCCTTTGCTACCAGCTCCCAGCGCTCTGCCGGCCCGGCCTCGCCGTCGTCGTCTCGCCGCTGATCGCGCTGATGGACGATCAGGTCGCGGCGCTGCGGCAACTCGGCGTTCGCGCCGCCGCAATGCATTCGGAGCTTGATCCGGTTGACGCGCAACTTGTCGCGCGAGACCTTGGCACCGGGCGGCTCGATCTGCTGTACGTCTCGCCGGAGCGGCTGCTTTCCGGCGGGTTGATCGAGCGGCTGCAACGCCAGCGCCTGTCGCTCATCGCGATCGATGAGGCGCATTGCGTCAGTCAGTGGGGCCATGAGTTCCGGCCGGAGTATCGCGGGCTCGCGCTGTTGCCGCAGCGGTTTCCCGGCGTGCCGCGCATCGCGCTGACGGCAACGGCGGATCAGCGAACGCGGGACGATATCCTAACCGCGCTCGGCATGACCGGCGCCCGCGTCTTCACCGCGAGCTTTCACCGCCCGAACCTCTACCTCACCGCCGAGCCGAAGATCGGCGAGATGGAGCAGTTGCGCCGCTTCCTTCGCCGGCACGAGCGCGCGTGCGGCATCGTCTATTGCGGCAGCCGCGCGAAGACCGAGCGCGTGGCCGAGCGCCTCGCGAGCCACGGGCTTGCCGCCGTCGCGTTCCACGCCGGGCTCGATCCGCAGGACAAGAAGGCGGCGCTCCGACGGTTCCGCGCGGGCGAGGCGATGGTGATGGTGGCGACGATTGCGTTCGGCATGGGCATCGACCGGCCCGACGTCCGGTTCGTCGCGCACCTCGACATGCCGGACAGCCCCGAGAGTTTTTACCAGCAGATCGGCCGCGCCGGGCGCGATGGGGAGCGGGCGGAGACGCTGCTGCTGCATGGCGGCGAGGACGTCGCGCGCGCCCGCCACTGGCTCGCGCTATCCGGCGCGCCCGAGGCGCAAAAGGCGGTGATGCGCACGCGGCTCGAACAGATGATCCAGCTGACGGAGACGCCCTCCTGCCGCACCCGCGCGCTGCTCGCGTGTTTCGGGGAGACGCTGGACGCGCCATGCGGCCACTGCGACCGCTGCGCCCGTCCGCCCGCGCTGTTCGACGGCACGACGGAGGCGCAGAAGGTGCTGTCCGCCGTCTACCGCACCGGCCAGATGTTCGGCGCGGTGCACATCGCGAAAGTGCTGCGCGGGGAACGGACGGATCAGGTCGTGCGCCACAAGCACGATAGCCTGCCGACCTTCGGCGTCGGGCAGGATCGGGGCGAGGGGTTCTGGCGCGGCGTGATGCGGCAGCTAATCGCCCTCGGCGCGCTGGAGATCAAACCGCGCGACGATGGCGGCGGATTGGCGCTGGTCGCCGACAAGGCGCGCGGCATCCTGCGCGGAGAAACGCGTGTTGAACTCGGCGTCGATGCCTCCGAACCGACCCGCCCGGCGCGGCGGGAGCGCGGCGCGGCGGCCGATGCGGCACCATTGCCGGCGGGCGCGGAGGCACTGTTCGAGCGGCTGCGCGCCTGGCGGACGGCTGAGGCGAGGGCGCAGGGCGTGCCGCCGTATGTCATCTTCCACGACAGCGTGCTCCGGGCGATCGCGACCGCGCGCCCGATGGATGACGCGGCGCTTGGGGTGATTCCTGGCGTCGGGACGACGAAGCGTGGGCGCTATGGCGCGGCGCTGCTGGGGCTCATTGTGGACGCTGCGGCCGACTGAGGCGCGTGCGGTGACGGAGCGCAACCGATGACGACAGTTTCATCTGCCGATTATGCAAAGCTCAGACGGTTCCGCCATTCTTATCAGCGACATCAAACCTGATAAGGAGGTCCTGATGCATCTTCGCGCTTTGCTGGGTCTAACGTCCGTGGCGGCAATCGCGCTCGCTGCCTCGACCGGTTTCGCGACCGCCGCGTCGCCGCCGCCGTCGCATGTGCTGACGATCCAGTTGCCGGACGGGCAGGTCGAGCAGATCCGCTACAGCGGCGATGTCCCGCCCACGATCATGATCGGCCCCGGCGGCGCCGCTATGCCAGTCGCCGTAACGCCATTGGCGGCCGATCCCGCGTTCGCGGCGCTCGCCCGGATCGAGGCGATGATGGATCAGCAGAGTGAGGCGATGCTGCGACAAGCCGACGCTATGGCGCGCGCGGCGTTCGCCGGCGCCGACCGGCCTATCCCGGCGGGGCTCGGGATGACGCCGGGCGAGTGGGGCTCGGCGACCCTGGTCGGTGATAACGGTGGCAGTTTCTGCACGCGCTCCGTCACCATCACGGCCCTGAATGGTCAGGCGCCGCACGTCGTCTCGCACACGTCGGGCAACTGCGGCGCCGCCGGCGGTGCGGCGACGCCGGCGCAGATGCCGGACGTGACGCCGCCGCCCGCGAATCATGCGCCGCTGCTGCGCGTGCGGGCGTCGGGTGCGCATCCGTATGCGAACCTCGTTCAGCCGATCCCGGTTTGGTCGCAGCCGGCGACCACGCGCTGATCTGAGCCGCTGACTTCGGGCGCCGGTCCGACCGTCGTGTGACGGCCGGACTCGCGCTTTTTTTGCATCAGTCCGCGGCCGCGACCGACGGCATCGTGCCGGGCACGAGCGTCCCAAGCCGCCCAGGCTCCCGGTCGAACACCAGCCGCGTGTCGTGGAACGCGCCGAGGGCCTCGCGGTGCGCAATCGAGACCACGGTCGTGTTCCGCAGCCGCGCCTTCAGCACCCGGTAGATTTCTGCCTCCGCCGCCGGATCGAGGCTCGCGGTCGCTTCGTCGAGGAACAGCCAGTCCGGCCGCGCCAACAACACGCGGGCAATTGCGAGACGCTGCTGCTCGCCGCCGGAGAGCGTCAGCGGCCATTTGTCGTCTTCGTCGAGCCGGGGGATGAACGCGCCGAGGCCGCAATCGGTGAGCGCCTGCTTCACCGCGTCGTCCGGATAGGCGTCGATCGCCGCCGGGTAGGTGACGGCGTGGCGCAGCGTGCCGAGCGGGACGTAGGGGCGCTGCGGCAGGAACATCGCGGTGGTGGTCGGCCGCTCCACCGTGCCGGTGCCGAACGGCCAGATCCCGGCGAGTGCCCGGAACAGCGTCGACTTGCCCGCGCCGGACCGGCCGCTGATGACGACCGACCGGCCAGGCGGAAACCGGATGTCGAGCGGGTTCGAGATCGGCGTGCCGTTGGGCAGTTTGATCGTGACGGCGTCCATCGCGAACGCGCCGTCGGCCGATGGTGCCGTCGCCAATCCGGCCGCCGTCGCGGCGTGTGCGGCGTCGATGGCTTCCCGGAACGTCGCCAAACGTTCGATGATCGCGCCCCAGGTCGCGAGAGACGAATACGCGCTGACGAACCAGCTCAGCGCGCCCTGCACCTGCCCGAACGCGTCCGCCGTCTGCGTCAGTCCGCCGAGCGGGAGCGCGCCGGTGAAATAGCGCGGTGCCGCGACGACGATCGGGAAGATGTTCGCGATTTGGTTATAGCCGAAAATCAGGGTGTTGAGCCTCTTCGTCCGGCGCATGATCGCCCACCAATTGTCGACCACGCGTACGAAGCGGCGGCCGAGGTGGCCCTTCTCCTCGGCCTCACCCTGTTGCAGGGCGATCCCCTCGACGTTCTCGCGCACGCGAACCAGCGCGTAGCGGAAGTCGGCCTCGACCCGCTGTTGCTGGAAATTCAACGCGATCAGCGGTCGGCCGATGATGTGCGTGAGCCACGTGCCGAGGACCGAGTAGATGATCGCGACCCAGAGCATGTAGCCGGGGATGGTGATGCCAAGCAGCGTCACGGAGCCCGACACGCTCCATAGAATGCCAAGGAAGCTGAACAGCGTCACGATGTTGGAAATGAAAGAAATACCGAGCGACAGCGTGTTGGCCGTGAACTCCCGCACGTCGTCGGAAATACGCTGGTCGGGGTTGTCGGTACCGGTTAGCCCGTTTTCGTGCGAAGCCAAGCTGATGCGGTAATAGGCCTGACCCGCCATCCACTCATCGAGCAGGCCGGACGTCATCCAGCGGCGCCAGCGGATTTGGAGCGCCTGCTGCAGATACGTGCTGTAAACGGCGACCGCGATGTAGACGACGACGATCTCGCAGAAGCCGGGCATGAAGCCGCCGTCCGGCGTGTGCCGGTAGGTGAACAGCAGCTCGATAAATGACTGAAAATCCTTGGCTTGCAGCGCATTGAAGAACTGCCGGTTCCAGAAATTCAGCACGACCGACATGCCAACGAGCGCCAAATTCAGCCCGATCACGATGGCGAGCAGGCCGCGCGCCGACCATCGTTCCTCGGAACTCGCGAAATACGGATAGGAGAGGCGCCACGCGTCGGCCAGGAAACGCCGGAGTTTGATCATGCGTCAGTATCCTCGGTCGGTTCCTGAGTAGCTGGAGGACGGATCCGAAGCCGGATCACGCCCTTGACGGTCGCCGGATCGACCGGGCGGCCTTTCCGTAGAATGTCGAGCCGCCCGGCCTCGGCCAGACGGATGGCGGCGCGGCGGACGGCGGTCATCTGCGATTGCCACGCGACGGGATCAAGCACGCGGGCCGCCTCGCTTGGGCAGATGCTGCGCTCATGCCCGCGCGCGGTGGTCAGCGCGAGGATCGTTTCCTCGATCCGAGCGCTCATGTCGCCCCGTTCAGGATCGTCGCTGTCCGAACCCGTTCAACCATGGGGGCCAGATGGCCTGCTTCAGTCAAACCCGCAAGCGCGGCCCCGTTACGCGGTGGTCAGCGCGTCGGCGATGACGCGGACCGAATGGACGGCCCGCCGGCCGGATAGATCCGCGATCTGGTGACGGCAGGAGGTACCGTCGGCCACGATCAGGTCGCCATCGGCCGCCGCCCGCACGGCCGGAAGCACGCCCTGTTCGGCCATGGCGCGGGAGACCTCCTGATGCTCGGCCGCGTAGCCGAACGCACCCGCCATGCCGCAGCAGGACGACTGGATCGGCCGCGCCTCCAGCCCCGGGACGAGGCCAAGTGAAGTCAGAGCGTCGGGGAAGGCGCCGAACGATTTTTGGTGGCAATGCCCATGCACGTGCGCGAGCCGCGCCGGACGGTCGGGCGCGAAGGGCAGCGTCGGGCGCGTCTTGGCCAGCAGCTCGCCAATCAGCACCGCGCGCCCGGCCAGCGCATCGCTCGCCGGACCCGGCAGCAGGGTGCGCATCTCGTCGCGCAGCGTCATCAGGCAGGAGGGCTCCAGCCCGACCACGGGCGCATCGCCGACGAGCGCCGCGCGCAGCCGTGCCGCCTCAGACCGCGCCCGCTCCACCATGCCCGCCGCGAGGAACGTCCGCCCGCAGCAGAGCGGCCGCCCGCCGGCCGTCGAAGCGGCCACGCGCACGCGCCAGCCGCCGGCGGTGAGCACGCGGACGGCGGCGCGCAGGTTCTCGGGTTCGAAGTAACGATTGAAACTGTCGGCCAGCAGCAGCACCTCGCCGCGCGGCGACGGTGCGTTTGGCGGCGAGCCTTCGGTGTCGCGGAACCAGTCGGCGCGGAACGCAGGCAGGTCGCGCGAGGCGGAGAGGCCGAGATACCGCTCCATCAGTCGGCGCACCGGCCCCGACCGCTGCACCGCCGCAACCAATGGTCCGACGGGCCCGGCGGCGCGCGCGTAATCCGGCAGATAGGCGATCAGCCGCTCGCGCAACGACGTTCCGTGCGTGGCCCGCCGCGCGGCCAGCACCTCGATCTTCATGCGCGCCATGTCGACGCCGGTGGGGCATTCGCGGCGGCACGCCTTGCACGACACGCAAAGCGCCATCGCGTCGGCGAGCGCGTCCGACGCGAGCGCGTTCGGCCCAAGCTGCCCCGACAGCGCGAGCCGCAACGTGTTGGCGCGGCCGCGTGTTACATGCTGCTCGTCCCGCGTCGCGCGATAGCTCGGGCACATCACGCCCGCGTCGAAGCCGCGACACGTGCCGTTGTTGTTGCACATCTCGGCCGCGCCGAGCAGCCCGTTCGGATGGTCCGACCAATCAAGCCGCGGTACGATCGACGTATCCGCCGCGTAGCCCGGCGGATAGCGGAACAGCGTGCGGTCATCCATGCGCGGCGGACGGACGATGCGACCGGGGTTCATCAGCCCGTCCGGGTCGATCGTGTCCTTCACCGCCTCGAACGCCGCGACGATGCGCGGTCCGAGCATTGGGTCCAGGAACTCGCTTCGCACGATGCCGTCGCCATGCTCGCCGCTGTGCGAGCCTTTGTACTCGCGAACGAGCGCGAAGCATTCCTCGGCGACGGTGCGCATCGTTGCGATGTCGGACGGGTTTTTCATGTTGAGCACCGGCCGCACATGCAGGCAGCCGACAGAGGCGTGCGCGTACCACGTCCCCTTGACGCCGTGCCGGTCGAACACGGCCGTCAGCCGCTCGGTGTAGTCGGCGAGGTCATCGAGCGGGACGGCCGCATCCTCGATGAAGGAGACGGGTTTCGCGTCGCCCTTCATCGACATCATGATGTTGAGCCCCGCTTCGCGCACCGACGCGACGGCAGCCTGAAACGCCGCGTCGCGCGCGTGCACGACCTGCCCCGGATAGCCGAGATCGGCCATCGCCATGTCGAGCGCCGCGACCGCGCGGTCGAGCGTCGCGTCGTCTTCCGCATGGAACTCGACGATGAGCAAACTGTCCGGCTCGCCGATCACCATGCGGTCGATCGTGGCCCGATAGATCGGGATGGATCGGCCGAGGTCGATCATCGTCCGGGCGACCAGCTCGACCGCTTCGGGATCGAGCGCCACGAGATGCTTCGTCGCCTCCATCGCGGCGCGGAAGGTTGGGAACTGACAGATGCCCAGCGTCTTGCGGGGCTTGATCGGCACGAGCGACAGCAGGAGCGAAGTCGAGAACGCGAGCGTGCCCTCCGACCCGACCAGCAGCCGCGCCATGTTGGCGCGCCCAGCCGCACGCGCCGCCGGCGTCAGCGCGTCGATGTTATAGCCGCCGACGCGGCGCAACATGGTCGGCATCCGCGCCGCGATCTCGTCCGCCGTCTCCGTGCCGATCGCGCGGAGCTTGGCCAACAGATCGGCGGGCGCGTCCGCGTCGGTCGGGCCGAAGCGCGTGCGCGTGCCATCCGGTAGAATAGCATCGATCGCCTGCACGTTGTCCGCCATCAGCCCGTAACGAATCGACTTCGACCCGCACGAATTGTTGCCGGCCATGCCGCCGATGGTGCAACGGCTATGCGTCGAAGGGTCGACAGGGAAAAACAGGCCGTGTGGCCGCAGCGCCGCGTTGAGCTGCCCGAGCACGATCCCGGGCTCAACCAGCGCCGTCCGCGCCGCAGGATCGACATGCAGAACGCGACGCAAGTACTTGCTGCAGTCGATCACCAGTGCGCGATTGACCGTCTGCCCGCACTGGCTGGTGCCGCCGCCGCGCGGCAGGACCGGCACGCCATGTTCGCGGGCGATCGCGATGGCGGCGGCTGCGTCGTCGGCCGTCTCGGGCACGACGACGCCGATCGGCTCGACCTGGTAGATCGACGCGTCCGTTGCATACCGGCCACGATCGGCGGGCGTGAACAGCACCTCGCCCCGCACCTCCCGCCGCAGTCGTCGGGCGAGTGCAGGATCGCCGGGTGCGGCGGCGGCGGTGATTGAGTCCATGCGGCGGAGTAAAGGCGGCCACCGCCCTGGTTGGCAACCGCGCCGTCGCGTGGTGGGATTGGCGGAAAGGAGATGCCACATATGGCCTACTACGAGAGCCGGCACGTTGCCGGCCGCCACTTCTTGATGCTGCCCGGGCCGACGAACACCCCGGATCGCGTGCTGCGCGCGATGGACAACGCGGTGATGGACCATCGCGGCCCGGATTTCGGGATACTGACGAAGCGCGTTCTGGAGAAGCTGCGGCCGGTTTTCGGCACCACCGATCCGGTCGTGATCTTCCCGGCCTCCGGCACCGGCGCGTGGGAAGCGGCGCTATCGAATACGCTCAGCCCCGGCGACAACGTCGTGATGTGCCGCACCGGCCATTTCGCCTCGCTCTGGCACGCGATGGCCGAGCGTCTCGGGCTGGTTACGCAGATTATCGAGACGGATTGGCGTCGCGGCGCCGACGTTGAGGCGATCGGCGATCTGCTGGCGAAGGACCGCGAGCACCGCATCAAGGCCGTCTGTGTCGTCCACAACGAAACCTCGACCGGCTGCACGAGCCGCATCGACGAGGTCCGCGCCGCGATGGATGCAGCGAAGCATCCGGCGCTGCTGATGGTGGATACGATCTCCGGCCTCGGCAGCATCGCGTACAAGCAGGACGAATGGCGCGTCGACGTCACCGTCGCCGGCAGCCAGAAGGGGCTGATGCTACCGCCCGGATTGTCGTTCAACGCGATCAGTCAGAAGGCGCTCGCCGCGTCGGCGACGGCGAAACTGCCCCGCAGCTATTGGGACTGGCGCGCGATGCTGGAGTCGAACGCGACCGGCTACTTCCCGCACACGCCTGCAACCAACATGCTCTACGGCCTCGACGCCGCGCTCGACATGCTCAACGAGGAGGGGCTGCCGAACGTTTTCGCGCGGCATGACCGACACGCGGAGGCGACGCGCCGCGCCGTCCACGCCTGGGGGCTGGAGACGCAGTGCGCCGACCCGCGCCACCATTCGTCGTCGCTAACCGCCGTGCGGATGCCGGGCGGGCGCGGCGGGGATGCGCTCCGCGCGACGATCCTGGAGAAGTTCGACATGAGCCTCGGCAGCGGGCTCGGTCAGTTGAAGGACGCGGTATTCCGCATCGGCCATCTCGGCGACATGAACGACCTGACGCTCATCGGCGCGCTCGGCGGCGTGGAGATGGGGATGCAGATCGCGGGTGTTCCACACAAGCCGGGCGGCACGCGCACGGCCATGGATTACCTGACCGGCAACGCCTGATCCGCAGAGGGAGATTGCACATGACGATCGACGTCTGGACCTGGCCGACACCGAACGGCCACAAGGTGCACATCGCGCTCGAGGAAATGGGGCTTACCTACAACGTCATCCCGGTGAACATCGGCGCCGGTGATCAGTTCAAGCCCGAGTTCCTGGCGATCACGCCGAACCACCGAATCCCCGCGATCGTCGATCCCGACGGTCCGGGCGGCAAGAAGCTCGAGCTGTTCGAGAGCGGGGCGATCCTGATCTATCTGGCCGAAAAGACCGGCAAGCTGATCCCGGCCGATGCCATGGCCCGGCTGAAATGCCTGCAATGGCTGATGTTTCAGATGGGCGGCGTAGGGCCGATGTTTGGTCAATACAATCACTTCGCCAACTACGCGCCGGAGAAGCTGCCATACGCGATCACGCGCTACACGAACGAGGTCGCGCGTCTGCATCGCGTCCTGGATAAGCGGCTGTCGGAGGCGGCGTATCTCGCCGGCGACGAATACTCGATCGCCGACATCGCGACCTTCCCGTGGATCCGCAACGCGGACCGGCGCGGCGTCAACCTCGATGAGTATCCGTCGGTAAAGCGCTGGCACGACGCGATCGCGGCGCGGCCGGCGGTGCGGCGCGGCGTCGCGGTCCTGTCCGAAAACCAGCGGCGCGGGCCGATGACGGATGAGGAGCGTGAGAACATGTTCGGCGCGAAGCAGTTCGCTGTACGCTGACGAGACGCGCGGCGCGGCGCGATCCGGTCAGGCCGACCGGCGCGCCGCGACCGCCGCGACATAGGCGGCGCTGCTGACCACGGTGATCCAGACGCTGACGGGCCAGTCGGTCCAGTAGGCCAGCGCCAAGCCAGACCACGCCGCAACAACTGCGATCCCGGCCGCGAGCGCGAGGCCGGTCCAAAGCCGCGTGGTAACGCGCTGCGCCGTCGCGGCGGGGGCGACCATCAATGTAAAGACGAGCAGGACGCCAACGACCTCGGCGCAGGCGGCAGTCGTCACCGCGACGACGACCAGGAACAGCGCTCCCATCTTCCGGAGCGACACGCCCCGCGCCTCCGCGAGTTCCGGCTGTACCGTCGCGAACAGAAGCGGCCGGGCGATGATACCGAGTGCAACGAGACAGAGTAGGCTCAGCCCGAGCAGGCTCCACACCGTGCCGACATCGACGCCGAGGATGTTGCCGAACAGCAACGCCGTCGCCTGCGCCGCGTAGCCCGTGTAGAAATGCAGGAACAAGAGGCCGAGCCCGAGCGAGAACGACAGCACGATTCCGATCGCGACATCGCGCCCCGACAGTCGCTCGCCGAGCCAGCCCATCGCGATGCCGGCAAGAATCGTCAGCGTGACGAGTCCGCCGAGCGGCGGCAGTCCGACCAGCACCGCGCCGGTCGCGCCGGCAAAGCCGACATGCGACAGCGCGTGGCCAGCGAAAGCCTGGCCGCGCAGCACCAGGAAAAACCCGACGAACCCCGCAACGACCGCGACGATGCTCGCCGCTGCGAACGCGTTGCGCATGAAATCATACTCGAACATCGGACCCCGCCAGCACGGCAATGCGGCCGCCAACGCGCACCACGTCAACCGGCGCGCCATAGAGGCGGGACAGCGACGGGCCGGTCACGATCTCATCGACGGTGCCGAGCGCCGCCCGTCCGCCGGCGAGATAGAGCACTTGGTCGATCGCCGGCAGCAACGGGTTCAGATCATGCGCGCTGAACAGCACCGTGAGCCGAAGGTCGCGGTGCAGCGAGCGGACCAGCGACACGATGGCGCTCTGGCGGTGCAAATCGAGGCTCATCAGCGGCTCGTCCAGTAGCAACAGCTTGGGTTGGCCGAGCAACGCCTCGGCCAACAGAACGCGCTGCCGCTCGCCGCCCGATAGTTCGGCGACGGCCCGGTCGGCGAGGCCGAGCGCGTCAACCGCGTCGAGCGCCCGGTCCACCGCGCGGGCGCCGTCGCGACCGGCGAGCGGCAGGCCCCAGCGATGGCCGTCCAGCGCGGAGGCGACGAAATCGCGCGCCCGGAGGCGAAAGGCGCCAAGATCCGT
>CAYSTX010000014.1:28954-30834 GCA_964434035.1 uncultured Acetobacteraceae bacterium
TGGTGCCCAGCGCCTGCGCGGTCTTCTTGAGCGTGTCGATCATCCACGACTGATAGGTCGCATGGGCCGGCTCGGTCTCCGTGACCGGGACCACCGGCACATGCGCCTCACGCGCGATGCGGAGCAGTCGTTGGGCGGCGGGGTCTGTTGCCTGGCTATTATAGAACAGCGCGCGAACACGGTGCTCACGAAGGTCGGCCTCCATCGCCGCGATGTCGGACGCGCTCGGCTCGGTGTTGTTCATCACCGCCTCTTGGAACCGCTCGTTGCGCATCGTCAAGCCAAGCGCGACCGCCATGTAGCCAAAGACCGGCTCGGTCGCGGTGACGGGCTGCCCGCTGACATGCTCGCGGAGCGACGCGACCAGCGCATCGATCGGGGCGAGGGAATGCAGAAACGCGTCCCGCCGCTGCGTGTATTCCGCCGCATGGGCCGGATCGGCCGCCGACAGCGCCGTCGTGAGCGCTCGCGCATAGGCCGGCATCGTGGCCGGGTCGTACCAGATGTGCGGGTTGTCGCCGGACTTGTGGCCAGTCAGGTCGGCGACCGTAATCGTGACGCGGGCCGGCCGTGGGCTCGCGGTCAGCAGGCGATTCATCCAGGGGTCATAATCCACGCCATTCTGGACCACGATCGTGGCGGTGGAAATCGCGCGTGCGACCGACGGGCTCGCCTCGAACAAATGCGGGTCCTGGTCGGGATTGCTCAGGATGCTTTGGACCGACGCATTCGACCCGGCAATCTGGGCGGCGACGTCGCCGTAGAAATTTTCGGCCGCAACGATCCGCAGCTTGTCGGCGGCGAAGGCGGGAAGGGCGGCGAGCAGGAATACGATACTGAGAATGTGGCGCATCCCGCGATGTTATAACATATCACTCCCCTGTCCAGCCCCGCACCGCGCGCACACGCCCTCGACCTCAACCGTTGTGTGGGCCGGCGCAAACCGCGCCTGCCGCGCCGCGCGGTCGACCGCTTTGGCGACCGCGTCGTCGTCCATTTCCGTAACGCCTCCGCAGATGCGGCAGATCAGGAACTGCGCCGCGCGCCCATGTGTGTGGGCGCTGCCGTCGACGCAGGCCACGTAGGCGTTGAGCCGTTCGAGCTTGTGAGCGAGGCCCTGTTCAACCAGGAACTCGAGCGCCCGATACACGGTCGGCGGCGCCGCGCCCGGGTGCGCCGGGCGGATTGCGTCGAGCAGCGCGTAGGCACTGAGTGGCCCGTCGGCCCGCAGCAGCACTTCCAGCACCTCCCGCCGGTTCGCCGTCAGCCGGACGCCGCGCGCCGCGCACTCCCGCTCGGCGACCGAAAGCCTCGCCGCGACGCCGCCTCGGGCCGTTCGGGCGGAGGCCATGCGCGGCTCAGTCGGCCAGACGCTCGATGTCGGCGCCGCAGCCCGCGAGCTTGCGTTCGACCGACTCATAACCGCGGTCGAGGTGATACACGCGGTTGACGATCGTCTCCCCGCGCGCGGCGAGACCAGCGAGCACGAGCGAGACGGAGGCGCGCAGATCCGTCGCCATCACCGGCGCGCCCGACAGCGACGCCGTGCCCCGCACGATCGCCGACGCGCCGTGCACGTTGATACGCGCACCCATGCGGTTCAGCTCCTGCACGTGCATGAAACGGTTCTCGAAGATCGTCTCCGTGATCATCGAGGCACCCTCGGCCACGCACATCAGCGCCATGAATTGGGCCTGCATATCGGTCGGGAAGCCCGGATACGGCTCGGTCATCGCATCCGTTCCGTGCAGGCCGTTGAGCCGGCGGGCAATCAGGCAGCCGTCTTCTTCGTCCACCTCGACGCCCGTCTCGCGCAGCACGCGGGCGACCGCGCCCAGATGATCGAGCCGCCCGCCGCGCAGCCGCACGACGCCGCCGCA
>CAYSTX010000015.1:0-2398 GCA_964434035.1 uncultured Acetobacteraceae bacterium
GCGTTGCCGGTGTCGGCGCGGCCGAAGATCTGCCGGAAGGAACGATTGCCACCCGTCTCGTGCAGCGCGGATTGCGAGCGACCTTGCAGTCCAGCAGTCTCATCTTCGGCGACAAGGCGGTCGTGCTTGATTTCTTTCCGGATGCGCCGCCCGCCGAGCTTCGCAGGGACGGCGATGTCTTCATCATGCCGACGACCGCAGCCGGCGGTTTTGAAAATCTGCAGCATTCAGCGACCGAGTTGCTCGACAAGATCAATCAGATCGACTACGCGAAGATCGGGGCGAGCGTCACCCAATTGACGGTGGGTTTGGACTCGCTGGTGAACGCGCCGCAGCTCAAGCAAACGCTCGCGTCGCTGCAGGCGACGATGAGCGAGGCGGAGAGCGTCACCCGCAATCTCAATGCCGGTTCCGCTCCCGCGCTGCGTCGTCTGCCGCAACTCTCCGCCGAACTGCAGGATACGCTCGCCAAGGCCAACCTCCTCATTGCGTCGCTCACCGCCGGATACGGCAACAACACACGGTTTCAGAATCAGCTCGAGCGTCTCCTGCCGGAGCTTACGGATGCTGTACGCTCGATCCGCACGCTCAGCGATCTTCTGAGCCGCCATCCTGAGGCGCTGCTGCGCGGTCGTTCCGATCAGGGTGGCAAGTGAGGCCGTACACGTGAGACTGTTTTCGACCTTCCCGGCACTGTTCGCGCTGCTGACGGCGCTGACCTCGTGCGCGTCGCCAGCAACGTCGCTGTACACGATCGCCGTGCAGCCGGGACCGACGATTTCGGGTGGGCCGAAGACGATCGAGATCCGGACCGTCGGTCTCGCCGGTTATCTTGATCGGTCAGAAATCGTACGGTCCTCCGATGGATATCGCGTTGACGTGGCCGCCAACGACACGTGGGCGGAGCCGTTGGGCCAGATGATCGGGCGGGTGCTGTCGCTGGAACTGAGTCAGCGTCTGCCGAACAGCGATGTTTTTCCCGAGCGCGGCGCGATCTCAATGACCGCTGATGCCACGGTCGCGGTGAATATTGAGCGCATGGACCTCGACCGTGACGGCAATCTGAAGCTGATTGCTGCGACGCAATTAGAGTTCAAGCGCGCGCGCGAGCCGGTTCTCAAGACGTTCCAGATCACGCAGCACGCGGCGTCGGCCGCGACGCCCGATATCGTCGCGGCGATCAGCGCGGCCATCGGGCAATTGGCCGACGGGCTTGCGCAGATGCTGCATCGCTAGGGTGGCGCGTGTTTGAGTTGGCGCCGCATGTAACGGAGGCGCACCTGCGGGAGTGCCCCGGCTGCGGCTTGTTTCAAGTCGTGCCGGCGATCGAAGCCGGGATGCGCGCCGACTGCCCGCGATGCGGCACTGTCTTGCGGCGCGCGGGGCGCGATACGATCGGGCGGGCGATGGGCCTGACGATTGGCGCCCTCGTTCTGTTCCTCATCCTATGGACGACGTTGCTAATGAAGGTCTCGGCCTCCGGCATCGTTCACGAGGCCGATCTGCTTGCCGGGCCGGCGGAGCTTTTCCGCCGCGGCTTGTGGCCCGTTGGCGCCGTGGTCGCGTTCACGACGGCGTTCGCGCCGCTGTGCAAGTTCGGTGGAATGGCATACGTGCTTGTCGGCCTTCGCGCGCGGCGTCCGTTCCCAAACATCCGCGGCGTGTTTCTCTTCGCCCGCACGATGGGCGTCTGGGCGATGCTGGACATTCTATTGCTCGGCGTCTTCGTCGCGTACACGAAGCTTGGCGACCTGGTTCACATCGAGTTGGGTCCGGCCGTCTATGCGCTCGCGCTTCTCACGATCGTCGCGGTCTGGGCGGACAGCGTTCTGGACCCGGATGACGTCTGGGACGAAATCACGCGCCGCGAGCTCACGCATGACCCGATGCCGGCGCCTGGCTCCGCCGAAACCCTATCGGCAAGCGCGATCAGCTGTGAGGCGTGCGGGCTTGTCAGCGCGGCATCGATACATCACGCGCAAGACTGCCCGCGCTGCGGCTCGCCGCTGGACGCACGCAAGCCGGCGAGCCTGTCCAGGGCCTGGGCGTATCTCATCGCCGGCGCCATTTTCTACATTCCCGCGAACTACTATCCGGTGCTGACGGTGATCCAACTCGGCGCGGGCGAACCGAGTACGATCATCGGCGGCGTCGAAGAGTTGTTCGCTTCGAAAATGTACCCGCTGGCGCTTCTCGTCTTCACGGCCAGCATCCTCGTGCCGGTCATGAAGCTGGTCGCGATGGTGGTTCTGCTGCGGACCGCCCGGCCGAATCGCTCAAGCAGCCCGCTCCGGCAGCGCACGACCATCTATCACGTCGTGGCCTGGATCGGCCGATGGTCGATGGTCGATATCTTCATGGAGTCACTGCTCGGCGCGTTGGTTCAATTCTCGGGCCT
>CAYSTX010000015.1:2498-21323 GCA_964434035.1 uncultured Acetobacteraceae bacterium
ATGATCTTTCGTCAGATGTTCGAGCCGGTGTCGGCCACGTACTCGTACCTGATCGCGAGCCGGCGGGGCGGGGAGGCGCTGATTATCGATCCGGTCCTGGAAAAAGTTGGCCGCTACCTGCAGCTGATGCGTGAGCTCGACGTCAAGCTCGTCAAGGCGGTGGATACGCATCTGCACGCCGATCACATCACCGGCCTCGGGGCGCTCCGCGATCGGACGCATTGCGTGACAGTCATGGGCGAGCAGAGCAAGGTGGACGTCGTCTCCATGCGTGTCGCCGACGGGGACGCGCTGGAGATCGAGGGCCTGTCGCTCGACGTGATCTACACGCCCGGGCACACCGATGATTCGTACAGCTACGTGTTCGGCGACCGCGTGTTCACCGGGGACACGCTGCTGATCCGCGGCACCGGCCGCACGGACTTTCAGAACGGCGACCCGCGCGCGCAGTATGAATCTCTGTTCGGCCGCCTGCTGAAACTGCCGGACGAAACGCTTGTATACCCCGCGCACGACTACAAGGGCGACACGGTCAGCACGATCGGTGAGGAGCGGGCGTATAATCCGCGGCTCCAGGTCAAGTCGGTCCAGGAATACGTCGACTTGATGAACAACCTGAACCTCCCGAACCCGAAAATGATGGACGTCGCGGTGCCAGCCAACATGCGTCAGGGGTTCGCGCAAGAGCAGATCGCGCGCCGCGGCTGGGCTTTCACCGCCGGGGACGCAATCGCAATGGTCGGTCGGCCGGACGTCGTGCTCATTGATCTGCGGGAAAAGCGCGAGCGCTGTCGGGACGGCGTTATCCCCGGCAGCGTGCATTTGCCCTATCTCGACCTGCAGGACAACGTGGCGCCCGGTGGGGCGCTGCACATGCTGGATACCAATTCGGGTCGGACAATGCTGTTCTACTGCGCGTTCGGTGAGCGGTCGGCAATGGCGGTGCAGGCCGCGCAGGACGCCGGGTTCACTTCCGCTCGGCACATTGAAGGCGGTATTGACGCCTGGAAGAAAGCTGGCGGACCGTTGGCCTGAGCCGGCCCGCCCTTACCCCACCTCGGAGCCATTGCCGTATGAACACGACGCCGTTTGCCGCCGGTTGGGCGGAGGGTCTGGCTGATGCCGTTGGTAATACCCCCCTCATCAAGCTGCGCCGCGCCTCCGCCGCCACCGGCTGCACCATCCTGGGCAAGGCCGAGTTCATGAACCCCGGCGGCTCGGTCAAGGACCGCGCGGGCCTCGCCATCATCCTCGACGCCGAGCGGCGCGGGACGCTGAAGCCCGGCGGCACGGTCGTCGAGGGGACGGCGGGCAACACCGGAATCGGCCTCACGGTCGTCGGCAATTCACGCGGGTATCGGAGCATAATCATCATGCCCGACACGCAGAGCCGGGAAAAAATCGACTTCCTGCGCATGATCGGCGCCGATTTGCGGCTGGTGCCGGCGAAGCCGTACCGCGATCCCGACAATTACATCCATATTTCGCGGCGCCTCGCCGAGGAGATTGGCGCGGTCTGGGCCAATCAGTTCGATAATGTGGCGAACCGCGAAGGCCATCGCACGACCACTGGCCCCGAGATCTGGAACCAGACCAACGGCGGGGTCGACGCGTTCACCTGCGCCTGCGGCACTGGCGGCACGCTCGCGGGCGTGGCGTTCGCGCTGAAGGAGCGGAAGCAGGGCGTTCGCATCGTGCTGGCCGATCCCGACGGCAGCGGGCTCTACGGCTGGGTCAAGAACAACGACCTGACGGCCACCGGCAGCTCGATCACCGAGGGCATCGGCCAATCGCGCGTGACGGCCAATCTGGAGGGTGCCCCCATCGACGACGCGGTTCGCATACCGGACCCGGAGGCACTCGAGGTCATCTTCGACCTCATGATCAATGAGGGGCTATGTGTCGGCACGTCGACTGGCATCAATGTCGCCGCCGCGATCCGGGTCGCGCGGGAGATGGGGCCGGGTCACACGATCGTGACGATCCTGTGCGACGGTGGCGCGCGGTATCACTCGAAACTGTTCAACCCGGCGTTCTTGCGCGACAAGAATTTGCCGGTACCGGCTTGGCTCGCATAGCGGCTGCCGCGTCCCGCGCCCTTCAGCGCACGCAGGGCCCGCGCCTCGGTAATCAAGCCCTTCGGCATCAGCAGAATGGACGCGTAGAGGACGACGCCGACAACAACCATCCGGAAATGTCCGAACTCGCGGCCGAATTCCGGCACCAGGATCAGGATGCAGGCGCCGACAATCGCGCCGGGCAGGCTGCCGAGCCCGCCGACGACGACCATCGTCAGGACCAGGATCGACGTGTCGAGCTGGAACATGTCGGGGCTGATGTAGCCGATCAGATGCGCCTGCAGGCTGCCCGCGACGCCGGCGAGGCCGCCGCTGATCGCGAAGGCTGAGAGCTTCAGCACTCGCACGTCCAGCCCCATCGCGGCCGCGCTCACGTCATCCTCGCGGAGCGAGCGGAGCGCGTTGCCGTAGTACGAGTGAACGAGCCGGTGGATCACCCAGATCGTTCCGATCGTGACGATCGCGATGCCGTAATACGTGCCGAGCCGGCCGTCGGCCTTGATCCCGAAGAGGCTGAGCGGCGGTATCCCGCGAATGCCCATCGGGCCGCGCGTCACGCTATCCCAGTTGAGCAGGACGGCGTTGATGATCTCACCGGCCGCGAGCGTCGCGACCGTGAAGAAGATGCGGACGAGCCGGATGGCAGGCGTTGCGACAACCAGCGCGACGGTGCCCGCGACCACGGCGGAGGCGACGATGTCGATGACGCCATCGGTGCCGAAATAAGTTGACAGCAGCGCGGTCGTATAGGCGCCGACGCCGTAAAACGCCGCGTGGCCGAGTGACATCAGGCCGGCCGTGCCGGACACAAGGTTGAGGCTCGCCGCCAGGATCGCGAACACCATCGTTAGTTCGGCGAGGCGGAAGAAGTAGGACAGTCCGAACGCCTGCAGCGCTGCGGGCACGATGCCGAGCACGACAATTGCGGCGATGCCGCCGATGCTGTGCGCGGACAGTTGTAGCGCCATCGCCGGCCTAGGCACGGTCGGTCTGGCGGTTGAAGATGCCGCGCGGAAAGAACACCAACGTCACCAGCAGCAGCACGTAGGGGACGATCGAGGTCCAGCGCGACGACATCGCCTCGAGCGAGAAGCTTTCGCAGAGCCCAATAAGGATGGCGCAGGCGACCGCGCCCGGAATGCTGGTAAGGCCGCCCATCAACATCGCGACGAACGCCTTCAGCATAGGCGCGAAGCCCATGTACGGGTAGATCGTGCCGTAATAGAGCCCGACCAGAACGCCCGCGACCGCGCCGAACGCGGAGCCGATCGCGAAGGTCCAGAGGATGATCCGGTCGGCATTGACGCCGGAATAGAGCGCACCCATCAGATCGTCAGAGATGGCGCGGATCGACAGGCCTACCGGCGTTCGGTGTAGCAGATACTGGAGTGCGATCAGCATCGCCGCCGTCGTGCCGAGGATGATGAAGTCGCCGCGCGCGAAGACGACGGCGCCCCACGGGATTGGGTCGTTGATCATGATCTGCTGCGGGATCGGCTGCATGTCGCCGCCGAAGCCGATTTCCACCAACTCGCGTACGATGATGCCGACGGCGAGCGACGACAGCAGCGTCGACTCGCGCAGGATCCGCGATTTCAGCGACGCCTCATCCCGCGCACGGCGCAGCGGCCGGAACGCGACTCGCTCCAGCCCGCAGCCGAGCAGTGCGCCGATTGCGGCCGCGAACAGGAGGATGCCGATCAGCGGCGGCGCCAGCACCAGCGCGATCATCAACCCGGCGAAGGCGCCGAGCATGTAGATCTCGCCATGCGCGAAGTTCACCGCGTTCAGCACGCCGAAGATCAGCGTGAAGCCGATCGCGATCAGCGCGTAGGAAAGCCCGGCGCTCAAGCCGTTGACGAGATCCTGTAGTAGCAGGGCTTCCATGCTTGCGGCCCGATTACCCGGCTGTGCCGTAGACGATCTTGTCGTTCTCGACGCGGATCGGCGTCAGGCCAAAGCGAATGACCTCCCGCGTCTCCGGATCGATCGCCAGCTCGCCGTTCGCGCCGCGGAAATGTCCGGTCTTTGCGAGCTGGTCGCGCACGGTTTCGCGCGTCGGGTTTGGCATGGCGCGCTTGATCGCGTTCATCACGAGATAGGCCGCATCCCAGCCGTACGCGTTCCAGATGTCCGGCTCCTTACCGTACTTCGTCTTGAAGGCGGTCACGAAGGCCTGCACGTTCGGGTCCTTCGACTCCGGGTCGAACAGGCGCAGCGAATAGACGCCGTCCATTGCGCCTTGCGCGAGCTTGATCGAGCGGTCAGTGATGCCGACGCCGGAATCGACGACCGGGATGTCAGTCATGCCGAGCTGCTTATATTGGCGCATGAATGTCGCGGCCTCTTCCTCGAGCATCGCAAGAAAGATCACGTCCGGCTTTTCGCGGCGGAGCTTCGTCAGGATGGCGCGGAAATCGGTCGTGCCCTGGTTGTAGATTTCCTGATCTTCGACGCTGCCGCCGTCTTTCTTCAGCTGCGCCGTGAACGTCGAGCCAACCGACTGGCCCCAATCGGTCTGCACCTGCACGACGGCGACGCGTTTCTTGCCGAGTTTGGCGGTGATGAAGTCGGCGAGCGGATTGATATAGCTCGGCACCGTCTCACTCGACCGGAACATGTATTTGTTCATGCCGGTGATGGCCGGATGCGACGCGCTCGGCGTCATTTCGATCAGGCCGCCTTTTCCATATGTGTCGGCCGCCGCCATCGTCGCGGTTGACGTGAAGTCGCTGATCGAGGCCAGGACCGCAGGGTTGTCGACGAACTTGCCGGCGATGTTCACCGTCTCCTTCGCGTCGCCCCGGCTGTCGTTGCAGTCGAGCACGATCGTCGCGCCGGCGATTTCATGCGTCGCGTTGAATTTTTCTACGGCGAGGTCGAGACCCTGCTTGATTGGTTGACCAAAGCCGACCAGCGGCCCGGACAGCGGCAGCGCGCAGCCGATGACGAGTTGTTGGTCGGCGGCGGTTGCGGCGGACGGCGCGGCGAGGACGCCCGCGACCGCGAGCGCACCGGCGATCCACATGAGAGACTGTCGCACGGCAAACCTCCTCTGTGTTTGAGCACTAGACATGCACGGCCGCGCGACCGCCGCCGCCGAGATAGGCGCTGGCGACAAGTTCCTCGCGCGCCAGATTCTCGGCCGGGCCTTCAAGGGCGACGCGGCCGTTTTCCATGACGTAGCCGTAGCGCGCGACGCGCAGTGCCGCGCGGGCGTTTTGCTCGACGAGCAGGATGCTGGTGCCGTCCGCGCCGATCCGGCTGATCAGGTCGAAGAGCTGCCGCACGACGAGCGGGGCGAGGCCGAGTGATGGTTCGTCGAGCAACAACAACCGCGGCCGGGCCATCAGCGCGCGACCGATGCAGAGCATCTGCTGCTCCCCGCCCGACAGCGAGCCCGCGCGCTGACGCAGCCGCTCGCGCAGGATTGGAAACAGGTCGAGCACGCGTGCAAGCCCCGGGCGATACTCGGTGGCCGGGCGCGGGCTCGCACCGACGCGGAGGTTCTCCTCGACCGTCATCGTCGGGAAGACGTGCCGCCCTTCCGGCGCCTGCGAGATGCCGAGGCCAACAATCTCCTGCGTCGGCAGGTTAAGAATGTCGCGGCCGCCGAAGCGGATCTGGCCGGTCGCGTTGCGGTAGATGCCGCTGATCGTGCGCATGAGCGTCGTCTTGCCGGCACCGTTGCTGCCAAGCACGCACACGATCTCGCCGGCGGGAACTGTCAGGCTGACCTCGCGCAGCACGGTCTGGCTGCCGAGCAGCACGCCGACGCCACGCGCTTCGAGCCGCGCCGCGTCGCTCATGGCTCGTCATCGCCGAGATAGGCAGTCCGCACCGCCGCATCCGCGCGCACGACGTCCGGCGCGGCGTCGGCGATCTTCCGTCCGGCCGCGAGCACGGCGACCCGTTCGCAGACGCTCATCACAAGACCCATGTCGTGCTCGACCAGCAGGATGGTCAGGCCGGTGCGGCTTAGGTCTCGAATGAAACGACCAAGCGTCTCTGTCTCCGCCTCATTCAGCCCGGCGGCCGGCTCGTCCAGGATCAGAAGCTCCGGCCCGGTCGCAAGCGCGCGCGCGATTTCGAGGTATTTGCGGCGTCCGTAGGAAAGATCGACCGCGAGCCAGTCAGCGGTGTCCGCGAGGCCGACGCGATCGAGCGCCTGCCATGTCCGGATGGTGATCTCGTCCGCACGCGCGTCGCGGCGGGACGGCAGCACGGCGCGCCACGGCGCGAAGCCGAGCCGCCCGATGGCGCCCGCCGACACGTTGTCGAACACGCTCAGGTTAGGAAAGACGCGAATGTTCTGAAACGTGCGCGCGATGCCGAGATGCGCGATCCGGTGTGGCCCGAGGCGGTCGATCCTCCGCCCGTGAAACAGGATGCGGCCGGCATTCGGCCGCGCGAAGCCGGTGATCAGGTTGAAGAGCGTCGTCTTGCCGGCGCCGTTCGGCCCGATGATGCCGAGCAGCTCGTTCGCCCGCACGTCGAGCGTGACGTTGTCCGTCGCGACGACGCCGCCGAAGCGGCGCGTCACTTGTTCCAGCCGCAGGATCGCCGCGTGGTCTGGCGGTGCGGTCGAGTTCGCGCTGCGCGCGATGGCTGACGCCATCAGTCCGGCCGGGTCGCGTAGCTCGCGCGCCCAATAGCGACCAGCGCGCCCTTGTCGTTGCATACGTCAACATCGACGACACCAACGCTCTTGCCGTTGCGGCGAACGCGCGCGGTGATCATCAGCGCGGTGTCGATCGCTGGCCGTAGATAATCGACGCGGAAGTTGATCGTCGGCAGCGGGCGGCCGAGCAGCATGACCAGCGCGTAGTCGCCGACGGTGTCGATCGCCGCCGCGATCGGCCCGCCATGCCACTGGCCGCTATCCTTGCCTCGCTCGAACTCCGGACGCATCGGCAGGCGCATCACGACCTGTTCGGCCGCTGCGTCCACCGAGATCACTTCGAACCCGAGGAAGTTGATGAAGGGCGAGTCGGTCAGCCGCTGCTGGATCGCCTCGCGGCTCATCGGAACATCGGTCATGGCGCGATCACGGCCTTGCCGAAGCTTTCGCGATCTTCGATCCGGCGCAACGCCTCGACCGCGCCGTCGAGTGGGTAGATGTCGTCGATCACGACCTTGAGCCTGCCGCTCTGCACCAGATCGAGCAACGCCACGACGTCGTCGCGCATCCAACCGTTGGAGCCGAGGATCTTCAGCTCGAACGTCCAGATGAACCGCAGATCCTCCGTCGGGTCGAACCCGGCCGTCGCGCCACAGGTCAGCAGCCGGCCGCCGACGCGCAGGATGCGGAGCGACTTCACCCATGAATCGCCGCCGGTATAGTTGACAACGACATCGACGCCCTGATTGGTCCCCGCGCCGCGGCGGCTCGGCTTGCCGTACAGCGCATAGACTTCTTTCACGAAGTCCTTCTCGCGGTAGTTGATCGTGTGGTCGGCGCCGAGCGCGCGGAGCCGCTCCTCCTTCTCGGCCGTGCCGGCGGCGGCGATTACGGTCGCGCCGGCGAGCTTCGCGAGCTGCAGGCAGCAGACGCCGACGCCGCCGCTCGCGCCGAGGATTAGTACTTTTTCGCCGGCGGCGACATGGCCGTTCGTCTGCATCATGCGGAGCGCCGTGCCATAGGCGCAGGGCAGGGCGGCCGCGTCGGTGAAGCTGACGCCGTCCGGAATGCGTATCAGCTGATGCGCGCGGGCGCGGCACAGTTCGGCGAGCCCGCCATGCGTCGTCTCACCCATCAGGCCGCCTTCGACACGATTGATCGGGTCGACCAGCACGCGGTCACCAACCGACCAGCCCGTCACGCCGGGGCCGATCGCGGTGATTTCACCGGCGACATCGAGCCCCATAATCGCCGGCATCGCGATCTTGATGCCCGGCATCCCGCGTCGGGTGAAGACGTCGTGGTAGTTGAGTGACGTCGCGCGCACGCGCAAAACGACGTCGCCCTCGCCCGGCACGGGGTCCGGGAAATCGGTCTCCAGACGCAGGCGGTCGTTGCCGCCATGCTCACGCAGTACGAGAGCTTTCATTCGTCCCCTCTTGTCTCTTCGTCTTCTGTCGTGTCCGACTGAACGCGCTGAGCGGCCTCCGCTGCCAGCGCCTTCCGGTCGATCTTGTTTGTTCCAGCGAGCGGCATCTCCGGCAGAAACCATACCCGGCGCGGGTGCAAGTACGGCGCCGCGTTGGCCAGCGTATAGGCCTTCACGTCCGTCTCCGAGACTGTCGCGCCCGGCTTCAGAACGACGAACGCGACCGGCTTTTGCCCCTTCAGCTCATCCGGCACCGGGACGACAACCGCCTGACGGATCGCCGGATGTTTTTCGAGGACGATTTCGACCTCGCCAGGATAGACGTTCTCGCCACCGCTGACGAACATGTCGTCGGCGCGGCCGGTGAAGAAATAGAACCCGTCGGCATCGCGGCGAAACACGTCGCCGGTGATGTAGTAGCCGTCGGCCGTCATCACCTTCCGCGTCGCTTCTGGAAGGTTGTGGTATTCGTTCATCAGCGCCGGGCACCGCATCTGCAGAACGCCTTCGTCGGCCGGCTCGCCCGATGGGCCGATGAGGCGGAGATCGACATCAGGGTGCGCGACGCCGACGGAGAGCTGCGGCGTCGGTAGCCCGTCCGGATGCGGCGCGAACACGATGGGGCCGGCTTCGGTCGTGCCGTAAGCGTTGGTGATGGCGGCGGAGGGAAACAGCGTCCGGATGGCGTCGAGGAGCGAGGCGGCGACCGGCGCGGAGCCCATGCGGATCGCGTTGACGGAGGAGAGATCGGTGCGGCGCAACCGCGCGTCATCGCGCAGCATCATCGCCATCATCGTCGGCACGGAGGTCAACGCCGTGACGCGATAGGCGCCGATCGCGTCGATATAGGCGCCCGTTTCGAAGCTCGGCAGCAGCACGATGCTATGGCCCTGCGCGAGCGCGCTTTGGCACGTCGCGAGCGCATTCATGTGATAGAGCGGCGCTGCGACGAGGACCCGCTGATCGGTGCTCCCACCGTTGGCGCGACGGGCGCCGATCACCCAGATGTGGCTTTCATGCGACAGTACGACGCCCTTTGGGCGGCCGGTCGAGCCGGATGTGTAGAGGAACATCGCCGGCGCGTGCGGCGCTGGCCGCACCGGCGCGAACGGTCCCGGATCGAGCAGCGAATCGAAGCCGCCAGGTCCGCTTTCACCGAAGACGAGGCGCGGCACGTCGGGCGGGCAGAGATGCGCGCGCTGGCTGTCGCACAGCACGAGTTCGGCCGCGCAGTCGTGAAGGATGTAGGAGACCGTGTCCGCCGGCAGCTTGAAGTTGACCGGCACCACGACGTGCCCGGCCCGCATGGCGCCGAGGAAGGACGCGAGAAATTCGACGCGGTTCGCGGACAGGATCGCGACGCGGCCGCCTTGGTGCGGGAAGCGGCCGGTAAGGCCGCGCGCGACCGCGTCAGCCATCGCCTCGAGATCGCGGTACGAATAGGTGCGCGGTGGCGTCTCACCGCCGAGGTCGATGACGGCTGGCGCGTCTTGGTCCCCGGTCCGATCGACCGCGTCTCCGAGATTGAACCAGCCGAGCGTCGCCGCCTGCGTGTCAGCCACCGCCGGTTACTCCGCCAGCACGAGCGTCGTGTTCAACGCATCGCGCGCCGGAACGATGATCCGCGACCCGTCCCGCCGCGCCGACGCGACCCCGCCCTCGGCCAGCGCCCGCGCCGCCTCGGCGAGGGAGCGGACCCGAAGGTGAACGGCGGCCATGTAGTCCGCGCGTCCCGCCGGGTCCGGTGCGGCTTCGCCATAGGACGCGAGCGCGGGCGGCGGCACGAAGGCGATCTCGGTCGGTCCGGCGCGGAGGATTAGGCTGCCGTCCTGCTCGGTATGGAACGCCTCGCGCGGAAAGATGCGAATGAGCGGTTCGGCCGCTTCGGCCGGGTTCCGCGAGGCGATGGTGACGTGCGCGATAGAGGCCGCCGTATTCCGGTGCTGCTGCCACTCCGGCCGCCAGACAAGCTCGGGCGTGCCATGCTCGCAGAAGTAGAGGCGGCCGAACGTCACGGCGTTCGCCGGCATGTGCACGGTCCGGAACTTCGCATCCTTCGTCCCGTCGGCGAGCTTGACCGGCCGGGAGAAGGAGCGCGGCGCCGCGGGCGCGTAGCCCGCTTCGCGCATAGCGTCGTAGACCGCGTCGGCATTGTCCGTTTTGAACACGAGCCCGTTCAGGCCGGACGGAAAGCCCTCGATGTCCGTCCGTGGCGCGCCGCCATCGGGCACGCCGAGCAGTTCGACGTAATCTGTCTCGAAAATCGCAAGATGATTGATCGAGCCGAGGGTGTGGTAACCCCGCTCGGTCAACGTGAAGCCGATCGACTGAAAGACCCGAACGGCTTGATCCATCTTGGCGTGCACGTCGATCACGAGGTGGTCGAGGGTCGGGGTCAATGGTGTCATGGCACCAATGATGTCTTTTCTCTGCCGGCCTGGGAAGCCGGCCGGCCGGAGCAACGCGTTTTGTCCGGCCGGAAGCCCCCGATTAGAACCCCGTCAGAACCAGCTTGCCGATCGCCGTGCCGCTTTCCAGCACGGCGTGGGCGCGCTTGAGGTTGGCGGCGTTGATCTTGCCAAGCTCCTCGCGGAGCGTCGTCCGCAGCACGCCGGTATCGATGAGGGCGGCAACCTCGTCGAGCAGGCGATGCTGCTCGATCATGTCCGGCGTGCCGAACAGCGAGCGGGTGTACATGAATTCCCAGTGCACGGACGCGCTCTTCCGCTTGAACGGCACGACGTCGAGCGTCGCCGGGTCGTCAATGACGGCGACCTTGCCCTGCGGCGCCAGGCTTTCGACGATCGCGGGCAGATGCTTGTCGGTGCCGGAAAGGCTCGCGATGTAGCCGACCTGCGGGATGCCGATGTGCTGCAGGCCCTCGTTGAGCGGCCGGCGGTGATCGATCACGTGATGGGCGCCCATCTCGCGGACCCAGGCTCCGGTTTCCGGCCGTGAAGCAGTGGCGATGACGGTGAGGCCGGTCAGGCGGCGCACGAGCTGGATCAGGATCGACCCGACGCCGCCCGCGCCGTTGACGACGAGGAGTGTGCCGGATTGCCGCTTGTGGCCGAACGGCACGGCGAGACGATCAAACAACAGCTCCCACGCCGTGATCGCCGTCAGCGGCACGGCCGCCGCCTGCGCGAATGAGAGCGTCGCCGGCTTGTGTCCTACGATGCGTTCATCGACCAGATGCAGCTCGCTGTTGGCCCCCTGCCGGTCGATCGCGCCGGCGTAGTAGACCGCGTCGCCGATCTTGAACAGCGTTACCTCGCTGCCGACCGCCTCTACCACGCCGGACGCGTCCCAGCCGAGGATCTTCGGCTGACCCGCGTCGGGCTCGGCGCGGACGCGGACCTTGGTGTCGACGGGGTTGACCGAAATTGCCGCGACCCGGACCAGCAGGTCGCGCGGACCTGGGACCGGGACTGGCAGCTCGAGGTCGACCAGCGCGTCCTCCGCCGTGATCGGGCGCGAGTGATGGTAGCCGACTGCTTTCATGGTGGCTCTCCTGGCTTTGAATGATCTTGTCTGTGCTGACCGTAAATCCGGTCGGACGATAGTGTCTCCGTTTGAATTTCCACTTTCGACCAGCAGCGGGTGTCCGGAACGGGCGAAAAGGGTGGCTAACGGAGCCCGCGGGTTCAGCTTGGCGTTCGGTGCTGCGCGCTCGTCATGGAACGGCGTTGGGAAAAGCCGTCATACGACGCAGTCAGCCAGGTTAGGCACAGTCCTCAGTTAGTCTCTTGCTTGCCCAACCGATATGCGTTCTGAGACAGTGAAGCCAAGAATAGCACGACCCAGACGCTGAGTAGCACGACCTCCTTGAACAAGACTTCGCCCGCGAAGCTGTAATCGGCCGCCTGAAACGGGAACGGCGCCCCCAGGCGCCGTCCGGACGTTTCTTGTTGTCGGACGTTTCTTGTTGTCGGCCGCCTTTAGCCGGCGTGCTGCGAGTGGGTTCCGGCGACCATCGACGCCCGCTGCGCTTGCGCCGCGAAGCTGCGCTGGACGGACTCCGCGTAGTTCGACGCTTCCGTTCCGACCGTGAAGCCGGACGGCAGCGAATTCGCGGTCTGCACCGGCCCGTCGCTGCCGTTCGTCGGGAGAACGCCACCCGCGGTCACCGGCACCGCCTGCGACGTGACGAAATCGGGATACGACTCCGATCCTGTCGCACCCGCGGCGGGTGACGACAAGATGACGCCCGTCGCCGGGTGCTCGACCGCGGCGAGATTGTTACTTTCGGCGAACGCGGCCGTTAGATTCGACAGCATCAGCACGCTGATAGCGGCAGTTATGATCCGGCTCATGGTAGTCTCCTTTGCAACGTTCTCGACGGGTTGTTCCGTCGAGGTGGAGACAACGAGTCCCCTCCCAATATTCCCGATAAAAAAATGACGAGCCGCGGGAATAAATCGGCCCCAGCGCGATCTAGGCGATGTGTTCATGCCGAAAGGGGTCAACCATGGATCATTCGCAGACGACCAACGCTAGCGACAGCACGGAGCGGCGCCACGTCCTGAAATGCATGTTGTGGGCGGGCACCGGCGTGCTCTGGACGGTCAGCGGCGGCGTGCCGCGCTCATCGCTGCTGGGCAAGAGCGCGATGGCGGCGACAGACACGGGCCGCGATCTGACCTTCATGCAGATCAGCGACTGCCATATCGGCTTTTCGGCGCCCCCAAATACGGACGTCACCAGAACACTGCAGGAAGCGATCGGGCGCGTGAAGGAGCTCAAGGGCGATTCCGCGCTGATGATCCACACCGGTGACGTCAGCCACTTGTCGAAGCCGGCGCAGTTCGACACCGCCGAGAAGATCATCAGCGAGGCCGGCCTCGACACCCATTATGTTCCGGGTGAACACGACGTGCTCGATGAGGAGGGCAAGACCTTTTTCGAGCGGTTCACCAAGGGCGCGAGCCGTGGCTATTACAGTTTCGATCAGCAGGGCGTGCACTTCATCGGCCTGAACAACGTGCAGGACCTGAAGTCCGGCGGTCTCGGTAATCTAGGAAGCGAACAGCTCGAGTGGTTGGAGAAGGATCTGCAGGGCCGCCCGAGCAGCCAGCCGATCGTCGTCTTCGCGCATATCCCGCTTTGGATCGTCTACCAGGATTGGGGCTGGGGCACGAGCGATGGCGCCGAGGCGTTGTCTTATCTGAAACGATTTGGCTCGGTCACCGTCCTGAACGGGCATATCCATCAGGTAATGCAGAAAGTCGAAGGCAACGTCGCGTTTCACACCGCGCGGTCGACGGCATTCCCGCAGCCGGCCCCGGGAACGGCACCGAGTCCCGGGCCGATCAAGACGCTGCCGGCCGGTCAGCTGCACTCGGTACTCGGCGTCACCCGCGTCCATCAGGTTCAGGGCGACACGCATCTCGCGATCGTCGATACGCCGCTCGCCGCGTGACCGTTGGGATGAGGACCATGCAACGACGCGACGTCATCACGATAGGAGCCTGCCTGGGCGCGCTTCTTGTCGCCAGCGTGGTTGCGCCGGCCGCCTGGGCAGACGAGCCGGCGATCAACATCGACAACTTCACGTTCTCGCCCGCGGTCGTCACCGTTCCGGTGGGAACGAAGCTGAAATGGACCAACCGGGACGACATCCCGCACACGGTGACGGACGCCGCCGAGAAGCGGGCGTTCAAGTCGGCACCGCTCGATACGGGTGATACGTTTTCGTTCGTCTTCACATCGCCCGGGACGTATCACTACTTCTGCTCCCTGCATCCGCACATGCAGGGGACAGTCGTCGTTCAGTGAACTCGGATGTGGTCGCTCAACGCGCTGGCGCGCCCTATTGCGTCGGGCGACGCATCCGGAGAATGTTGCGACCGGCTGCGGGTGGATTGTGCGGGGTGGGGATCGACGATGACGGCGGAGGAACCGACGTCTCTCTCGTTCGAGCAGGCGATCCTTCCCCATCTTGACGCGGCGTACAACCTGGCGCGTTGGCTCGCGCGCGACCCCGCGACGGCGGACGATATCGTGCAGGATGCGTGCCTGCGCGCGCTGCAGTATTTCGCGTCGTTTCGCGGCGACGACGGCCGCGCCTGGCTGCTGCAGATCGTTCGCAACGCGACGTATGCGAAACTGAAGACGCGGCGATCGGGCGTCGAGGTGGCGTTCGACGCCATGAGCGACGACGAGCACGGCACCGTGATGGAGATACCAGACCCGGGACCGGGACCGGAAGCGACCTATGCGCGGCGGGAGGATCTGGCGCAGCTCGACGCGGCGCTGGCGGCTTTGCCGGTGGAACTGCGGGAGTGCCTTGTTCTGTGCGAGCTGGAACAGCTTTCGTACAAGCAGATCGCGCACATCACCGGCGTTCCGATCGGCACTGTGATGTCGCGGCTATGGCGGGCCCGGCGACTACTTACGCGATCTCCGGGCGGGGAAGGTGGACGATGACGACAGAGACGAGCTGCACCGAACTGGAGTTTCTTCTGCAAGCGGATCTCGACGGCGAGCTGGATACCAGCGGCGCCGCGACGCTGGCGGCGCATCTCGTGCAATGCCCCGACTGCCGGGCGCGGCAAGCGGAGCTATCGAAACTGTCGTCCCGGCTTCGTACGGAGTTGCCGTACTATGCGGCGCCGACGCATCTGCGACGCGCGATCGAGGCGTCGATCGCAGCCGAGCGGGGCGAGCCGGTCTCTCCCGCCGAACCGGCCGCGTCGCGCCGTGCCGCCGTGCGGCAGTCCTGGATGCAGCGTTTCGACCGCTGGGTCCGGCGCGGCCTGCCCGTCGGCATTGGCGCGGTCGTTGCGGCGGTTCTGGTCCTGGCGCTCATGCCGCCGCGCGGCCCGGACATGGAGGACCGCATCATCGCAAGCCACATCCGGGCCTTGCAGCCGGGGCATCTGATGGATGTCGCCTCGACCGATCAGCACACGGTCAAGCCGTGGTTCAACGGACGGCTCGACTACGCGCCGCCGGTCAAGGATCTGGCGTCGGCGGGCTTCCCGCTGATGGGCGGGCGGCTGGATTATCTGGCGACGCGGCCGGTCGCGGCCCTCGCCTATGGCCGAGATAAGCATGTGATCGATTTTTATGTCTGGCCGCGCGGGGGCAAGGCCATGCCGGAAGCGGATTCGGGCAAGCATAACGGCTACAATTATATCCAATGGACCGACGACAACATGGTGTTCTGCGTGGTTTCGGATCTGGAAATGGCGCAGCTCGCCAAGTTCGTGGACCTCTGGCGCGCGGCCGCCTGACCCCGGTGCCGGGCGCCCCCGTCATCGCGCGGCAGACTGAAATTCGGCGCCGTAACGGGATTGCGACCTCCCCACGGATCGGCAAGTCTCCATGCCTTCGGCCCGTCCATGGCCAAGGCTCGGGGCTGATCGATCATGGTAAACAGGGGAGGATACTGACATGATGCGATATGGAGTTCAGGCCGCGGCCGCGATCGGCATGCTCGCGATTGGCTTGCTTGTAGCCACGCCGGCCGCGCGGGCCGACGTGAAAAGCGCGACGCTCGATGCGGTGAAGCAACGCGGCCAGCTCGTCTGCGGTATCGACACCGGTATTCCAGGGTATGCATTCCAGGACGCGAGCGGCACCTGGCAGGGCCTCGACGTCGCCTACTGCCGCGCCATCGCCGACGCGATTCTTGGCTCACCGACCAAGGTGAAGTTCATCGGCACGACCTCAAAGGAACGGTTCTCCGTGCTCGCCTCGGGCGAGATCGACGTGCTGATCCGCGACAGTGAGTACAGTTTCTATCGCAACACGACGCTCGGCCTTGATGAGCCGGCGGTTAATTTCTTCACCGGCCAGACCTTCATGGTCCGGAAGAGCCTGGGCGCGCAGCACCTCAAGGACCTGAACGGCGCCACGATCTGCGTGCTGACCGGCACGACGCTCGAAACCAACATCGCGGACTATAACCGCGCGAACAACGTCAGGATCGGCACGCTGCTGTTCGACAAGCCGGAAGAGGCGTTCGCCGCCGCCGATTCCGGCCGCTGCGACGGCTACACCGACGATGGCGGCTCGGTCGCGGCCGCCCGGTCGACGATGAAGAAGCCCGGCGACTGGATGTTCATCCCCGAGACGATCGGCGGGCTCCAGCCGCTTGGCCCGTTCACACGCCAGGGCGACGAGGCGTGGACGCGGCTGGTCAAATGGGTCCACTACGCCATGCTGGAGGCCGAGGTGCTTGGCATCAACAAGGAGACGGCGGCCAAGATGTCGCAGAACCCGACGGACCCGGACGTGCGCCGGTTTTTCGGGCTCGACGGTGACTTCGGAAAGGCACTGGGCGTCGATAATGGCTGGGCCGGCCGGATCGTGAAGGACATCGGCAATTACGGCGAGGTGTACGAGGCGACGTTCGGCGCGGGCGGGCTCGGTCTGCCGCGCGGCATGAACGCGCTTTACGACAAAGGCGGGCTGCAGACCCTGCCGACGTGGCACTGATGCCGTAGCAAGCGGCGCCCGGCACAATGCATCGAGCATCCGCACGCGCGCGGTCGGCACAGTGGTTGCTGTTGCTGGGCGTCGTCGCGATCGCTTGGTATCTGGCCTCGACGGCGGCGACCAATCTGGGTCGCCGCCATATGGGGGTCAGTTTCGGCTTCCTCGCCGATCACGCGAATTTCGACATCCCGTTTCACCTCGTCCGCTGGGAGGTCGGCGACACCTATCTGCGGGCGCTGCTGGTCTGCACGCTCAACACGCTGCTCGTCTCGGCGATGGGCATCGTCGCCGCGACGCTGCTCGGGCTGCTGGTCGGCGTCATGCGCCTCTCGACCAACTGGCTCGTGCGCAACATCGCGCTCGGCTTCATCGAGATGGTGCGCAACACGCCGCAGCTGGTGCAGATCGTGTTCTGGTACATCGCGGTTCTGCAAAACCTCCCGGGGCCGCGGCAGAGCATCCATTTCCCGGCGGGCGCGCTGCTCAACATCCGCGGCCTCTATCTGCCGACACCTTACGCCAGCCCGTACGCCGGTAGCTTCGCCGCGCTCGCCGCCCTGCTGCTGCTCGCCATCCCGTTCGTCTGGCGGCGCGACATCGCCGGGCGGCCGGTCGGCGGGCGGGCGCTGCTGCTGCTCGTTCCCGCGGTGATCCTGATTATCGCCGGAATCGACCATGTCGCGACACCGGAGCTGCGCGGCTTCAACATCGCCAACGGGATCCAGGTACCGCCCGAGTTGGTGGCGCTCTGGGCCGGGCTCTCGATCTACAGCGCGGCCTTCGTCGCCGAGATCGTGCGCGGTGCGATCGTCTCCATCCAAAAGGGACAGACCGAAGCGGCGCTGAGTCTCGGGCTGCGGCCGGGGCAGGTGCTGTCGAAGGTCATTTTGCCGCAGGCGATACGGATCATGATCCCGCCGCTAACCAGCCAATATCTCAACCTGATTAAGAGCAGCTCCCTCGGCGCGGCGATCGCCTACCCGGAGCTGTTTCAGATCTTCGCCGGCACCGTGCTGAACCAGTCGGGCCGCGAGTTGGAGACAGTCTTCATCCTCATGGCCATCTTCCTCGGGATCAACCTGCTCACCGCGGCATTCATGAACTGGTATAATCATCACGTCGCACTGGTGGAGCGATGATCCCGGAGGGAGCGGCCGACATGTCGGTCGGTATCGTCCGGCGTGCCGCGCCGGTCCTGCCAAGCCCGGGCCCCGCGCGGCGTGCGGTCGCGTGGTTGCGGGGCAACCTGTTCAACGGCCCGCTGAACACGCTGCTGACAATCGTCGTCGTCGGGCTGCTTGTTCTGGTCGTGCCACCATTCTGGCGCTGGGCGGTGACGGATGCCTCGATCGGCGGCGTCTCGCGCGCGGCGTGCGGGCCAGAGGGCGCGTGCTGGACGTTCATCCGGATGCGGCTGCCGACGTTCTTCTTCGGCCATTACCCGGCGGATCAGCGGTGGCGACTCGGCCTCGCGGCGGCGCTGTTCGTGGCCTTCGCGTACCCGGCGCTGCGGGAGAATGCGCGGCGGCGGGCGCTCTGGACCTTGTTGCTGATAACCGTCTTTCCGGTCCTCGCGGGTGTATTGCTAGTCGGCGGTATCGCCGGGCTGCGCTTCGTTGATACGAATGACTGGGGCGGGCTGATGCTTGACTTCATCATCTCGTTCACGACGGTCGTCGGCTCGCTGCCGCTCGGCATCCTGCTGGCGCTCGGGCGGCGCTCGCGCCTCGGCATCGTGCGGACGCTCAGTATCGGGTTCATAGAGCTGTGGCGGGGCGTGCCGCTGCTGACGGTGCTGTTCATGTCGGCGGTTCTGGTGCCGCTGTTCATGCCGGAGGGCGTCAGCGTCGACCGGCTCCTGCGGGCCATGATAGCGCTGATCCTGTTCAACGCGGCGTACATGGCCGAGGTGGTGCGCGGCGCGCTGCAGGGCGTCCCGCGCGGGCAGGACGAGGCGGCGTATTCGCTCGGGCTGCACTGGGTGCAGCTGCAGATCCATGTCGTGCTACCGCAGGCGCTGCGGATCGCGGTGCCGGGCATCGTCAACACGGTCGTCGATCTGTTCAAGGACACGACGCTGGTGACCATCGTCGGGCTGGCCGACCTGCTCGGCACCGTCAATCAGGCGCTGAAGGATCCTGCCTGGCTCGGCTTCGCGACCGAGGGCTACGTGTTTTCGGCCGCCGTCTTTTTCGTCTGCTGCTTCGCGATGTCCGCCTATGGCCGCAGCATCGAGCGGCGGCTCGGGCGGC
>CAYSTX010000015.1:21423-30694 GCA_964434035.1 uncultured Acetobacteraceae bacterium
CGCCTAAACGACGAAGCGCCGCAGAGGGGTGTCCCTCCGCGGCGCCCCGCGTGACCGGTCGGTCTGGTTGTCGTGTTAGGTGAAGTTGGCTTTCGTCAGGCTGGTCACATCGGCGAACGTCACCTTCGTCTGGTCGGCGAGGGTGATCGTGACCGAGCCGTTGGCGACCGTCTGCGAATTTAGGGCCTGAGTGGCCGCGTCGTTGCCGTAGCCATTGAGCGCGATCTTGTCGTTGCTGTTGAAGCCCTCGATCAGGTCGGTGCCACCGGCAGAGCCCTTGGCGAAGGTGAACACGTCCGAGCCAGAGCCCGCGAACATGGTCGCCTGGCCGGCGCCGGCGGCGAACGTGTCGGAGCCGGCACCGCCGTAGATGGTGTCGGTCTTCGACCCGGCGAACAGACTGGCGTTGCCGTCGCCGGCGTAGATCAGGTTGTTGCCGTTGCCGCCGTGCAGCACGTCGTTACCCATGCCGCCGAACAGCGTCTCGCTGCCCTGGCCGCCGAACACGGTGTTGCCGCCGTCGCCGCCAACGAACTTCAGGTCGCCCGAGCCGGCATAAACCACCTGCGGTCCCGCGCCCTGGGCCGAGACGGTCGCAGGGCCGGAGCCGCCTACAACCGTATCGTCGCCCAGGGTTGAGACGGCCGACTGGCCGCTACCGAGCGTGATAAGGCCACGGCCTGTGCCGACGCTGATCGTATCGGCGCCGCTGCCGAACGACGAGACGATGTTGTTGCCGTTGCCGAGGTTGATCGACCAGTCGCCCTTATCGCCACCCGGGATGACGACCTTATCGTTGCCGTTGCCGCCAACAATCGTACCCGACCCGCCAGCCGGCAGGAAAGTCAGGTTGCCGTCGCCGGCCAGGATCTTCTGGTTGTTGTCGGAGTTGCCGATGATGACGGCGTTCGGTGCGAGATCGACGATAGCATCATAGCCCGAAGGAGCCACGGCCAAGCCGGACTCCGTCTTGATGTATTCGCCCGTGACTTGACCAGTGGAGCCAGACGATTGTCCATCGTCGCGGTCGCCGAGATGTTTGCCGTGGTTTTTGCCCGGATTATCATCGGATTCATCGCCCGAGGAGCCGCTGGTCTGGCTCTGACCGACCGATGAGGTGCTGCCAAGCGGTAGGAATTGGTCCTGCGACGGCACGATCGTGCCGTTCGCCACACCCTTGTTGATGATCGATGCCAGCTGGCTGGCGATCTGAGTATTTGTAATCGAATCAAAGTGGAGCGAGAGGGTACTTCCCTGTGCTCCCGAAACTGTAACGGCGGCCATGCATATCTCCTGCTAAAGACCGGTTGCACGCAAGGCGGTCGGCGCAGGGGTTTCTACAACCCGAACGTGGCGAAACGCAATCACAGGTTGTTTACCTGCGTTTGCTATCCCGCTAAAGTTTTGTGACGCGCCGGCTTGCGCCCCGTCCGCAGCTCGTCCAGATTTTCGAGCTTACGTGTTCTATACGAGACAAACCCGGGCTCGGACCCGTTCTCCCAGTCTGTCGGCCGTTACGCCCGCGCTCGTCGACTGTTTTCCCGCCGGTACGGATTTTCAGGTCCTCCGCAAGCGGCGTGCCGGGCCGTGCGCGCTCAGACGGGCCGGTCCCCGGCAATCGTCACGCGGTGGCCGGATCGCGTTGCGGGCCAGTAATCCCACATCGCCCGATGCTGAACGCAGCGATTGTCCCAGAACGCGACCGAGTTCGCCTGCCAGCGGAACCGGCACTGAAACAGCGGGTTTTCCGCGTGATCGAACAATAGGCGCAGGACCGCGTCGCCCTCGTCGGCCTGCACGCCGAGCAGGCGCGTCGTGAAGCCGCGATTGACGAACAGCGCGCGCCGCCCGGTGACGGGGTGGGTGCGGATCACGGGGTGTTCGGCGCGGGGATAGACCGGTTTGTCGGCGACGCCGAGGTTCGCATAGGTGCCGCGATAGACGGGCTCCCCGTCATGGAGGGCACGCATTCCCTCCAGATACGCCTTCATCCGGTCCGACAGCGCCTCATAGGCCGCGTACATGCTGGCAAACAGCGTGTCGCCGCCGACCGGTGGGCAGACCGTGATGTGCAGGATGCTGCCCATCGGCGGCTCCTCATCGCAGGAGACATCGGAGTGCCAGCCCTCGCCATTGGCGCGGGGGGAGCTTTCGTCGGTGTGGATCACCATTAGCGCCGGATCGTCCGCTGCGTGCGGCGCCGCCGGGTGCGCGTGCAGCGTCCCGAACCGGCGGCCGAGGGCGAGGTGCTGGGCTGGCGTCAGGTGCTGGTCTCGAAAGAACAGCACCTGATAGGCAGCGAAGGCGTGGGACAGCTCATTGAACGCGGAGTCGGACAGCGTGCCGAGCTCGAGGCCGTCGATTTCCGCGCCGATGACCGGCGTCAGGGGCCGGACCGCGAACTGCGCGAACGCCTCGTCGGGCCGCGCCGCCGCGCGATAGCGCGGTCCGTTATTGCCCCGCAAAACGTTCATCGCTCGCCTCCCGGTCTTTTATCGGAAATTACAATCCTGATATGGCGCCAGCAACGCGAGTTCTCGATTGATGCGCGCATAAGTTGATGGCACACGGGGTCGTGAGCGCCGTGCGGTTGTAACGGACGGTAACGGACGACAGCCGCACATGGGCCGCATGAGTATCGCAAGGGTCATTTGATGCGCGATTGGGCGGGTTTGGTCGAGCCTTTGTTCAGACTAGGGCGCGTCCGCGCATGACCCGTGACCCGCATCTCGCGTCGCTCGAAGCGGCGAGCATCGAGATCCTGCGTGAGGTGTCTGCCGAGTGCCGCAATCCCGTGCTCATGTATTCGATCGGTAAGGACTCGACCGTCCTGCTGCATCTCGCCCGCCGCGCCTTCGCGCCCGCGCCGGTGCCGTTTCCGCTTCTGCATGTCGATACCTTGTGGAAGTTCCGCGAGATGATCGCGTTTCGCGACGCGACGGCGGCGAATTTTGGCCTGCGACTGCTCGTCTACACTAACCCCGACGGGCTGGAGCGCGGGGTGAACCCGTTCGACCACGGCGCCGCCGAGCACACCCGCGTCATGAAAACCGAGGCGCTGCGGCAGGCGCTCGACATGTACAGCTTCGATTGCGCGATCGGCGGCGCGCGGCGGGATGAGGAAGCGTCCCGCGCGAAGGAGCGTGTGTTCAGCGTGCGCGGCCCCGGCCATGCCTGGGACCCCCGGCTGCAACGACCGGAATTTTGGCGCCTGTTCAACGCGCGTCTCGCCCCGGGGCAGAGCCTTCGAGTCTTCCCGCTGTCCGATTGGACCGAGCGGGACGTCTGGGCCTACATCGCGGCCGAGCGGCTTGACGTCGTGCCGCTCTATTTCGCAGCCGACCGCAAAGTGGTCGAGCGTGACGGCGCGCTGATCGCGGCCGATGACCCGCGGATGCGGCTCTTGCCCGGCGAGACGGTGCTGACCCGACGCGTCCGGTTCCGCTCCCTCGGCTGCTGGCCGCTGACCGGCGCGATCCTGTCCGAGGCGACGACGCCCGAGGAGATCGTGGCGGAAACCGAGGCGACCCGCGTCTCCGAGCGCGGCGGCCGGCTGATCGACCGCGACCCTTCCGACAGCATGGAACGCAAGAAGCGCGAGGGGTATTTCTGATGGCGCGCTCGGTTCTCCGCTTCCTTGTCTGCGGTTCGGTCGATGACGGTAAATCGACCCTGATCGGGCGACTGCTGCATGACGCGGGCCTGATCGCCGATGATCAGCGCGCCGCCCTGATCGGGCCGGACGGCGCCCCCGATTTCTCCCGCCTGACCGACGGGCTCGAGGATGAGCGGGCGCAGGGCATCACGATCGACGTTGCCTGGCGCTACGTCGCGACCGCCGCCCGCCGCTACATGATTGCCGACACGCCCGGTCATGTTCAGTACACCCGCAACATGGCGACCGCCGCGTCGCAGGTGGATTGCGCGATCGTGCTCCTGGACGCGAGCCGCGGTGTGTTGCCGCAGACGCGGCGGCACGCCGCGATCCTGGCGCTGTTCGGCGTGAAGGCAGTGGTGCTCGCGGTCAATAAAATCGACCTCATCGATTTTGATGAGGAGCGGATCAGCGCGGTCGTCGCCGAATTCGCGCAGCTCGCCGCAGCGCTTGGCTTCTCGGTCGTTGCCGCGATCCCGGTTGCCGCCCGTGACGGTGACAACGTCACGTCCATGTCGACGCGCACGCGCTGGTATCGCGGGCCGACGCTGCTATCCGTACTGGAAACGATTGAACCGGCGGTGAGCGACGCGTCCGCCGCGTTCCGGATGCCGGTGCAGACCGTGCTGCGTGCCGAGGGTCAGCCTCGTCTTTACGCCGGCACGATCACGGCCGGCATGGCGCGGCCGGGGGACGTGCTGTCGAGCGGCGCCCGCATTGCTCGCATCGTAACGCTCGATGGGGACCGGTCGGAAGCGCGGGCGGGCGAGGCGGTCGCGATCGCGCTTGATGACGAACACGACGTCGGCCGCGGCGACGTGCTCGCCGCCCCGCCCGGTCCGCCGCGCGCGGCGCGGCTCGATGCACGCATCGTCTGGCTCGCCGGCGCGCCGCTGTTCGCCGGCCGCTCCTATCTGCTTCGGGTCGGTACGCGGACGGTCGCGGCGACAGTGACGCGGCTACTTGGCCATCTCGATCTCGAGACGATGTCGTCCGCCACGGCCGACGCGGTGCGCGACGGAGTCGTCGCCGACGTCAGCCTCCGCCTCGTCGCACCCGTGGCGCTCGACATGCCCGCGTCCGACCCGAGCCTCAGTCGCTTCGTGCTGATCGACCGCACCAGCGCCGAGACGGTTGCGGCCGGCATCGTGCTGCGGATCGACCCGCCGGCGACCGACGTCGTCTGGCAGACGCAGGCAATCGACCGCACTGCCCGCGCCGCGATCAAGGGGCAGCGGCCGCGCGTGCTGTGGTTCACCGGGCTGCCAGGCGCGGGCAAATCGACCATCGCCGATCTGACGGAGCGTGGGCTGCACGCGGCCGGGCTGCACACGACGCTGCTCGACGGCGATAATCTGCGCCACGGCCTCAACGTCGATCTCGGCTTCTCCGAGGCCGACCGGGTCGAGAACATCCGCCGCGCCGCCGAGGTCGCGCGGCTGATGGCGGATGCCGGGTTGATCGTCATCGTCGCGCTGATCTCGCCGTATCGCGCCGACCGCGACGGCGCGCGCGAGCGCTTCGCGCCGGGTGAGTTCCTGGAAGTCTTCGTCGACACGCCGATCGAGGAATGCCGCCGTCGCGACCCGAAGGGCCTCTATGCGCGCGCCGATGCCGGACGCATCTCGGGGCTCAGCGGCGTCGATGCGCCATATGAGCCGCCGCTCTCGCCCGAGCTGCATCTCCGCACGCTCGAGGCGGATGCCGTGAAGCTGGCGGCGCGGGTGATCGAGGCGGTCGTCGGCGACTAGACGCCGCTCTGACACACCGCTTCCGCTAACGGAGCGCCGCCGCTAGGCTGATCGTTGCGCCGTGCGGTGGGAGGTTCCGATGTGGCGGCTCGATATCCTGGTGCAGGGCTATCCCGGCAAGTCCGTCTGTCACGGCGGCCTTGGCTGGAGCACGATCGCACTGCTGCGTGGCCATGAGCGCGTCGCGCTGGTTGATGTCGGGTCGTTTGGGCAACGGGGGCCAATTGTCCAGCAGCTGGCCCGCCACGGGTTGCTTCCGGCCGACGTCACCGACGTGCTGCTGACGCACAGTCACTGGGACCATTCGATCAACTGGGTGATGTTCCCCAACGCGAAGATCGCGATCGGCGGCGCGGAGCTGGACTGGTCCATCTCCGTACCGCCGGGCGCCGGGCCGGTGCCCGAGCTTTATGTGCGTGCGCTGCAGTACTCGCCCCGTCTGCGGCGGCTCGAAGACGGCGACTCGGCGCTGCCGGGCGTGACCGCGCACCCCGCGCCCGGCCATACGCCGGGCCACCTGATGTTTCACCTGACCGGCCCGGAGCGCGACGTCCTGTTTACTGGGGACGCCGCGAAGAACCGGGCGGAGTTGCTGTCGCGGACCGCCGACATGACCGACGACCCGGCGCTCAGCCGCGCGTCGATGGAGGCGATCTGGCGCCGCTGGCGGGCACGGCCCGGCACGCTGCTGATCCCCGGCCACGACCTGCCGATGCAGCTCGATGAAGCCGGCGTGCCGGAGTATGTCGGCACACGGACGGCGGCGGTTAGCGCCTGGTTCGGCGAAGGGATGGAGCAGACGACGCGCTTCGAGCTGGTGGCATGATGATGTCGGCCACGACCCAGGTGCTGCTGGGCGGCGCGTTGACCGTCGGCGTGCCGATGGCGATCGCGCTCCTAGATCTGCGCATAATGCGGCGCGGCGGTGGTGGCGGCGGATCACGGTCACAGCCCCCGGCGCCGCCGAAACCGCGCCCGCTGCCCGACTGCCTGATCCCGAAGCTGCCGCCGGCTCCGGCGCCGACGGAGCCTGCCCGGACGCGGACCCCGGAACTCGTCTAGCGCAGCTTCTCTTCCTGCCGGAGTCGCTCGACCTGATCGGCGATGGTGTCGAGGTTCGGGTCCTTGATCCCGAGCGCTTGCAGGCTGTCGCGCGTGTTGAACAGATAGTCGGCCGAGCTGCCCAGCATCCCCTCCGCGGTCGCGAGGCGGCGGACGCGTTCGTCGTTCGACACGGTGCTCCCGGCGTAGGCCGTGCTCTCCGTGTCAATGGTGAACGCGATGCCGTGCCCGAACTGCGTGCCGGTTTCATCGAGCAGCGGAATCCAGCGTGGGATGTAGGCCGCGGCCAGCATCTCCCGCCGCCACAACAGGGCCAATTCCTCGGCCACGCATTCTCCCGCGATGTGAAACGCCGCGCCCTCGCATCGTCCACCGCGGTCGAGGCCAAGCAATAGCCCGGGGTTATCCCGCGTGCCGCGCCCCGTCGTGGTCGACAGGCAGAACGCACGGTGCCAGCCCTCGACGGAGGCGCGGCGCTGCCTGTGGAACATGATCGCCGGGTTCCAGATCAGCGAGCCATACGCGAATAGCCAGACGCTGCCATCCGACCCCACATCCTCCGGCCGCGCGGCCAGCGTTTCGGCGAGCGAGCGGGCGCGCTCCTCATCCGTCAGGATCCGCATATCGGGAGCGTGCTCGGCGATCATCCGCTGCAGCAGGCCGGCCGCGAGCGCGTCGCGCGTCAGCCGAAAAGCACCGTCCGTCAATGCATCGGTCCTTGATTTGCTGGCCGATCCTTGTCCGGCGTAGCCTTTGCCGCAAGCGGGATCACACCGTCGTCATGAGGAGGACCGTCATGGAACAGCGCATTACGCCCATCGACCCTGACCGCCCGGACTTCGCCGGGGTCGCCGAGGGCTTCGATCTCACCCGCACGCTCACCGACGACGAGGTCCGCGCGATCTCGTCCGGCATGGACCGGTTCGCGGTGCTCGTGTTTCACGACCAGAAGCTCACGGACGAGCAGCAGCTCGCGTTCAGCCGCCGGTTCGGAGAACTCGAACAAGCGACCGGCGACATCGCGCAGGGCGCCCAGCGGCGGCTGAGCATGGAGCTGAACGACATCTCAAACCTCGATCGCGAGGGCAAGGTCGTCGAGCGCGATGACCGGCGGCGGCTCTTCGGCCTCGGCAATATGCTCTGGCACTCCGACAGTTCGTTCAAGGCGACGCCCGCCATGTACTCGCTGCTGTCGGCGCGAGTCATTCCGGAGGCGGGCGGTAACACCGAATTCGCCGACATGCGCGCAGCCTATGACGCGCTCGACGACGCGACGCGTGCCGAGATCGAGGATCTGATTTGCGAGCACAGCCAGCTCTACTCGCGCGGCATCCTCGGCTTCACCGATTTCACGGACGAGGAGCGAGTACGGTTCGCGCCCGTGCGGCAGCGTCTGGTGCGCGTGCATCCGGTGACGGGACGGAAATCCCTGTTCCTGTCGTCGCATGCGGGCGGCATTATCGGCTGGCCGGTGCCGGAGGCGCGGGCCTTTCTGCGCGACCTGACCGAGCACGCGACCGATCGACGCTTCGTCTATGCGCATGTCTGGCGGCCGCACGATCTCGTCATGTGGGACAACCGCGCGACCATGCACCGCGCCCGCCGGTATGACGCGAAGCAGGTGCGCGACATGCGGCGAACGACGCTCGCTGGCACGCCGACGGTTGCGGGGCAGCAAGCGGCCGCGTGACGGATCGGTCGCGTCGGCCGCCTACACGGCCTCGTAGGCGAGGCGGCTGACGCGGTCCATGTTCATGCCCTCGATGCGGAGCAGCTTCGTCGGCCCCTCGCGCGTGGGCGCGTGCAGGTCGCCCTCGTCATAAACGTACGCCATCCCCGGCGTTAGCTTGTAGCGGCGCGTGTGGCGAACCTTGCCGGCGCGGTCCGGCGATGCCGGTTCGATTAGCGCGAAATCATCCATCAGCGTCTCGCCGGCCGCCTGACCATAGATCGCCCAGGATGGGCCGTGATCGTGCGGATGGCTCGCTTTCGCGCCCTTATAATTGTGGCCGAGAATGCAGAACCCGAGATCGGGGTCCTCATACAGTACCTTCCGTTCCGGCAGATCGTCGGTAAGCGTGCGCGCAACGAAATCGTGATCCTTCAGCGCCGCCTCGATCAGGGCCGAAACCTGCCGGCGGCCGGCGGGGCTGGGGTCGGCCGAGAGGATGCGCCGGCACTCGGCGGCGAGGCTTTCGATCGTGGTCGCCATTGCGTTTCGCTCCTTCGCACCTTGATGCGGTCGGGGACGCTACCGCCGGGTCTTGCCGCCTTCAATGCCGGGCGTGACACTCGTCCCGTTTTCAAGACGGCCGCAGGCTACATGGAACAGCACATGACCGGATTCACGAGCACCGCAAGCTACATCGCAACCCGCGAGCTGGAGGTTGCGGTCAATGCCGCGGTCACGCTGCAGCGGCCGTTGCTGGTCAAGGGCGAGCCTGGGACCGGCAAGACCGTGCTCGCGCATGAGGTGGCGGCGAGCCTTGGCCGGCCGCTGATCGAGTGGCACGTCAAATCGACGACCAAGGCGCAGCAGGGTCTCTATGAATACGACGCTGTCTCGCGGCTGCGTGATGGGCAGCTCGGTGACGAGCGGGTGCGCGACATCGGCAACTACATCGTGCGCGGCAAGCTCTGGGAGGCGTTCGCGTCGAAGACGCCGACCGTCGTTCTGATCGACGAGATCGACAAGGCCGACATCGAGTTTCCAAACGACCTTTTGCTCGAGCTCGATCGAATGCAGTTCTTTGTTTACGAGACGCGTGAGACCGTTGTCGCGCGGCACCGGCCGGTCGTCATC